>JAWQFW010000081.1:3507-19257 GCA_035968095.1 Oscillatoria sp. PMC 1068.18
TGTCGGTGATGTTTCCCGTTGTGGCGATCGCACTTAAATTTCCTCCGACATTCGAGGTAGCAAAGTTAACATCAGTAGCGTTAGTTATCGACGCATCCCCGAAAGTATTCAGACTAATTAAATTATTGACTGCTAACGAGTCTAAATCGATAAATCCGTTTGTCGCTTGAGTTGTCAAGCTAGCATTTCCGCTTACATTAACTGTACCACTGTCGGTGATGTTTCCCGTTGTGGCGATCGCACTTAAATTTCCTCCGACATTCGACTCACCTAAGTTAAGATCATTGATGTCATTCAAGGTAACATTCTCACCGCTAACTACAGAAACGATATTGAAGTCGTTAGCGTTATCGAGAGTAATGTCAAAGTTACCAGCATCGAGGAGAGTATTTCCCGATACCGTTAAAATTCCCGTCTCAACGTCATCAATGATTCCATTTGCAGTTAAACTCAGATTTCCACCGATATCCAGAATACCCCTAGCTGTAATTCCACCACCAGATGTTACTGCAAAATCACCCGTAGTTGTCGCATCTGCTAACTGAAGATCGTTGATATCATTAACTAAGACATTTCCCCCACTAACAACGGAAAGAATGTTGAAGTCATGATTGTTATCCAGGATAATATCGTTATTTTTAGCGTCTAAAGTCGTAATTCCTGCAACATTGAGAATACCGTTGTCGCTAATGACACCATTTGCAGTTACGTCAAGATTACCGGAAATATTTGCAGTATCGAGACTGACAGGATTATTATCGACAATCGTGACATCCTTTCCCGTGATGCGTAAATTAGTAAACTGATTATTAGCGTCAGGAAGATTAATATCTCCTTGGGTAGTCGCATTGAGAGTCGTACTTCCGGCTACAGTAACAGTACCATTTTGGTTAATACCGGGCGTAGCTTCAATTGTAGTTAAGCCAGAATTAGCCGTATTAAACGTAACTGTACCACCAAACGAATTATTTTGATTATTTAACGCGATCGCCTCTCCTGTAAATGCTTGTGCAAATCCTTGTCCGGATGCCAAACTGTTAACGGTAAGATTTCGTGGTACATCTAATTCTGGTATTGTCACGACACCGACAGCGGTAATAACGACATCTCCTTCTCCGTCGGGTATAGGTAAACCGAATAAAATATTCTCAGGATTTTCCAAGGTAATTGTACCTTGAGTATCTATATTAATAGTTCCGGCAACTTGTACTGCACTTGTATCGGTTTGAGAAATATCTCCTTGGGAATTAAGGTTAAAGTCACCACCGATAAGACTATCACCTAAGACGGTCGTACCAGTATTATTAAAGTTAACCGTACCTAACCCTTCTCCAGTTGTAGTAAAGTTAGCGTTACCACCGACTGTTAAAATACCGCTATTTGTAATTGAAGCAGCCGTTACGTCAAATGTCCCGGTAATATTAGATAAACCTAAATCTATATTACTGATGTCGTTGAGGGTGACATTTTCCGCGTTAATGACGGAAACCGTATTGAAATCGTTGTTAGCGTTATCCAGGGTGATGTCAAAACTACCCGCGTCGAAAGTTGCGTTTCCTATAACGGTGAAACTACCCGTTTCGCTGTCGGAAATGTCGCCAGCCGCAGTAAGATCGAGATTATTACCGACATTTATCTCCCCAACTGCTGTAATTCCTTCACCAGCAGTGACATTCAAACTTCCACCAACGTTAGAAGCTGCTAAAGTAACTGCATCTTGACTATTTAATGTTGCATTTCCCTCAATACCATTGGTATTTAAACTAATCGTACCAGCGACAGCCAACTGATCTAAAATGATGTCGTCATTCTCACCAAAAGTGGTAAAGATACTGTCACCACCAACAGTTATTAAACCACTATCAGTAATATTCCCGTCGAGGGTACTAATTCCCAGATTACCAGTAACGTTAAAAGTACCCAAATCTAAGGCTGTTGCATTTCTAAGATATAAATCTCCAGTGACATTGGTAACGATAAACTGACTAATAGCTGTTTCTAGAGGATTTGCTTCTGTACCTACCGAACCAGAAATATTCAAATCTAGAATACCATTTCCGCCGATAATTATATCTGTACCCGTAGCGGCGCTAGTAACTGTAGCTGTTTGGAGAGTTAAAGTAGTATTATCGCCGAGGATCATCCCGTTTGTGAAGCTTAAGTTTCCTCCGCGAATAGTTACGTCGAAAGTCTTGTCTTCAAAGTCTACTACATCGGCGGTTCCAATGGCGATCGCACCCGTACCCTCTTCTTTACCAAAAATCACTTCTGTAAAGCCATCGGCGATCGCATCCAGTTCAGTTATGGTTAAATCTAAACTATCCTCACCTGTATCGTCTGTACCACCGAGAATTATATTTTGGTTATCATTAAACGGTTGCAATGTCAAGATCCCATTTCCAGAAATCTGACGATTTCCCTCGCGATCGATTTCATCACCAGTAATGGTAATATTGCCTGTACCTACCGCACCAGTAGCAATTATCTCATCAAAAATTACCAAGTCTGGGGCGCTTAATTCCACATCACCAGCATTACCATCAACTGAGCTAGAATTTAAACTACCTCCGGTAATTCCGCTAGTATCAATAATTCCCGTAACTCCGTCAATCGTAACAGCAATATTCCCCCCATTACCGTTACCAGTAGAATTCGTAAACAAATCACCAGTGGTAATATTCCCACCATTAGTAGAAACCGAAACATTCCCACCATTACCACCAGAACTCGCATCAATTTGTCCTGCGGTAGTATTAATCTCACCGACAGTATTCTCAACATTGAGAGTAACATCTCCTGCATCCCCATCACCAGAGGAATTTGCAAATAAGTCACCAGTGGTAATATTCCCACCATTAGTAGAAACCGAAACATTCCCACCATTACCACCAGAACTCGCATCAATTTGTCCTGCGGTAGTATTAATCTCACCGACAGTATTCTCAACATTGAGAGTAACATCTCCTGCATCCCCATCAGCAAAAGACTTAGACAAAATCACCCCAGTAAAGATATTACCACCAGTAGTCGATACTTCGACATTACCACCATCAGCAGAAGCCGAACTAGCATCCAAAAATCCCCCGCGAGTATCAATGCTTCCCAAACCAGCTTCCACTCTTAAACTTATATTACCCGCAGTCGAACCACCTTCATCAGTATCAGCAGAAATCCTGTCATTAGTAATAATATCCCCACCTTGAGTAGTAATTGTGACATTTCCACCAATCCCATTGCTAGTGAAACCAGAAGAAATAGCCCCAGTTTGGATATTACCAGTTTGAGTAGCTAAAGAAACATCACCACCCGTACCCGTTTCCGAGAGCGATCGCAATTCCCCGGCTGTGGTATTAATATTACCAGCACCTTCAGTCACACTCAGACTAATATCTCCACCAATACCGTCAGTCTGCGACTCAGAAGATACATTAGCCGTCGTAATATCGCCAGTATTAGTAGTAAAGTTAATTATCCCACCATTACCATTAATGGAACTTGCATTAACTTCACCTGCTGTCGTATCAATTTCACCATCCGCAGCTAAAGTAATATTTCCCCCATCCCCATCTCCTCCGTTTTCTCCACCATCAATATTAGCCAGCAAATCGGCAGTAAAAATATTACCATTATTCGCAGATAAAGTAATATTTCCTGCTTGTTCAAAGTCATTGCTAGTGTCGAGAGTTCCTGCGGTTGTATCAATATCTCCCAACGTACTAGTAATAGTAATATCTTGACCGTCAGTAACAATATTATTATTCAGGAAAATTTGCCCTGCATCCAGGGTAACTGATGTCGAACCTGTTCCGGTAATTTGTCCGTCAACATCAATTGAGCCGTTAGGAGCTAAAATTTCTAAAGGTAAATTATTAAAAGCAAAGTCGCTTGCAATTGTAGTTGCACCGCTATTTTCGCCACCAAGAGTCAGAGAATTAAAGCTAGTTAAATCAAAAGCAGCAAACTCATCTTCAGTTAAAGCTAAAGTATCGACACCTGGGTCTACTATACCTCCTATTTGGACATTTTGACCTGGGGTAAATGGTGCTAATGTAAGTACACCGCTACCTTGAACTTCTCCTGGCTCACCGATATAATTAATTTCGTCACTGGTAATAGTAATATTTCCGCTAACTGGTTGTTGATTATTTGGGGAATTATTGTCTTGAGGCTTAACTTTTGCATTAATTGAACCAAAAATAACTTGATTAGGCGCACTTAAGACTACATCTCCAGCTTGATTATTGCCATTATTAGCAGTAACACTTGTATTAATAGTGGAGTTACTCGGAATTCTTTCAGGAAAAGTTTCACCAGTCAAATCTATCAAACCATCACTAATAACCTGCAAAGTTATATTTCCCCCACTTCCATTAGCGGAACTTGAATTTAATAAATCATTTTGCGAATTATTACCAGGACGTTGATTGCCAGTTAATGTAATATTACCAATATCAGTAGTAAAGTTAATCTCACCGCCATTACCACTGTTTGAACTAGAGTTAATCGTAGAATTGTCTCCGATAGTGATATTTCCTATCCCATTAACTGTAAGAGTAATATCGCCACCGTCTTGAACACCATTACCACTGGTATCTATCGTACCAATAGTTATATCTCCACCTGCAAAAATATTGATGTTTCTCGACTTTGCAACAATAGTATCGCCAGGATTCATGGTAAAGTTACCAATACCATTATTATCGGCATCTGCGGTAAAGGTAATATCGCCACCGGGACCATCAACAAATTTGAGTTCGCCATTTGCTAAAGTACCAATAGTAATATTATTTTTAGCTTCGAGAATTACTTCAGCCGTTGCAGGAAGTCCTTCTAAGATTGCTTCGGAAATTGTAATATCTGCACCGTCAAAATCGCCTGCTAAAATATCTGGTAGTTCGGCTTCAAATTCTGTTTCATCAACATCAGCGATAAGAATATTTTCTGGGTCTAATAATAAGGTACCGAAGTTACCGTTAGTTGCGCTTAAATCAACATTACCTTGAAAAATTAGGTTTTCTTTACCAGATACTTCGACAAAGCCACCGTTACCAAAAGTACCCAGACCACGGGCGGTTATACTACCAGAAAATGCTGTGGTATCATCTGCCCAAATTATGACTCTCCCACCGCTACCATTTTGTAAAGCATCGGCGTTAATTGTCACATCGCTACCAACAAAGGTATGCTGGGAATTAGGGACTGTACCTAAGCCTTGAAAATCGCCACCGATGCGTACTGTACCACCGCCGTTAGTCCCGGAAGCATTAATTTTTGCATCAATTACGCCGACATTCTCACCAAAAACGTTGATTTCTGGTATATGAGATAAAAGTGTATTGTTACTTGCATCTAAGCTTCCCGAAACTACAGCAATTCCTGGATTTGTTGGGATAATTTGTCCAGAATTGGCTAATTGTACTTCGCCTTGGGGTGTAACGTTTAATCCTGTGGCTACTCCAGCTTCCGCAGCCCCGGTTAATAAAGCGGGTAAGTCGAGTACATTAATCGATTCTAATTGTCCTTGGGGGGTTCGCGGTAATGCGACTTCTAAGCTTAAAAGTTGTCCTTGCTGGGAAATTCTCACTAAGTTGGTTCCGGGGACGGCGGCGATGGTAATATCTCCTCCAGGAGCGTGAATTGTCCCGGTGTTAATGACACTCCCGCCAAGTAAAGTTAAATTTCGCCCAGCATGAAGTTTTATGTCGGCACTATTGACAATTACGCCAGGTTGTGCTAAGTCAAAAGAGAATTGACTGGGATTACCAACTAAAGCTTGATAGTCGTTGTCACCAAAAGCATTAAACCACTGACCCTCGCCAAAACCAATTCCCGTTGCTGTCGTCGCGAAAAAGTCACCGGGGACATTGAGACTCGCATTTGCACCAAAAACAATCCCGGCGGGGTTCATAATGTAGAGATTAGAGTTACCGCCAGTAACTTCGATTAAACCATTAATAATCGAAGGATCGCCACCAACGACGCGAGTGAGAATGTTGCGAATTTCCGGTTGCGAGAGAAAATTCGCGATTTCATTGCTATTGAGTCCTAACTTTTCTAAACTGTGGAAAAGATTTGTGCGATCGCCAGAAAGAGTTCCCCCATCGATTTTGTATTCATTACCATCGACGATAACTGTGCTGCCAGTACCATCTTGTGCTGGTATAATCGATTGCGCCGTTGCTTCTTTCCCCAAAAACAAACTCGTCCAAACAGGAATTGTTCCGGAAACAGACACAAGAATAGAGAGAAGACGATAACCGAGAGAGACAAACTTCATGGCGAGATCACCTTTTTAGCACTCGAATTGATAACGTAGGATCTGAGTCAGTTTGGCTACAATAATTTAGCCACCGAATCAAAAAACGATTTATAATATGTAATATTTGCTACTTAGGGTAGAAAAAAAGATTATCCTTGCTGAAAGTCAGCTAGCTAACTAAAAAAGATTGGCAACAGAATTCAGGATTACAAGCCAAATTTGACGCTAACAAACCGTAACTTCAACCTGAAAGTAAATTTTTATGCTTCTGTTACTGCGGAGAGATTAAGAAATTTCTCAGTCCAGGAAAATAATTGCCAGATAGTTAATAGGATGTGGAAATAACTAGATAGTTAAAATTGCTACACCCTTGTTTGTAGCCGAGCAAAGCAAAACTAACAAGCGTTATTTCCCAGTAATAGTAGCGATTAGCACAACTAGCGCGGATCTCGCACCCCTTAGTTTAGTTTTGCGCTCATCGTCTAGTATGGCACAATCTTAGATAAAACCTATACGCCTCGCTCATGACCGCATCAACTTCCTTGTCAACCCAGTACGAACCCAGAACCACAGAAGCCAAATGGCAACGACTCTGGGCAGAAAATCAGGTGTTTCAAGCTAATCCCGCCGCAGGTGGCAAAACCTACAGCATTGTGATTCCGCCGCCGAATGTAACGGGTAGTTTACACATGGGACACGCTTTCAATACGTCCCTCATTGATGTGTTAGTTCGCTATCACCGGATGCTGGGTGACAATACACTTTGCTTACCGGGAACTGACCACGCTAGTATTGCTGTGCAAGCGTTGATTGAAAAACAATTACGCGCCGAAAATCTGACTCGTTATGATTTAGGTCGAGAAGAATTTTTAGCCCGGGCTTGGCAACAACGAGAAGAATCGGGCGATCGCATTTACAATCAACTTCAACGTCTCGGTCTTTCGGCAGATTGGTCTCGGCAACGTTTTACTTTAGATGAAGGTTTATCAGAAGCAGTAGCCGCAGCTTTTGTCCAGCTTTATGAAGCAGGTTTAATTTATCGCGGTAATTATCTCGTTAACTGGTGTCCCGGTACTCAGTCAGCCGTCTCTGATTTAGAAGTAGAAATGGAGGAGGTTGACGGACATTTATGGTACTTCCGTTATCCTCTCAGTGACGGTAGTGGTCATCTGGAAGTAGCCACAACTCGCCCAGAAACAATGTTAGGCGATACCGGAGTTGCAGTTAACCCCAATGACGATCGCTACAAACAATTGATCGGCAAAACCATCACTCTACCAATTATGAATCGGGAAATCCCGATTATCGCTGACGAATTGGTAGACCCGGAATTCGGTACAGGTTGTGTAAAAATCACTCCCGCCCACGACCCCAATGATTTTACAATGGGTCAGCGTCATAACTTGCCGTCGATTAATCTTCTCAATAAAGACGGCAGTTTGAATGAAAATGCGGGAGATTTCGCCGGACAAGACCGCTTCGTCGCCCGCGAAAATGTGGTCAAGCGCCTGGAAAATGAAGGATTTTTAGTTAAAATTGAAGACTACCGCCATAGCGTTCCCTACAGCGATCGCGGTAAAGTACCTGTCGAACCCCTACTTTCCACCCAATGGTTCGTCAAAATTGAACCTCTGTCCCAAAAAGCCTTACAACACCTCGACCAACAAAACTCGCCTTACTTCGTCCCGGAACGCTGGAAAAAGGTTTACCGCGACTGGTTGGTCAAACTCAACGATTGGTGTATCTCCCGGCAACTCTGGTGGGGACACCAAATTCCCGCTTGGTACGCCGTTAGCGAAACCAATGGCGAAATTACCGACGATACTCCCTTCATCGTCGCCCACAACCAAGCCGAAGCCGCAGAAAAGGCTTTAGCACAATTTGGTGAAAATGTCAAGATAGAACAAGACCCAGATGTGTTAGATACCTGGTTTTCTTCCGGACTGTGGCCCTTCTCGACAATGGGTTGGCCCCAAGAAACGAGCGATTTAGCAGCCTATTACCCAAATAGTACAATGGTGACAGGTTTCGACATCATCTTCTTCTGGGTAGCCCGAATGACGATGATGGCAGGACATTTTACCGACCAAATGCCCTTCCAAGACGTTTACATTCACGGATTGGTTCGGGATGAAAACGGGAAAAAAATGTCGAAATCGGCAGGAAATGGGATCGATCCGCTACAATTAATCGAAAAATACGGCGCAGATGCTCTACGTTACACCTTAATCAAAGAAGTCGCCGGAGCCGGACAAGACATTAGCTTACAATACGATCGCGCCCAAGACGAATCAGTTTCCGTACAAGCCTCGCGCAACTTCGCCAACAAACTCTGGAATGCAGCCAGATTCGTGATGATGAATCTGGATGGGAAAACCCCAGAACAACTCGGACAAGCTAACTATAGCGAATTAGAAATGAGCGATCGCTGGATTTTGTCCAAATTTGAGCGAGTTACGCAACAAACCAGAACCAACCTCGACGAATACGGGTTAGGAGAAGCAGCCAAAGGGCTATATGAATTTATTTGGGGCGATTTCTGCGACTGGTATATCGAACTGGTTAAATCTCGTCTGTGGGAAGATGCTAGTTCCAAATCCCGTTTAGTCGCCCAACAAAACCTTGCCTACCTCTTAGATGGTATCCTGAAACTGCTCCATCCTTTTATGCCGCATATTACCGAAGAAATTTGGCAAATGCTCGTCCAAAAACCAGACCAGTTTCTCGCTTTACAACCTTATCCCGAAACCAAGGACAGATTCCTCACTTCTTCAACACAGGAACAAGCTACCGTAGTCCTATCGCCCGATCTTAGCCAAACCCAAGTAATTCTGGAGAAAATCAAAGATACCACCGTTCAGGTTTTGTCGGAACTACCGCAGTATTTACGAGAGTTTTACCTTAGCTATAAACTACCAATTTGGGTTTTTCTGTTACTATTTATTAGCTTAGTTTCCTTCAAAGCAATCGGTGCAGCCTTGGATGCAATTAATACTGTACCGTTTGTGGAATATGTTTTCGACGGAATCGGGTTGGGATACTCACTGTGGTTTACTTATCGCTATTTACTGCGCCCGAATAATCGTCGTGAATTAAAAGCAAAAATTAACTCTTGGATTGAACAAGCAGTAGATAATCGCGACCAAAACTTAGCCACATCTCCTACCATTGTTCCAGAAACAAAAGTAACTTCAGTTACCACAATTCCTCAATCAACTCAGACAGAGAAAATTAAAAAATCAAGCTTAATTGACGCTGAATTAGAAACAGAATTTGAGTTACTGATTGGGACAGTTCGGACAATTCGCAACTTACGCGCGGAAGCTGAGATCAAGCCCGGAGTTCAAGTGTCGGCAATTTTACAAAGCGAAAATCCTCAAGAACGAGCAATTTTAGAGCGAGGTCGGGAGTATATTCAAGACTTGGGTAAAGTAGATCAACTGACAATTACGCCCAGTTTAGCCGAAGAACCTGCTCAGGCGATCGACCGAAAGGGCGCTGGGCTTTGCCCAATCGCTTCAGTTGTGGGAACAGTACAAGTATTGATTCCTCTTTCTGGTATCGTTGATTTAGAATCTTTGCGTGCCAAGCTAGAAAAAAACTTGGGCAAAGTACGAGCAGAAATTCAGTCCTTGGCTGCTCGTTTATCTAACCAGGGTTTTGTGAATAAAGCCCCTGCTGAAGTGGTACAAGCTGCTAGAGATGCTCTGGCAGAAGCCGAAAAGCAAGCGGATATTTTAGCAGAGCGCCTTCAGCGTTTACAGTAAAGTCACTCTTGGATCGCGAGTAATGTTATACCTAGCCCAAGTGCAAAAAAATCCCACTTCCGGCACAATGGAATTAGCTCTGCTTGCTTACCGCAAAGAAGCAGAAAATCTTTGGGAAATAGGCGCGGCAGATGGCTTTCTTTCTCCGATTGCTATCGAAAAACTGGCTATTCCCATCGCTTCGGCTGATACCGTTTCGTTGGCAAAAGAATACTTTCAGCGCGAAGGGTTTTTAGTGCTGGTAGAGATGAGTAGCGATCGCGAAATTGTCAGTGTTAAAGAAGCGAAAGATTGGTTGGTTGGGTTAGTACAAAAGTATTTGACTAGAGAACTACTAACACCTGAATTTCTTGAACAAGAAGAAGCCAGAGTTGAACAATGGCGACAAGAATTGACTCAGCAAAGTCAAGAAATAACTCGCCGCAACTTAGAAATCGAAACTCGTCAAGAACAAATTCAGCAATTGGAAGAAAATCTGAAGCAGGAAAAGGAGAAGTTCAAGCAGGAAAAGGAAAAGTTTCAGTTAGAGTTTCCCGAAGAAGAATGATTTTTTCTCGCACTCACCAACCTTCACGGGAGATTAAGGTTGGTGAGTTTTTGACTGGGTAATTAACTCAGATTAACTTTAGAAAGGTATTTCGTCTAAATCTTCATCCGGGGTTGGGGTAGCCGCAATTTTTGCCGGAGACAATCCAGTTTCAGACATAGAAGTAGAGGTCTTACTTTCAAAATCTGCTTCTTCGTAGTCAAAATAATCTGGTTCTGGAGATTTCTTTTTCGTATCCAGATTGACGACATTATTCGGACGAGACGAAACTGGGGGTGGGGTGGTGTGAGTTGTCATTGTCGTGGGAATTCCACCGTCAAGCTTTTGTAAGCGCGAAGCAATCAATTCTGCTCTTTTTTCTTTGGTTCCATCTCGTTCAAAAAGATTCATTTTTAAACGACCGACAACGATCGCGCGATCGCCTGCTTGATAATTAGCTTGGATTTGTTCAGCCGTGTTTCCCCAACCGACAACCCTAATTCTCGCTGGTGGATCGTCTGGTTTCCCACTCTCAAACTCCACCCACATATCCGCAACCGTTTTCTCATCCTGAGTTGTCCGCAGTTGGGGATTTTCAACGATTCTTACCATTAAAATGCAACTATTCATAATCTCGATTTTGCGCTCCTTTTAGAACTATTGTACTATTTGAATCAGCAAATTGAAAATTTCTGACAATTTATTTTGACAAAAATTCAAAAGTGTGTATATGGAAATTTGTTTTAGATTCCAATCGTTTCTAAACCTTCTTCTTGTTCAATAAACTCCTGAACCCGATAACGATATTCTTGAATTGAAGCATCAACCCACTCACGATCCTCACTATTAGCAAAAATATGAACCAAAGATTCACCCGCATCAGGAAGAACTAAAACCCAATTATCATTTTGAGGATTAATAATTTTCACACCATCAATCAATTCCAAATTCTCAGTCGGATGAGTTTCCACCAAATAGCGCATCAAAGCCCCTTTAACTGTCCAAGGACAGCGCATCGTGTAAGACTTATGACAAATACGAGGCAGTTCCGAACGAATTTGCACCAGCGATCGCTCTTGCACCGTCAGCATCTCAATCAGTTTAGCAATACAGAACATCCCATCAAAACCAGGATGTAACCTCGGAAAAATGAAACCAGTCTCCCCACTGCCCCCCAAAACCACATTCATATTCTCCTGAGACGCTTCCATCAAAGCCGTCGGCGTTGCCTTAGTCCGAATCACCCTCCCATCATGTCGTCGCGCAATTTGTTCCACCGCACTAGAAGCATGAACCGGAACCACAACGGTACTGCGAGGATGAGCCGTCATCATCATATTAACCATCAGCGCCGTCAACTGTTCGCCCCGAATCGACAAACCCGACTCATCAACCAAAATCAGTTGTTCCCCATTCGCCGAAACCTGAACTCCCATATTAGCTTTCAGAGCTTCCACCACCTGTCCCAACTGATAAAGTAAAGTTTCTCGCTCCTCATTAGAAACCGCCGTTTGATTCAAACTCGCATTCAGCACCACCGCATCACAACCAAACTTAACCAGCAAGCGAGGTAAAATCGCCCCAGAAACAGCATAAACATAATCAATCACCACTTTCGCGTGACTATTACGCACCGCTTCCACATTCAAGTGTTTTTCAAAGCTTCTACTGTACAAATCCAAAACTTGAGAAGCATAAGCAACATTCCCAATTTCCGCAATTTGGACACGCCGTAAATCTTCTTTAAAATAAGCACCTTCAATTTTCTTTTCCTTAGCTTTCGAGATATTAATCCCCTTCGCGTCCAAAAACTCAATTAAAATGTAATCCGGGCGATCGGGATGTAATCTAACATGAATACAGCCTTTCACCGACATCGTGGGAATCACTGTCCGTGCCACCGGAATCGCCGTCGCTTCCAGATTTTGGACATCAACTCCCGTAGACATCAAACCTGCAATTAAAGAACGACTAACCATGCGCGAAATACTGCGTTGGTCGCGAGAAACAGCCACCATTGAACCGGGCTTTAAAATCGACCCATAAGCTGCGCCTAACTTAACCGCAAATTCCGGAGTAATATCAATATTTGCTAATCCAGTCACCCCTTGCTGACTAAAAAGATTGCGTTGAGCGGTATTACCCCAAATCAAATTAATATTTAAAACTGCTCCCGACTCAATTTTTTTCCGGGGCCAAACTCTCACATTCGGGCTAATTTGTGCTTCTTCTCCCACAGTGGAAAGAGCGCCGACGACTGCTCCTTCTAACACATGAGCGCGACGGTCTACACGAGTTCCTCTCGCAATGATACAAGCTCGCAGGTGAGTTTCTTCGCCAACAATTGCTCCATTCCAGATAATCGGACGTTTCAAGTCTGCATCAGCACCAACGGTCACATTGTCGCCAATTACGGTTCCTGATTCGATTTTCACTCGCTGACCAATGCGGCAGTTACTACCAATAATTACTGGTTTGTCGATTTTGACAGTGGAATCGATATAGGTATTTTGTCCGACCCAAACTCCGGGAAATTTTTCGTGATAAGCGATGTCAATTTTTACTTTGCCGTGTAAACCGTCGTAGTGTGCTTCTCGGTAAGCATCCAAGTGACCGACATCGCACCAGTAGCCTTCGGCGATGTAACCGTACATGGGTTGTTCTTTTTCTAGAAGTAGGGGAAATAAATCTTTGGAAAAATCTGATTCTTCGTTCGCAGGGAGGTAGTCTAAGACTTCCGGTTCGAGGATGTAAGTACCTGTGTTGACGGTATCGGAAAAAATTTCACTGCTAGAAGGTTTTTCCAAAAAGCGACGAATGCGATTTTCTTGGTCGGTGATGACTACGCCAAATTCGATGGGGTTAGGAACTCGTTTTAAGACTAGGGTTGCTTGGGATTTTTTTTGTTTGTGAAATGCGACTGCGGCTTGGAGGTCGAAGTCGGTGAGACTGTCACCACTAATGACGATAAAAGTGTCGTCGAGTAGTTCGGCGATGTTTTTGACACAGCCAGAAGTTCCCAAGGGTTGATCTTCCTCGACAGCGTAGGTAATTTCGACTCCGAAATCGCTACCATCTTGAAAGTATTCCCGCATTACGTCGGGGAGATAGTGTAAGGTGGCAATTATTTCGGTAATTTGATGTCGTCGAAGTAAGTTGATGATGTGTTCTGCGATTGGTCGGTTGAGAACCGGAACCATTGGTTTGGGAAGATCGCAGGTTAGGGGACGCAGCCTGGTTCCAGAACCACCAGCCATCAGCACTGCTCGCATAGTTTCTCCTCGCCTTTTGGTTTAATTATTGGGGAGCTTGAATTTGATTTTCCCCTGATCTTTATCTTTTCTTTGTCTTCGATCTGTTTGTAAAAATCGATTAAATTTTGGTTTTACAAGTTTGGTTCGGGGTTATTTTACTTTATGTATGCTTGATTAATAAACAGCCATGAGTTTTCTGTGAGTGACAGACAGCAAATGAACGTCTCTACTTGAAAGGTTGGCTAAATGCAGTGGCGATCGCCAATTTTTTTGCTTTTGCCTACTCAAACGATCAATCGTTTCTGCTTTTGCCAGTTCTCTGAGTCAATTTTACCATTACCTATTCAGGCTGGGTTTCTGCTTGGTCTTGAGGTTTTTGCCTTGTGATCTTGCTGAGGATAAGTTAGCTGGAAAGCACTAGAAGCTCGCTTGATAATTTCCTGGATTTGGCGTATGGAGAACCTCACCTTAAAATTGGAGAAGAAGGATAGGTTCTATTTAGTGTTTGTAAATTTCTCGGAGCAAAATTTTTGGGGGTAAATTTTATGGGATTTTTAGTTGGTCTTTTGGTCGCTGTTGTTTATGGTGGTGGTGCTTGGAAGTTTTGGAAGGGGTTTAGAAGAACTAATTTTGACCCGAATTTGGGGAATCGGATTGTTTTGGCTTCTTTGTGGCCTGTTTTACTGATTGCGAATAAGTCTTATCGCAAGAATTTTCAGAAGGCTCTTAAGGGTTAAGTTTGGGTGAGCTTTTTTGGCTACTGTAAAAGGACAAGTTTGGCTGATTGGCGGTACGAGTGAGAGTGTGGCTGTGGCTGTTGCTCTCGCTCACCAAGGGCTTGCTTGTACGATTACGGTGGCGACGACCGATGCGGTTAATCTTTATCCTCAGTCGCGTTTTTTGCGGGTGTTGGTGGGTGGTTTGACTGGCGATCGCCTCAAGAGTTTTTTACAGTCTCAACAAATTCGGGCGATCGTTGATGCAACTCATCCTTTTGCAACCCAAATCTCGACTCGCGCGATCGCGGCTGCGGCTCACGACAATCTTCCTTATCTACGTTATGAACGTCCCCTCACCAAATCATTACCACAGAATAAGAATTTTGTCAAGGTAAATAATTTTGAGACATTGTTAGCTCAAGATTACCTACTGGGTGAGAGAGTATTACTGACAGTAGGAGCGAAAAATTTGCCGTTATTTCAGCCCTGGCAGGAAAAAGCGAGCTTATTTGCGCGAATTTTACCAAAGATCCAGTCTTTAGAAGTTGCCTTAGCTGCGGGATTTAGTAGCGATCGCCTAATTGCTTTGCGTCCCCCCATTAGTGCAGAATTAGAGCAAGCATTGTGGGAGCAATGGCAAATTTCCGTAGTTGTCACCAAAGCATCGGGACAAGCTGGAGGAGAAGACATTAAGGCAAAAGTCGCCGCGAAATTAGGGATAAAATTAATTGTAATTGCCAGACCCAAAATTGTCTATCCGCAGCAAACCTCAGATCTTCAAGAAGTGATAGCATTTTGTAGTCAAGAAAACTAGCAACAGCGCAGGAAAAATGTCCGAATCAATCACGCCACAAATCAGCGATCGCATTTGCAAACACATGAACGAAGATCACTCAGAAGCGATCGCACTTTACGCCAAAACCTTCGGCAAATCACCAAACATCGAAACCGCAAAAATGGACTCCATCGACCCCGAAGGAATGAACTTAACCGCTACCGAAAATAGCCAAACCGTACCAATTCGGATCGAATTCGACCATCGGCTCAAAGATGCCGAAGATGCTCATCATACCTTAATTGAAATGGTTAAACAAGCTAGAAGTCAGTGATTGGGGACTGGTGACTGGGGACTGGGGACTGGTGACTGGGGACTGGTGACTGGGGACTGGGGACTGGTGACTGGTGACTGGTGACTGGGAAGAGAAAACAAGGTTGGTATAGTCTC
>JAWQFW010000082.1:0-19159 GCA_035968095.1 Oscillatoria sp. PMC 1068.18
CGTTAAGATTGCTCAAAAAACAGCAGTGTTAGAGTAAATGTTTAAATCCAGTTGGTTAATCGGCTCAATAGCGATCGCCTTTTTCAGTAGTGGTGGAAAAGCCACAGCCGAATCTTGGGAAACAGGAAAAAAAGCAAGCGAAATCGCAGAAAATAACCAAGTTAAACTGGTACAGCAAGAAAGCTTACCAGAAACATTCAGCTATCTAATTTCCAATCCCCAATTCCCAATTCTTAATTCCCAATCAACAAGCACAATAACTCAACTTCCTAACCCAATTCCACCGAGAACACCCGAACAACCAACACCTACATTACCAACACCAAGAGAAGAACCCCTCGAACCTACAAATCCTACTCCCACAACTCCAGAAATTCGTCCTGAAATTCCCGGAACAATCACTGTAACTCAATTTGAATTTATCGGCAATACCGCATTTAGCGACACAGAATTAGCCGCAGTTTTAGCAGATTTTACCAACAAACCTTTAACATTTGCTGAATTACTGCAAGCCGAAGCCAAAATTAACGACCTTTATACCCAAGCAGGATATCTTAATTCCGGCGCATTTATTCCTGCCGAACAAACATTAAATCCTGAACAAGCAACAGTTACAATTGAGATTATTGAAGGAGGAATCGAAGCAATCGAAATAACTGGAACTAATCGCCTCAACTCCAGTTATATTCGCAGTCGTTTAGCAGCAGCAACCGCCAAACCTTTAAACAGAGAACGTTTACTGGAAGCCTTACAATTATTACAATTCGATCCTTTAATTGAAAATTTAGCCGCAGAATTAGCCGCAAGTTCTCGTCCGGAATTAAGTATACTTTCAGTGAGAGTAACCGAAGCCGACTCATTTAAATTAGAAACATTTGTCGATAATAGTCGTGCGCCGAGTGTCGGTAGCGAGATCCGAGGTGTAAGATTAACTGAAGGGAATTTGTTTGGAATTGGCGATCGCTTCTTCGCTTCCTATACCAACACCGACGGTAGCAACGCCTACGATTTTAGCTACAGTATTCCAGTGAACGCCCGCAACGGCAAAATCATTCTCGCTGGCGGTTTCACAAACACCGAAGTTGTCGAACCCCCCTTCGACCGCATCGACATCACAGGCGACTCACGCTACTATGAATTTACCTTTCGTCAACCCCTCATTCTTACCCCCACGCGAGAATTCGCCTTAGGAATAACCGCCTCGCGTCAAGAAAGCGAAACCGAACTTTTAGGAGTCAATTTTCCTCTTTCCGCCGGGTCAGACGACGAAGGAAAAACGAAAATTTCCGCATTAAGCATCTTTCAAGAATATAGCCAACGCAGTCCGCGATCGGTCTTAGCTGTTCGTTCCCAATTCAACATTGGACTAGACTTATTCGACTCGACAATTAACCCAGAACCCCCCGACAGCCGCTTTTTCTCCTGGCGAGGACAAACCCAATACATTCATTTGTTAGCCCCAGAGACTTTATTTCTGATTCGTTCCGACTTACAATTAGCGTCGAGAGCGATCGTTCCCTTAGAACAATTTGGTTTAGGAGGCTTCCAAAGCGTTCGTGGCTACCGTCAAGACTTAATTTTAGCTGATAGCGGTTGGTTCATCTCCGCAGAATTACGCTATCCAGTGTTGCGTTTTGCGAGGAACGAAGGAGTTGTGCAACTTGTACCTTTTCTCGACTTTGGTATGGCTTGGAATAACGGCGAAAAACTCGATCCTGACCCCAAATCCTTATTAGGAATTGGCTTAGGTTTACAAGTAAATTGGAATGACCAACTTAGCGCCCGCTTGGATTATGGTATTCCTTTGATTGATGTGCAATCAAGCGATCGCACTTTACAAGAACAAGGCTTATATTTCTCCGTAATTTATAGTCCTTTCTAATCTTTACTATAAATCATTATCTTTTAAACAAAAAAACTATTCCCAAATTGAGAATAGCTAGAGCAATATTAATCCTTAAGTGAATTTATTGTCAAAACTACTAAAATTTAAAGAGATTATCCAGCATAAAATCCTTCGTGCATTAAATCTTCAGCCTCCCAGATATCCTCCTCGGTAAGGTTTAAAGACATATTACGAGACCATGCGATTAACTTACCTTCTGCCTCATCAATTTGACCATCATCGTTCAAACAAATCATCTGTACAGTATCATAAAAATCGTAGCTTGATTGTTGATACACGCTGTAACGCAATGCCTCAGTCAAGTATCTAGGTGGAAAGCTTATGTCACTTGCTTGTTTTCCTACCTCTTTAAAATTTGCTTGATCTTCAGGACTTAACATCTTAATTCTCCTAATTATTTGCTTGAGTTTTTTTTTCGAGTTTAGTTCAAATTTATTTTGAGTATTTAATAAATCAAAACAGATAACTTTCTGGAAATTCTGTTTCAACTTTTTCCCATAAACCTTTTATTATTCGCCCATAATCATTACCATCGTACTACAATCGACTGGGCGATCTGGAGTTGATGTTGAATATACACAATGCCACGGAGAAACCTCTACAATTGCAACAGAGATATTCATGGTTTGCCAATTAGAACCGTAAATAGTAGCTGTAACTACTGGATTTTCATGAAATGGTTCCGCAAACTCAATTAAGTAAATTCCCGTATCAAGTCGTCGTAATGAGCCAATATTTGGTGTACCCCATCGTTGGTTTCCGTTTTGATCGATAAAGGCGGACATCTGTCTCATAGTGGCATTTCCTCTTAAAAGTGGTGATTTTTTGACCATAATTACTGTAAAACAGAAACATCAAGCTAAAAATAAAAGTTTCCTTAAGAAATTTCGAGGATATCAACACTAAGTAAAGATTGACTTTGGGATCTAATTTGTAAAAGCATTTAAATTCCTGAAATTGAGATATTATCGGCAACAATTAAGAATAGTTTGCGAAATATTAATCCTGAAGTTAATTTATTTTCCATGTGACTAAACTTTAGTAAACCTCTAACTAAGCAACTTTTTACTTAATTCTACTCTGCCACCTGTTGCTGATACTCTTGATACTGCTTATCCTTAACCTGCCAATATTTCTCCACCGTTTCTTTCGCCTTCAAAGCTTGTTCGTATTCCTCCCCACCCTCAGCTTCCAAACGTTGCTTAACTGCGGTGCGTAACTGAGAAATAACCTTACCATTCACCAGTCGAGTTTGCCGCCAATCCAACATCGGGGCTGGATAATCACCTTCAGCTAAATAAGCCTCAGATAAAATTGCAGCCAAATTATAACCACGTAATTCTGGTATCCAGTAGTGAACAAAATCTAACTTCTGGTCTTTTTCCTGGAGATTTTTCGTCGGATTATAAATGCGGAATGTACCCGACAAAGGATTAGTTATTCCTGCTTGCATTTGCCACTGCCAATGATTAATTGCTAAATCTCCATCGACAAGATAGTTCATGTAGTGCCTTGCTCCATGTTGCCAAGAAACACCACAATTAACTGTTAAAAAAGTAGCACACATTGCTCGCATCCGAAAACTCATCCAGCCTAAATCTTTTAGCTGACGCATACTCGCATCTACCAAAGGAAATCCGGTTTTTCCTTGTTGCCAAGCGGTGAAATACTCTTGTTGTTGTGCTGTTAAATCTCCATCATGATATAAGCGATCAAACTCTGGATAACAGTTGGTATGAACCAGTTCGGGAAAATTGTATAACCTTTGGGTAAAGCTGTCACGCCAGCGCAACCTGTCGCGGTAGGTTTTGAGGGCAAATTGTTCTTTGGGCTGGTTTTGTAGTTGCTCAACTTTGGCTTTTGTTTGTTGATAAACTTGGCGAGTAGAAATTGTTCCCCAACATAAATGGGGAGATAAATGAGAAGTTGCCCCTCTTTGGGCTAAGGAAGGGTGAGAAAGTTTCCAATGGTAGCCACGGAAGCGATATTTAAGAAAAGAACGTAACATTTTCTTGGCTTCGGTTTCCCCTCCAGTGAAAAAGCGACTCCCAGCATTCCAGTAAGTCGGGTAAGTACGTTCAAGGTCGGTAAAAGTTAGTTGAGGTACAGTGAGGGAAAGTTGGGTTGTAGATCTGCGAATTGGGGTCGAATGTAGCGGTTGACGTTGATAAGTGTAATATTGTTGATACCATTGAGATTTTGGGGTAGCAATGATTTGAAGAAAGTTATTTAGTCCTAGATAAGTCTCTAAATTAAGGTCTTGATAAAACTGAAGAATTTGGCGATCGCGTTCAATACCGTATTCGGTTTGTACATCTCGATTAAAGTGCAGTTTGGGAATATAGCCTTGATTTTGTAACTCTAAAGTAAGTTGTTGCAGAACTTTTACTGAATTTCCGCTTAATAGATACAGTTGGCTACCCAATCGACGTAAGTTTTGGTCTAGTTCTACTAATGATTCAAACATAAATTTTACTCTGGCTGCACCCATTTCGGGCTGCTCATAAAACCAGGAGTCAATGATAAAAAAGGGTAAGACCGGATCTCCTGTAGCGGTTGCTTTAGCGATGATGTCGTTATCAGTAACGCGTAAATCCCTACGAAACCAAATTAAATTAACTGAAAGCATTTGTTAAATTTATTTTTTTATTTTGTTTTTGGCTTTTTTTCTTAATTATAACATTTTTGGCTAGATTGTTTTTTTTATAAATAGCTAATTTTTAGGCATATTTAGTAAAATAATGAGTTAAAAAATATAGGATTGCTGAATAAAAAAATGTTTGCTTAATCTAAGTAAACTGATTTGTTAGTCAAATATGCTCGGTTCTGGTAACAAATTTATGATTTGTGTGCAAACATTTCTTATTTATTATTGAGCATCACAATTTTCTCGCTACCATCTTGAGAGAAAAGAGCATAATTGAGCCGAGTAATAAATTTAAGTAATTTAAGGAAGGTTTCTTGACTAGCGATAGCTAGAAAGAAATTAAAAAATTATTCTTTTAGTTGTTTTTTTGCCATTAGTTGTTCTGCTTGCATAGCTATCAATTTTTTTTTCTTTTTATCCATTTCTTCGCCGACAACGGCATTAAGTTGGTCGCCAATTAACATTACTAAGGAACTCATGTGTAGCCAAACCATTAAGACAATTACTGCACCAACTGCTCCATAAATTTTGTTATAATTAGCGAAATTAGCAACATAAAGCCGAAACAAAGCTGACAACCCTGCCCAAGAAAATGCGGCTAACATTGCTCCTGGTAAAATTGGTCTTCCGTGTTGCCAACGACTGACACCAAAACGATAGATAAAAGCAAATGTTAAAGCGACAATTGCTAAAGCTACGGGCCACCGAAGAAGATACCAAATTTTCAAGAGCAAAAAAGCGACATTTGGTGCTAAAGTGGCTTCCATGAGTAAATCGCTGATAAAGATGAGAAAAGAAGCTAACACTAAAAGCGCGATCGCCGCCATTGTTAAAATAATTGAAATTAATTTCCCTTGCCAATATGGTCGCCTGACTTGGCGGGGAATTTGATGAATTTGATCGAGAGCATTCATGGCTACGCTTAACGCCCCTGATGAAATCCAAATCGCAGCCACAAAACTAATCGAAAATAAACTTTTATTTCTTCTTTTGGTAATACCTTCGACAAAATCTCTCAGCAATTGCCATGCTAAATCTGGTACTATTTCTTGATAGTCGCTGACTTTCTCACGTAAGGTAGATTGTAAAGAATCTTCAAATAAACCGACGGCGGTCATGATCGCTAAAATTGCCGGAAATAAAGCTAACGTGGCATTGTAAGCCATTTCCGCAGATAAGCCAGATAAACGCCTTTCCGTAGCACGGGAGAACGTTTTTTTCAGTGTCCTCCAGTTAAAATGTTGAAAAAAACCAAAAAAGTGAGCGGGTCGCATAATCCCCTAATTTTGGCGATAATTTTGTTATATGCCCAGCTTGCCAGATTTTCCGACTTTACACCAATTTATTAGTCAGTTTCTTAACTAGACGATCGGGAATTTTGGCAGGTTAAAATAAGCTAGGAACGAGGAAAAATGAGTGAAGAGGTAGTACAGTGGTTGGCTGAAATTCGGGCTTTGAGAGAGCAAATAGCCCAGTTACAAAACGATCTGAGTAAAGCTGACGAGAGTGCCGTAAGCTGGCGACAGCGCTACTCCGATGAAGCCCAACAACGCCGTACGGAAGTGAAACTGAGTCAGCAGGAAATTAAACGCCTGAAAGCGGAAATTAAAGATTTGCAAAGGAAAAGTTTGGGTTTGAAAACTGAGAAGACTGAGGAAATCAGGGCAATTGAAGCGGAAGTTTCTCAGTTACAAACGGTTGAGCAACTTCAGGAAAGATTAATTGAGGCGATCGCCGCACGCGACAACCTCGCTCAAGCTTTAAAATTAGAACAGGATTCTCATGAACAAACTCGCCAAAGTCTAACGGCGGTTATCGGTGACACCATCGATCAGTTTTCTCACCAAAGAAGTCAGGAATGGTCTGGGGTTGGGGATTAGGGAAATTGGAGGAATTGGAAGTGTTAGAGGAATTGGAGGTGTGGTTGGTGTTGGGGGTATTGGAGGAATTGGAGGTGCGGTCAGTTTTGGGAATAAACAGAGATAGTCTTAGCAAAATTTACTCTTCTTAGTCCCCCATTTCTTCCTTATCCCCCCATTTCCTCCTAGTCCCCAATCCCCAATCACCAGTCCCCTAAAAGCCCATAATCTTCGCTACGGCGGCTGAATTTGCCTGAACTCCGGAGTTAAGCTGACTTTTACTGTGTTTAATTGCTGTATCTGGATCTTTTAATCCATTCCCAGTCAAGACACAGACTACATTCGCGCCACTGGGTACTTTATCTTTAACTTTCAGTAAGCCAGCTACGGAGGCGGCGGAAGCAGGTTCGCAGAAAATACCTTCTTCTGCGGCGAGTAGCCGATAAGCGTCTAAAATTTCCTCGTCGGTGACAGCGTGAAACTCACCTTGACTAGCTTCGGAAACGGCTGTAGCTTTTGCCCAATTTGCCGGATTACCAATTCTAATTGCTGTGGCGATCGTCTGGGGAGAGGCTACAGCTTTGCCGCTAATCAATGGGGCTGCACCTGCGGCTTGAAAACCCATCATTTTCGGCAATTTCTTGCTTTTTCCTACTTGCTGGTATTGACAAAAGCCCATCCAATATGCTGTGATATTTCCTGCATTACCAACGGGAATACACAACCAATCGGGAGCATCGCCCAAAGCATCAACAACTTCAAAAGCAGCAGTTTTCTGTCCTTCGAGGCGATAAGGATTAACCGAGTTGACTAAAGTTACCGGATGAGTTTCCGCTAGTTCCCGGACGATTTCTAAACAATCGTCGAAGTTACCTTCAATGGCAATTACTTCCGCCCCATAAAGTAAAGCTTGCGCCAACTTACCCAAAGCCACATAGCCATCGGGGATCAAGACAAAAGCCCGCATTCCGGCACGACGAGCATAAGCGGCGGCGGCGGCGGAAGTATTTCCCGTGGAAGCGCAAATCACTGCTTTTGCTCCGGCTTCTTTGGCTTTCGAGATCGCCATTGTCATGCCTCGGTCTTTAAAACTTCCGGTCGGGTTTAAACCGTCAAATTTGACCGCCACCTCTACCCCACGCCCAATTTTCGCAGCGATCGCGGGTACAGGAATTAAAGGTGTATTTCCTTCTAAGAGCGTTACTACCGGAGTCGATTCGCTCACTGGTAAATAAGGACGATAAGCCTCAATTAAACCCAGCCAACGTTTGCTGGTATTTGGTTTTGATTCAGATAAATTAGCAGCAGATAGCCTCAAAGCCACAAGCCTCGTTTAATTTTCAATAAAAACAGATAAATCTGCATTTTCAAGCAGGAGTTTTCCTACTCGTTAAGATAACTATGATTTTTTCTTAGTTTACCAGGTTGCGCCCACTGAGATCCAAGCAGACCCACAGAGCGCGATCGCCCTATTGAGGTGACTAGAACTAGAGACGCTCTCCAAGCAGTTCTTTACCAGTCCTAATCACCAACTACGTTTTGTTTTATCGCGAACGGTTAACCGTGACCGATTTTTCTGAGTGAGATTTTGATTTCCGTTTACGAGGTTTGGGTCGATCCACTTTCGGTACTTCCCAATCACCATTCATCCAATCAGGACAATTAGAATCGTAAACCATTTGTAAAGCCGCAGCCGCGATCGCATGAGGATCGTATTCATCGCTTAACTGACGCACAATTGGTAAGAAAGAAGCCATCCGTTCGCCCATCAACACTTCTTTCACCTGAGCTTGCAATTTGTCAATGCGTTGTGCTTCAACTTCTGCACGAGAAGGAATTTTACGCACAACCAAGCTTTGACGTACTCGGTGTTCGATTTGCCGTAACATCCGGCGGTCTAAAGGCTGAATCAAAGAAATAGCTGTACCTGTTTTCCCAGCCCGACCTGTACGACCGATCCTGTGAATATAAGTTTCACTATTATCCGGCAAGTCAAAGTTAATCACGTGGCTCAAATGTTCCACATCCAAACCGCGTGCCGCAATGTCTGTAGCCACAACCCAGCGTACTTGACCATCACGAAAACGCTGTACTAAGCGTTCCCGTTGATTTTGACTAAGATCGCCGTGATATTCATCCACACTGTGACCTGCGGCTTGTAACTTACTGGTAATTTCCGATGCCGAACGGCGAGTCCGCACGAAAATCAAAGCTGCTTCTGGATCTTCAATTGTCAAAATTGGTTGCAAAGCTTTCATCTTTGTCCAACCGCGAGGAACCATATAAACTTTTTGGTCAATCTTCGCAGGTGCAGCTTGGGGTTGTTCCACTGTTACTGTCACGGGATTGTCCAAAAACTGCTTCACCAGATCGCGAATTTCGCGCGGCATTGTTGCCGAGAAACAAGCTGTTTGCCGTTGTTCTGGTGCTTTGGACAAAATCTTTTTCACATCATCGATGAAACCCATGCTTAACATTTCATCGGATTCATCTAAAACTGCCCACTCCACCTGACTTAAATCAAGTTTTTTGCGATCGAGTAAATCGAGAACTCGTCCGGGAGTACCCACGACAATCTGAACTCCCTTCTCCAGACTGTGGATTTGGCGATCGATCGATTGACCACCACAAACTGTCAGCACATAAAGTCTGCGTTCAGAGGAAAAGTCTTTAATCGCGGTAGCTACTTGTTGTGCCAACTCTCGCGTCGGCGTTAAAATCAACGCTTGAACTGCCTTATTTTTAACGTCAATCCGTTCTAAAATTGGTAGCGAAAAAGCGGCTGTTTTGCCTGTCCCTGTTTGGGATTGTCCGACCATATCGCGACCCTGGAGTAATTCAGGAATTGCTTGAGCTTGAATTTTTGTCGGAGATTGGAAGCCTAGTTTTTCAAGTTGCTCGCAACGAGTGTCAGAAATGCCTAGACTTTGGAATGTAATTGTCATATTTTGTTCTTGTTTGTGCGTTTGCCTGTGTAAAGTTAATACCTAACTTGTGTTGAGGTAGTTATCTTGCTGATGCCTGTTTCGGGTTGACTGGTTAATTGATGCTTGAAATTCAAGCTAATTAATCAGTTGACAAGCTTGCCATCGTAGTTACGCGACCGTAGAGGTCGTAAATATCAGCATCAGTAATTTCTACTTGCGCGATCGCTCCGAGCGTTGCTTCACCTTCTACAAACACCAGTCCGTCTACCTCTGGGGCAAAGCGTGCTGAACGACCGATTAATTCTTGGCTATGGGAGTTTTCTTGTTCAATTAATACATCTACTGTTTTTCCTACCGATCCTTGATTTTTCTTGGCTGATATTGGTTGTTGGATTTCCATCAAAATCGAGCGACGCTCGTCCATTACCTCTTGGGGAACTTGGTTGGGGAGGTCGTAAGCTTTCGTTCCTTCTTCTTGAGAAAAGGTAAATACGCCTACGTGGTCAAATTCGTGACGCTGGACAAATTCTACCAGATGTTGAAAATGCTTTTCTGTCTCGCCCGGAAATCCGACGATAAATGTTGTTCGCATTACTGCGTCCGGGAGCGCCTCTTTAATTCTCTCTATAATACGATCGTTTACCTGTCCTTGCCAAGGACGGTTCATAGCTCGCAGAATTTCTGGATGAGAGTGTTGTAAAGGCAAATCTAGGTATGATAAAACGTTAGGGGTTTCTTTGATCGCGGAAATTACTTCTGGTGTTAACCCCGTGGGATAAGCGTAATGGACTCTAATCCAAGGAATGTCTACTTTGCCTAATTCCCGCAGGAGTTCGGCTAGTTGCGGTTTTCCGTAAAGATCGAGTCCGTAGTTAGTAGTAATTTGCGAGATCAAGATTAATTCCTGAACTCCTTGAGCAGCAAGTTCTTTGGCTTCGGTAACAATCGACTCAATCGAGCGCGATCGCTGTTTCCCTCGCAGATGAGGAATAATACAGAAAGCACAGCCGTAATCACATCCTTCGGCTACCCGCAAATAAGCTACCCCTTCTGTTGTAGTGCGATAGCGGGGAGTTGTCTCATCGGCAATATAAGTCGGCTCTGGGGAAACTTCTTTGACTCGTTCTCCCTTTTCTACCCGCTCAATTACCTGAACTATTTTATTGTAATCGCTGCTACCCACGACTGCTACTGCTTCAGGTAACTCCTCTAGCAGTTCTTCGGGGAAGTGCTGTACCATGCAGCCTGCGATAATAATCTTTTTCTTGGCTTCTGCTAGTTCGACTAAAGTCTGAACTGATTCTTCTCGCGCGGCTTGGATAAAACTACAGGTATTGACTACGACATAATCTGCTAATTCTTCATTAGTATCGATCTGATAGCCTGCTTGTGCGAGCAAACCTAAGATATGTTCCGAATCAATACGGTTTTTTTCACAACCTAAGTGAGAAAGTGCAATTGTTGGCTTTTTGCCCATTCTTTTCTTTATCTATCAAATTTGTGGCAGGATCTAGAGTTTTTTTGTATCCACTTCACTTACTGAACTACCCCGCAGTTCAGAATAACAGAGTTTTGATAATCTCTGTGACCTTTACTTTTGAGGATTTTGACGTTTCATTTGGTTAAGCTTACCATTAGAGTGGTTGGCTACAAGAGGTAGAGGTTTAACTTTCTAATTCTGACGACGCGAGTTAATAACGCCGATTAATTTTTTTTGAGCTTTCACAGCTAGGTTACTCTACTCGTTCTTTATTGTAAAGAAAAATTTCGCTAATGGCTTAGTTTTCTTTTTCTAGATTCGGGAGAAGACTCGCGAAGCAGATTAATAGCCGCATACCGCTTTCTAGCTCTATTTTGTCACTCTGGAAAAATTTGCCGAATTTGCGCCATTTCAGCTAATGAACAATCAAGGTTTCAACCTAGTTTGACAGAAGAGAGTTAATCATTTTATCTGAAAATTGCTTATCTTAGCGCTTAGTTGAACGTAATGGGTTGTTGAGTTGATGATTTTTCGGGTAGCTCTCACTCTAGTAAGTAAGTCAATATCATATTAAAGATTAAATGTCAAGAAATAAATAATAATTGGTAACTAATAACGACTAACTGGTAATTGAGATCGCGCTAGTCGATAAAATTGTAACCAACAGCGCCGCTTATGATCTTAATCTCATCACCGAATGGGTAAAGAAGGTAGCGGTAGATTGTGTTGGCGGTGCGTTCAGGTTAATGTGAAAGCGTGGATTTAGAGCAAATTTTCAAAACACCGAATCCGATTATTGGCGTTGTACATCTGTTGCCGTTACCGAGTTCTGCTCGTTGGGGAGGTTCCCTGAAAGCAGTAATGGACAGAGCGCAGATGGAAGCAACAGCGCTAGCGGCGGGAGGCGTAGATGGTATTATCGTCGAAAACTTTTTTGACGCGCCTTTTGCCAAAGACGAAGTAGACCCAGCCGTAGTAAGTGCGATGACGCTGATTGTACAGCGTTTGATGAATTTAGTGATGTTACCCATCGGGATCAACGTCTTAAGGAATGATGCCAAAAGTGCGATCGCGATCGCCAGTTGTGTCGAGGCTCAATTTATTCGAGTCAACGTTCTGACCGGAGTGATGGCAACAGATCAAGGTTTAATTGAAGGTAACGCTCACCAATTGTTGCGTTATCGACGGGAATTAGGCAGCGATGTCCAAATTTTGGCAGACGTTTTAGTCAAACACGCCCGTCCCCTCGGTTCGCCCAATCTGACTACAGCAGTACAAGAAACAATCGAACGAGGTTTAGCCGATGGCGTAATTTTATCCGGCTGGGCAACAGGTAGTCCGCCAAACTTAGAAGATTTAGAACTTGCGGCGGCGGCAGCCAAAGGAACTCCAGTTTTCATTGGTAGTGGCGCAGACTGTGACAATATCGGTAAACTGATGCAAGCCGCCGATGGCGCGATCGTCGCCAGTTCTCTGAAACGAAACGGACAGATTACGGAACCGATTGACCCAATTCGGGTGTCTCAGTTTGTAGAAGCTGCGAGAGAAAGCGTAAACTCAAAGGAGGAAGTAAAAACACAAACCGTGTCTTCAGTCAAGCTTCCTTCTTGAAAAAAGTCATCATTGTAACTACATAGGGAAATTTTTGAAGAAAATGAGCCGCCGACGTTCTACTCCTTGGATTCAACGCTGGTCGCGTCCGCTAATTGGCGCGATCGCGATCGTGGGTGCAATTTTAACTGCTTATCTGACTGTGGTTAAACTCACTGGTGGTGAGGTTACTTGTGCTGCTGATGCTGCTGCTTCAGCTAGTAGCTGCAAAGATGTCCTCAATAGTCCTTATGCTACGGTTTTTGGTTTGCCACTGTCTCTGTTTGGTTTTCTTGCTTATACGAGTATGGCTGTGTTTGCTCTCGCTCCTTTAACAGTGAAGCGAGAACCTAACAAACGACTCAAAAGTCAACTAGAAAATTGGACTTGGTTACTACTTTTAGCTGGTGCAACGGCAATGGCTGTTTTTAGCAGTTATTTGATGTACATCTTAGCTACCCAAATCCAAGCAGTTTGTTTTTACTGCATCGGTTCGGCTCTTTTCTCCCTGAGTTTGTTGATTCTGACAGTTATTGGTCGAGAATGGGAAGATTTAGGGCAAATTTTCTTCACTGGTATTTTAGTGGCAATGGTGACTTTGGTAGGGACTTTAGGAGTTTATGCTGGGATTAATTCTCCAAAAGTTACCTCCTCAGACCAAAGTGTTATTCCTGTAGCTACCACACAACCAGTACCACCTTATGGTTGGGAAATTACGACTACTTCTGGTGAATCAGAAATTGCTTTGGCTAATTATCTGACCGAGATTGGTGTGAAAAAGTATGGTGCTTTTTGGTGTCCCCATTGCTACGAACAAAAACAACTATTTGGGAAGGAAGCATTTGCAAAAGTTAATTACATTGAATGCGACCCTGGTGGAAAAAATCCCCAACGAGAAGTTTGCCAAGCTTCGGGAATTAAATCCTATCCAACTTGGGAGATTAAAGGTGAATTATATCCGGGTGTAAAAACTTTGGCTGAATTAGCTGAGTTATCGGGTTATTCAGGAGCTAAAAACTTTAAATATACAATGCCAGAAAGTTAGCAGTTATTAGTTATCAGTGTCCGCATCAATTAGTTAGTTAGTCGAAGCTTAACAACTGCTTACTGATAACTAGAAATCACTCCGAACTCAGACAGGGTGCAAGGGTAACTAAAGTCAAAGCTCACTTTAGGTGTTGGCTGTGAATATACTAAAGATATTCAATTAAGAAGAAAATAATTTAGTTTTTAGTTACTAAAAGATACAAATTAGCAAGCCCTGTCATTTGATTACAGTAGATGAAAAAAAAGAGTTTGCGGGTCAGGTTGAAGCACTGGTTGAGAGGCGATCGCCGACGAGTATTGCTGAGTGCTTTGAGTGTTGCAGGCGGAGTAATTTTTTTGCGTTTAAGTGGGTTATTGTTGGCTGGAGAGTTAGCCGTTTATGACCAAATGTTCCGTCTGCGCGATTGGGAGAGAAACCCTAGGATCGTTAACGAATCTGACCAAAATTTCGACGATCGCTTTTTAATCGTGGAAATTAATGAAGAAGATATTCAACAAGCCGGAAAGTGGCCCATTCCCGATCGCGCGATCGCGCAACTTTTAGAGAAACTCAATGCTTCACAACCACGGGCAATTGGTTTAGATATTTATCGAGATTTGCCAGTAGCACCGGGACATGAAGATTTTGTGCGAGTTTCGAGTCAGATTCCTAATTTAATTGGCATTGAAAAATTAGCATCTAATGATTCTCCTGCTGTGCCACCACCGCCACAATTAACTCAGAAAAACCAGATTGGATTTAATAATGTAGTTAGTGATGCTGATGGGAAAGTGCGTCGCTTTTTACTTTATTCTCATCAAAACGGAGAACTTCACACCAGCTTTGCACTCAAATTAGCCTTAATTTATCTTGAATCTCAAAACATTACTCCTCAACCTGCTCAGGTCAATCCGGATTATTTGCAACTGGGTAAAGGAGTTTTTCGCTCTTTGAAAACTAATGACGGTGCTTATATCGCTACCGATAATAAAGGCTACCAAGTATTAGCTAATTATTTTCACCCCAAAAAATTTCAGAAAGTATCAATGGGTGATGTTTTAGCCGATCGAGTCTCAGCAGATTTAGTGCGCGATCGCATCATTTTAATTGGTTGGACTGCTTCAAGTGTGAAAGACTTCTTTTCGATTCCTTATAGTACGGGTTTTTCTGAAGATCCTCAACTTTTTTCTGGAGTTGAGTTACACGCGAATTTTATTGGTCAAATTCTGAGTACCGCAATTTCGGGACGACCTTTAATGAGAGTTTTGCCGGAGTCGGTGGAATGGCTTTGGATTATTGCTTGGTCTGGGGTGGGAGCAATGGGAATTGCCTATTCGCCGAATACTCTTCGGGGTTCGGTTGTAGTTTCGGTTGCGATGGTGATCCTTACAGCTAGTGCTTATCTAGCTTTTTTAGTGGGCTGGTGGTTGCCTTTGGTTCCACCTTGGTTGGGCTTAATTGCTTCGGCTGTGGTCGTAACTAGCCATTTGGCTCATCAACAAGAAGAACTGAAACGTTCTCAAGAATTTCTCCAAAGTGTCATTGATAAAATTCCTGACCCAATTTTTGTTAAGGATCGAGATTATCGCTGGATTATTCTCAATCAAGCTTTTTGTGATTTTAGCGGTTATTTGTTATCCGAATTGTTGGGGAAAACTGACCGCAATATTTTTCCGGCGAATGAAGCTTATGTTTTTTGGTCGCAAGATCGTTTTGTTTTTGAAACTAATACTGCTTGCGAAAATGAAGAGAAGTTTACTGATGCTCAGGGAATGACTCATTTGATTGCCACGAAAAGGTCGCTACATCAAGATGCGGCTGGTAATGTCTTTTTAGTTGGGGTAATTCGCGATATTACTGAACGTAAACACCTTGAAGAACAATTAAGACAATTGGCGGCAGATCTGAGTCGTCATAATGCGGAGTTGAAACGTTCTGCACAACAGTTGCATCAAGATGCTTATTATGATTCTCTGACTGGCTTGGGAAATCGTCGCTTTTTTAACGAAAGTTTGGCAAAATCTCTGGAATGGGCGCAAAAAAATAAGCGACTGGTGGGTTTGTTGTTTCTTGATTTGAATAAGTTTAAACCTGTTAATGATACTTTCGGACATGATGTTGGAGATTTGCTCCTGAAGGAAGTTGCTGTCCGTCTGAGTAATAATTTACGCAGTAGCGATGTGGTTTGTCGTCTCGGTGGTGATGAGTTTACGGTGATTCTTCCAGGTATTAAGGAAAAGCAAGATGCTGAGAAGGTCGCGGAAAAGATTACTGGGGCTGTGTCGGAAGGTTTTGTTATTGGTGAGCGGAAGATTTCGATGACGGCTAGTGTTGGTATTAGTCTCTATCCGGATGATGGGGAAAATATTGAGGCATTGGTGAAGCAAGCGGATCTACGGATGTATGAATTTAAACAACTGAATTGCGATCGCGCTTAGGTTTTTTCTTGGCTATTTATGCTGAGTTACAGGGAGATTCTATCTTTTTGTTCTTGATCTTTTCTTTATTTTTTGCGGTAATTTCTAGGTTGCTTTGTCTCTTTTTTGACAAAAGAATCTGGGTAAGTCAAAATTTTTTTGTAGTTAATTTCCTGATTTTCTCTGACATTTAAGTTACACTTTATGAAGGCTTGATAAACTTGACAAATAAATCAGAATATAATAGAAGAATTACTCAGTAGAAATACGGAAAATTTTGCTTTTACTCTTTCCAAAATTAGCGATCAGTGAATATACTGAAAGAAATAAGAGTTTGCTCTTGGAAAAATTATGTTTAGTTATCTGCGAATCGTTGCAACTGCCACAATCTCTCTGACATTGGTAATCGGTTTGAGCAATTTGAAGGCAAATGCACAGTTAAGCTCGTACGATTCTTTGTCTTACCAAGCGCTGACACCGATTGCTGAAAATTCCGAAGGGTATACACCGCCAGATAATGGAAGTCCTGATAATAGTCAGGGTGCGGGCGGTAGATAATTAAAATTTGCGAGTCTTTTGAGGGTTAATTATTTGATTGAGTTGGCGGGGAAGTCCACCATTGTTCGTTTTTGACTAACGTATGTAGTTGCCAAGCGCTAGAGGTTTCGGGGTAATCGCTACGATAATGTCCCCCACGGCTTTCGGTACGAAAAGCGGCACTTTTGAGAATTAAGTAAGCAATATCGAGTAAATTAAAAGTTTCGGCGTAACGACGTAAATTTTTTTCAGTTTCTAGGGATTTAAGGTGAATTGTCTGGGTGGGCTGGGGAGAAAGTAAAATTTGGCTAGCAGGATGGGTAGCTAATTGTTGTCGCCAAGAAACAATTTGGGCGATCGCGTCTTCCATCATTTTCTGGGAGCGACAAATTCCGGCACTTTGCCAAACTAATTTTTGCAGTTGGGGGATCAATTCGCTCCACTGAGATAAGGAATTTTCTAACTCTGCACCAAAACTACTCACTGGTGTCTCCAGATGAAACTCTTTCTCAGTGAAATCTAAATCCACTGACAAATTCGATAACTCAGCCGCATAAACGATACATTCCAACAAAGAATTACTCGCCAAGCGATTTGCACCATGAACTCCGGTACTAGCAGTTTCACCGATCGCGTATAATCCAGGAATGGAAGTTTGATTCATTTTATCGGTGGCAATTCCTCCCATCCAATAATGAGCGGCGGGTGCAACGGGAACTAATTCCCGAAATACATCTATCCCCCAATGCTGACAAACTTGAATAATATTCGGAAAGCGATGACGAATTCGCTCTGGTTCTATGGGGCGTAGGTCTAAATATACATGAGCGTTGGCGGGATGGGGGGCAGTTTTTTGCAAATGAGTAAAGATCGCTCTGCTGACTACATCTCGCGGAGCTAATTCTCCGGAGGGGTGATAATTAAAAGTAAAGCGAGATCCACTTTCATCGACTAAATGCGCTCCTTCACCTCTAACTGCTTCGCTGATGAGAAACCGAGGTGCGCCTGGTACAGTTAAAGCTGTGGGATGAAATTGAACAAATTCTAAGTCGCGTAAAATAGCGCCAGCCCGCCAAGCTAGGGCGACACCATCACCTGTACTAACGGTGGGATTAGTGGTTTGGGCAAAAACTTGACCCCCGCCACCTGTAGCGAGAATTGTGGCAGGCGATCGCACCCAGAAAACTTGGTTTTGAGACAATAAACTAACCCCTAAACAACGATCGCTTTGTTCGTCAATCCACAAACTCAAGGCTAAAGCATTGGTAATTACTTGAATATTTTCTTGTTGTAAGACTTGTTCGGTGAGGGTACTAACGATCGCTCTCCCGGTGGTATCTGCTGCGTGGAGTACGCGAGGGCGAGAATGGGCTGCTTCTAATGTCATTGCCAAATTTTGACCTCGGCGATCGAAAGCTACTCCTAAATTTACGAGATTGGCGATCGCTGCTGGAGCATTTTCGACTAAAAACTCAATCGCTTCCATTTCGCCGAGTCCCGCACCTGCTTTGATCGTATCTTGAAGATGGAATTTGGGGGAATCATTTGGCGCGATCGCTGCGGCTATTCCTCCTTGCGCCCAATCACTTGCACCTGTTTTTAAGGTATCTTTGGTGATTAAGCCTACTTGTAAGTGTTTTGGTAAGCAAAGGGCGGCATACAACCCCGCCGCACCTGAACCAATAACTAGCACGTCAAACTGAGTCGGAAGAGATCGTTGGGAAGTAGAAGTAGTTTCCAAGGCAGACAGATCTGAGTTTTTAGTTAGTTTAGCTCTTTCCTAATCAATAACCCACCCCCTTTAGGGAGTGGGTAAGAAATTATCTGCTATTCAACTTCTAAAGTTACGGTAAGCTCGATCTGGCGGGCTAAACTCAATCTTGTTGACAGATTAGGCTAGCTAGCTCGTTTTCCTCAATGTGAGGAGCAGCTTGAGCGTTTCTTGTTTAATTTTGCGGATTTAGTATTGACCGTTGTTAAAGCGATCGCCTGCTCCAGAATAAACTACTGAGGTTTTGGTAACTGTAAACTTGTCCAAGTTCGCTTGCAGGCGATCTTTTTGGGTGTCGCTGAGTCCAGGAATGTCGAGAACGTCTTCTACATTTTTATAAGGAGCGTTGGCAACAATTTTCTCCGCTAATGTGGGGTAAAAACCACGAAACTGACGGAAGAAACGCACGTTAGCGTTGTTTAAATCAACTTTTTGACCGTAATCGGTAGCTAATTTGGCATCGGCAGGATTGCGATATTCTACTGCTAAAACTGGAGATGATTGCAGGGTGAGATTGCTGAAATTAGCGGCGATCGCTGTTTGTCCGAAGATCCCTAAGCAGCCTACGCTTACCATCAGCACGGCGAGAATCCGAATTATTTTTTTCATGAATTTGACTCCTCCTAACATTTTTCTCTCGATTTGAGATTAGTGATATTTATTCTAATGGTTAACTTTTGTTTTCTATCATTTAATTTTATCTCATTTTTTCACCAGCTAACTGCTTCTTGAATTAATTTCAATCTCATTTTTCCCAACTGATTTAACAATTTGTCAAGCATCTTTAATATTTATGGTCTTGTCAATTATTTTTAACAAAAATTAACTTAAATTGTTTATTTCTTAATATTTCTCAAAACAAGAGGTGTAGAGGCGTTGTCGGCTCGGCGAATAGTTACCAGTCGCCAAAAGAGGAGTGTGGGAGGTGTGGGAGGTATGGGAAGTGTGGGAGGTATGGGAAGTGTGGGAGGTATGGGAAGTGTGGGAGGTATGGGAAG
>JAWQFW010000083.1:0-18762 GCA_035968095.1 Oscillatoria sp. PMC 1068.18
GACATTTCCACAAAACCAAAACCGCGTGGACGACCTGTCTCACGGTCTGTGGGTAAATGTACCCGCTTTACTTCTCCATACTCTTCAAAAACTTGCTTGAGGTCTTCTTGAGTAACCTCGTAGGACAAATTTCCCACGTAAATTGACATTATTTCTCTCCTGTTTTATTTCCGTGAGGAGATAGAGTCTTCGGAGAGAAGCCTGTACACGAGAACCTCAAGGAAAACACCTTATCGATACCACCAACAAACACTGCAACCGAACCTATTCTCATCACTCAGAATGATTATAGCAGATCTATTTTGGTTACTAGAGTCTGAAGAGGTAAATTGATCATAAAAATTTATAATTATTTGACATTAATCAAGATTCATCGAGAATCAACAAATTTTAGTTAGTATAATTCTCAGAAAAAGCTAACTTCCTTAATTTGCAAAAATTCTCTCAGCTAAACAATTTCCCAGACTAAGTGATGGCTTTTCCGAAAGTCATAAGTGAAATGATCGACAAGATTTGTATCACTTAATTCTAAATTGTAAAAATTCACAAAATCTTCATCAAAATAGGGACCTGCGTGCCAAGTTCCAGTTTTTAATTTAATAAAACAATTACCAGGAATTTTCAAGGCGACAATTTGATTCATTTCTGGTATTTCTTGAGAAGTTGGTGGTGCAACGGCAATCAACCATTCTTTACCTTCTAAAGAACCTAAACATTGGGTACACTGATTATGACGGGTAATTTGACTAAATTGACGACCCTTATTTTTGAGTTGCATAAGATAAAATCTGGGTGTGCCATTTTTTAAGTTTAACTGAGCATCGGTTTGGTCAAATTGTTTCCCATCTTCTGTCGGAATAATTAACTGTCCAAAGGGTTGAAAATTTTCTAAAGTAATTAATTTTGCTGGTAATTTCTTGATGGTAATTTCTTGATTCACGATTACTGTTAATAAATAAGAGAAAAGTTAGGTGCTAATGCAGCGATCGCGCTTTGATCTTACTTGGTTCCATAAAGGCGATCGCCTGCATCTCCTAATCCAGGTAGAATATAACCGCGATCGTCTAATTTCTCGTCAATTGCCGCAGTATAAATTGGCACATCAGGATGCTCTTGGTGAAAATGTTTGATTCCTTCCGGTACAGCTAACAAACAGAGAAACTTAATTCCTTGGGGGTTAAATTCCTTAATTCGATCAACTGCTGCAACTGCGGTGTTTCCCGTTGCTAACATCGGATCGACTAAAAGAATATCCCGATATTGCACATCATGAGGAAGTTTAAAATAATACTCCACACCCAAATGAGTAGTAGGTTCGCGGTACAAACCAATATGTCCTACTCGTGCGGAGGGAATCAGTTCGAGGATACCATCTAAAAGCCCTTGACCTGCTCGCAGAATCGAAACGATCGCCATTTTCTTATCCGAGGCTAACATCGGTGCTTGCATCGTGGCTAGAGGTGTTTGAATTTCTGTGTATTTGAGCGGTAAATCCCGCGTCACCTCGTATGCTAGTAACATCGAGACTTCCCGCAGCAATTGACGAAACTTAGCGGTACTGGTTTGAGCATGACGCATCAGAGACAACTTATGCTGTACGAGAGGATGGTTGATAACAGTAACTTGTGAGGACATAATACGCGATCGCCGTCATTTTACGGGATATTACCACAGACACCCTCAATTGTGCGCTCAACACCGCAACCAATAAGGATACTTCTTCGATAAAATGAGTTGAAGATCGTTCAGGTAAAATTGAGCCAACAGCGATCGCTCTTGTATTTTACAACAAAATTTTCCGATGACAGTCAGAGAAAAGCTACTTCAAGAAATTGCCCAATCTTCCGATGCTTTCGTCGAAGAAGTTCTCAATTTCGTCTTATTTACTAAATCTAGACGCAGTGAAACATCTCCAAATTCTCAACAGCTAGAAAATAAATTTACTTTAGCCGACTTACAACAGCACACACAACAGACTTTAAAAGAAGCTGGATATGATACGAGAGAAAAAATTGTTCAGTTAGTCCAGGAAATTAAGCAAGAAATGATAATTGAACGTCAAAATAAATCTAACTTGGTTGTCGATGAAACAAGCAAATAATTGACAAATCGTTAAACAATGAAATCTTCTCTTAATTCTGTATTTTTAGATACCAATATTTATATTATTGGTGCAGTAGAACCGAACAGTCATGAACGTAAAATTCTTAATTGGCTTGGGTTTGATAGTTTCGATAGTAAAGATAAAAACTCAGTTCAGGTAGTTATTTCTGAAGAATTAATTGAGCAAATCTTGCGAGTAGCCAAACGCTTACAAAATAAAGATTGGGGTAGTAAATTAATCGGACTAATTTGGCAAAATCTGAACATTTACTATGTCTTCTTAAATCCAGAAGAATTTGTACGACTAGAAAAGTTGGGGAAAATTCCTCGTGAGGATATTGGTATTTATCTAACTGCTAAAGAAGGAAAAGCAGAATGTTTTGTATCTGCTAACCATAAGTTAATTCGGGCTTTAGTTACTGAAACAGGAGACTTTGACTGCTTTACTCCAGAAGAGTTTGTAGCTAAATATTTATAGTTATATGAAATACATAAATGTTTGGTAAACATAATTACTTTGTAGAAATGTTGTCGGCAACCTCTCTACATAAAATCCTGAGCATTTTATTTTTCGTTTCATATTAATTAAAATTTAGTTAATACTAGGTTTGTAAGAGACTTACCCAGAAACATCTCTAGAAACTCAACTTTTTAAAATACAGTACCGTCGCTTTTAATTTCTAGAGGAGGAACACCATTTTCTCTTAACTGATTAGCAATTCGTCTTCCGGCATTCCAAGTACCTCCTTGCAAAACTTTGACTAACGGTAACTCTGTAGCACTCATCCCTAATTTTTCGCGCATTCTCGCCGCAATTTTATCGAGAAGAATTACTGTTAAGGCACGCCATTCAACAATTACTTCCGAACTTACTAAATGTGCTTCCCTAAAAATGCTTTTTTCTTTGACTTCTAGTAATCCTAAATCAAGACACAAACCGCCATTTCTATATTCAGCAAGTCCAGTTAATTGATCTAATTCGGTAATAATTAAACCTAATTCTTGTAAGGGTTCTAGAAGGGAGTAGGTTAACCATTGAGAAAGTTTATGTAAGGGAACGTAATTATTTCCAGATAAGGCGGAATGTTGCCAAACATCACCTAATTTCACACCGCCAACTGTCACGCTTCCTGTCCAAATTTCTCCGAGGCTTTCTAAGACAGCAATTAATACTTCAGATGCACTTAAAGCTGAATTATTTTCTTTTTTTTCTAAGAGATAATTTACTAAATTTCCGGGACGAGGATTATCTTCACCAAAAAACTCTGAATTTTTGCTTAAAACTGTTCCTAAATGTTGTAGTAATGCTAATCTTCCTTCTAAACCAATTAAGGGATTTTTTTTGCTAATTTGTAATCCTTTGGCGAGGGTTTCTTTACTTAATTCTTGTAATCCTTTGGCATTGACGCGGCGATCGCGGCTACTCGCAAACAAGCCTTGACAAAACATCCGAAAGCTGCTTACTGCTAATCCTTCGGAACGACGAAAAGTTTTACCTGTTTCAGCTTCTTGATAACTCCATTGCGAACCTGCCCCAGCATCCAGCAACACGCTGACGATCGCTAAATCAAATTTTACCTTGGCTTTCTCCACTGGACTCAACCGGGACAGTTTTTTATTCAATTCTTCCAAACGCCCGACTCCACCAACTTGAAAGTGTCGCCAACGACTGTGAAAGGGTATATTCACATCGGGGTAGTTTTCTTGGGTTACTTCAATAACATAATCGACAACATTGTCGAGTCGATCTAATTGTACACGAAAGTATTTTAGCCGATCTTCACAGGATAATTGAAAAAGGCGATCGCATTGTTCTCGAATCGCTTCTGGCGTTCTTAAATAGGTAATTAGTTGCTTTTGGTTTTCGTTCAAGGTTTTTGCGTGTTTTTGCTGATTTATAGCAAACTCTACTTTTTCTTCAAGGTTAATATGACATATTATATAATGGAAACTTAACTTCTTAATATACTTAAAAAATATTAAAATTATTAAAATTTATTATCTAAACTTTCAAGCAAATCAAGAATTACTTCAACTTATCAAGAAAGAGTGCATTTTGCAGTTAAAATCATTTAACAAAATCAATTAATCACCATCAAAATACACTCTAGTAACTAATAATCAAGTAAATCTCGCCCATAAATTTGCGTCAGCGTAAATTCATCAGGAATCGTTTCCTCAGTGTAATATCCGGCGGCAGTTTTCGCCGCAATTTCTACTTGAGCATCTTCCGGAATATAATCAGAAGGAATTGGCACTCTTTGACTAATTTCAATACCCGACTGAACGATCGCCTGATACTTCAGATCGCTCATCGAAACAAAACGATCGATCTTCGTAATTCCCAACCAATGTAGCACATCCGGCATCAACTCTTGAAAGCGCATATCTTGCACCCCAGCCACACATTCAGTGCGAGTAAAGTAAGCATTCGCGCGATCGCCACCTGCTTGTCGCTTACGAGCATTGTAAACCAAAAACTTCGTTACCTCACCTAAAGCTCGTCCTTCTTTACGAGCATAAACAATCACCCCAGCCCCTCCCGCTTGTGCAGTTTCCGTACAAACTTCAATTCCGTGGATTAAATAAGGACGACAAGTGCAAATATCAGAACCAAAAACATCCGAACCATTACACTCATCATGTACCCTAACTGCTAAAGGTTTACTACTATCAGTAATCGCTTCTACATCACCAATAATATAAACCGTAGTTCCCCCAATTGGAGGTAGAAAAACCTGCAAATCCGGACGAGTTACCAACTCAGGAAACATGCCGCCAGTTTGTTGAAAAAGAGTTCGTCGCAAAGCACTTTCTTCTACTTGTAAACGTTGGGCAATTCCCGGTAAATACCACACCGGATCGATCGCCACTTTCGTCACTGCTAAACTCCCGCCCGGTTTAACAATAACTCCATCAACTTTGACATTTTTTTGAGCAACCGCATACTTAATTTCCGGTAAATTAATCTGAGCTTTAGTAATCGCAATTGTCGGACGAATATCATAATTTTGAGTAAAAAAATCTTGATAAACTTCGCCAACAATAGCACCAAAAGGATCGAGAGAAACAATTTTTTCAGCATCTCCCCAACTAGGAAAAGAACCGATCTGAACTATCGGCGCAGTATTCGTTAAATCCGCTCGATGATCTGGTTGTAAAGAGCCGCTAGCAACAGCTAAAGCCCGATAAATTCCATAAGAACCAGAATGTGTTCCAATTACATTTCGATGTGCAGGATTAACTAAACTACCAATAATTGCACCGCGCTCAATCGGGTCGATTTTTCCCCAATTAATTGTTGGAGATTTTGACCCAGTTTTACCTGGGTGAGAAGTTAAAACAATGTGTCGTGGTTGAGCAGAATTGTTGTCTTTTGTCATCGGTTGTTAGTTATTTATTAAATAAAGTTTTTAGCTAAATACGAGATATTTTTTTAGCGCTGGGTTTCTACTTTTATTGGTGATTAATAGCTACTACTTTCTGATCAGTTTACCGCTTCTTTTCGCACGGAAGCAATTTCCAGCCGAATTTTTTTGTATCCTCGAATAACGATCGCAACTTCTAACTCTGACAATAAATACTTACCCAGTTTTCTACCTCTAGCTGTTGGTAGTAAATACATTTTACGAATTTCTACCCTATTTTCGCCACAATCTCCAGGATAATCTGTTCCTGTCCCGACTATTTTGCCATTTTTTGGTTACTGCTCAAAACTCACTACCATACTCAGTCTGCACTTTGTAGTTCCCAATTTCAATTATTTTCGATTAACACCGATCGCTGCTACCCTTTACCAGACGAATTTGTGGTTGCCAAGTTATAATTAAGAAATCTTGATAATATTTATTCATTTTTAACAGCTAGAAATAGTTTTTTTTCTGACAAACAATTTGCTCAAGTTGATTTTCTTAGTTGAAAAGTTTCGAGAGCAAAATTAAACAAATCTTGTCCAATTGCAATAAAATGTAATTAGAAAAAATCTTGATCGTGAGGCAAAATAACAATTAACACTGACCCTACCTTGGGAAACATTTAGGATAAACTTTACAAATGATTTACTATGGTTATAACTTTTTAAATATGCAAAAAAAAACTGAAATTTTTAGGAAGATGAGAAGCAAAAAACTTGCTCGAAAAGCCGATCTTGCAAAAATAAGTCGAGATAAGTTTAAATAATAATTAATCAGCCGCTAAGATTGATATGTATATTCTCAGAGGATATCGGGAGAAAAGCTGATGCGATCTTCATTCTCTTGTTTGAGTTTTTCGTTACGAAGAATTTTGATTATTCCCTTCGTCTTACTCTTAGCGATCGCTGTCGGACTAACAAACACTTTAACCTTAAACAATAGTCGTCAGTCAATAGAAAACCTGGCTCAAGAATTAATGGTCGAAGTCAGCGATCGCATCATCAACAATCTAGAAAATTATCTCGAACTTGCCAATGAGATTGTCCAGGCAAATGCTTCTTTGCTCAAACTAGGCTTACTCGACAAAAACGACCTCGACACAATTGAAGCTTATTTTGTCGAACAAATCAACCTTTTTCCCAAAATTAGTTCAATTACTTTGATTACAGAAGAAAAAGACTTTCTTTCCGTAGCCCAACCCGAAGCAAATTCTCTCAGTATTCGCCAACGCGATCGCCAAACCAACACCCTCAACACTTACTCGGCTGACCGCCAAGGTAACATTCTACAACTAACTGAGACACTTGCCAACTTCGATCCTCAGAATATCCCACCCCAAAATTCTTGGTACAAAGCCGCCAAAGCCTCAGAAAACGGAATTTGGTCGCCCATAGTTTCGACAATCAAAGGACGAAAAAATCCCACTTTGATGTTAGCACGTTTGTTTCCCTATCGCGATCGCAACAATCAAAGCCAAGGAGTCATCGGAGCAACATTTTACTTATCTCACATCAGCGACTTTTTAAAACAATTAAAAATTTGTCAAACCGGACAAGCTTTTGTGATCAATTCTCAAGGTGTATTTGTTGCTACTTCCACAGACGAAATTACCTTTAAACAAGAGCAATTAATTAAAAACAACCAAGACCTTAATCTTCAAAATTTGCGGCTAAATGCCGCAGAAAGCCAAAACTCCATTACTAAAGCCGCAGTCAAAATCTTAACTAATAAATTTGATAGTTTCGAGCAGATCGAGCGCCCGATCAAGCTAGAATTCGATCTTGATGGTAAATCCTACTTTCTACGAATTGTACCTTTATCTGTAGAAAAAAAATTACCGTGGTTTTTAGTTACAGTCATCCCTAAATCTAGTTTTACCGCCACAATTGAAGTTAACGAACAGCGAACCTTATTACTAACTTGTGGTGCTTTTTTCATAGCAATTGGCTTAGGTATTTTCCTAACTAATTGGATTACTCGTTCGATTTTAGTTCTCAGCAAAACTGCTACGAAAATGGCAGCAGGAGACTTAAATCAGCAGCTTTCCCAAAATTTCCAGATTCGGGAATTACAAAAAACTGCCTTAGCTTTCAATCAAATGGCTAGTCAGTTAAAACGAGCTTTTACAGAATTAGAAGCCAACTTATCTGAATCGGAAAACAAATATGCGAGTTTATTTCAAAATTGTCCCGATCCGATTACAATTACTACACTTGAAGATCATATTTTTATTGAAGTTAATAACAGTTTTTTACAACTTTCTGGATATAGCCGTCAAGAAGTAATTAATCATACCGCAGCCGAACTCAACTTAATTGTTGATCCTGAAGAAGCTAGGGCAATTATTGCCCAACTTGAGCAAAATCGCCGAGTTGAAAACCAAGAACTGCACTGGCGAATCAAATCAGGAAAAACGATTGTTTCTTTAATTTCCTGCGAAATTATTAGTTTGAATAATCAACCTTACGTTTTAAACATTAGTAAAGAAATTGGCGGACTCAAACAAGTGGAAGCCGAATTACGAGATCGAGAAATGCAACTCCAAAACGCCCAACGGATTGCCAATGTTGGTTCTTGGAAATTAGATTTGATTCAAAATAAATTAACTTGGTCAGAAGAACTTTATCGGATCTTTGGACAAAATCGCCAAACTTTTATCCCGAAGTATCCAGAAGTTTTAGCTATTTTTCATCCCAACGATCGCCCGCAATTAGAAACCAGTGTTGCAGAAGCGATCGCCGCAGGAACACCCTACGAAATAGAAACGCGCATTTTGCGTCCCGATGGCAGATTACGCTATGTCATTAACCGAGGCAAAACAATTAGCGACGAAAATGGCAAAATTATCAGCATTTTTGGGACAACCTTAGATATCAGCGATCGCAAAAATCTCGAACTCGCCCTGCAAGCCTCAGAAAACAAACTAAGTGAAATTATCAACAGTCCTCTCGTCTCAATTATCCGCTTACGCGTCTACAAAAATTATCACTGGGAAATTGATTATCTCTCCGCAGGTTGTGAAAATATCTTCGGTTATACTGCCCAAGAATTCATCGCTGACAAATCAATCTGGATGGCAAACATCGATCCCGAAGATGTTAAAAATACGATTTTACCTGCCTTTGACAAAGCTTTTACCACAGAAAATAACAGCATTGAATATCGATTTCGACGTAAAGACGGAGAATGGATTTGGGTTTCTGCGCGTTCAACTTCCCGCTACGATCCAACTAACGATTACTGGTTATTTACCCAAGTTAGCATCGACATCAGCGATCGCAAACACCTAGAACTTACCCTCAAACAACAAAACCAACGCGAACAATTACTCAATCAAACCATCCAAGCGATTCATCAATCCCTTGACTTAAAAACAATCTTCTCCACCGCTACCGAAAATATTGCGCCACTCTTAAGACTCGATTACGCCCTAATTATGCGTTATGAGCGATCGCGTCAGCTATGGGTTTGTATTTCTTATTCAGAAAATACCGAGATTCCGAGAGAAATTATCGACGAAATTCCCGACCGAGACAATCCCTTCGCCGAGCAACTCAAGCAAGGTCAAATTGTGCAAATTGATAATAGCAAAACGGTTGCAGATCCGATTAACCAAGAATTTGTCGAAACATCTTCTAGCGCCTGGTTACTCGTGCCAATTTCCGTCAACGGGACAATTTGGGGAAGTTTAACTTTATCCCGTACCAACCCGACTCCTTGGGAACCAGAAGACATCGAAATTGCTTCTCGCGTCACCAAACCCCTTGGGATTGCTATTCACCAAGCCAAACTTTATCAACAAAGTCAAGAAGCCGAAGCCGCCCTGCGGCAAAGTGAAGCCCGCCTGCGTTTAACCCTAGAAGCCTCGAAAATTGTCCCGTGGGAACATGACCTCAAAAATAACCAAATCTTCTTCCAGGGATTGCGTGGAGTAGCTTATCGGAAAATATTGACTTTAACCTATAGCGAAGCAATGGCTTTAATTCACCCAGATGATTACGAAGCCCTAATTCGCGCCAACCAACAAGCAATTGCCTCACGAGGAGAATTTGAGATTATTTGTCGGGTGGGTAATGAGGAAAATTCTGATTGGGAGTGGTATCAAGTTCATGCCAAAGTTCTCAGTGATGCGGAAGGGAAACCAGAACGAATCATTGGGGTTTCAATTAATATTAGCGATCGCCAAAAGACAGCAGCAGCTTTGCAAGCGAGTGAAGCTCGATATCGGGCGATCGTCGAAGACCAAACCGAACTGATTATCCGCTATCAACTTGATGGTAAACTAACTTTCGTTAATGATGCGTTTTGTCGTTATTTCGCGCGATCGCCCGAATCTTTAATTGGTCAGGACTACAAACCAGTTATTTTCCCGGAAGACCAAGAAGACTTTGTTCGCCAAGTAAATTTACTTAGTCCCACTAACCCGGTAGTAACCATCGAAAAGCGTGTTCTTGCGGGAAACAAAATTCGTTGGACACAGTGGATTAACCGCCTCATTTGCGACCAAAACCAGCAACCACAAGAAATTCAAGCCGTCGGACGAGATATTAGCGATCGCAAATTTGCCGAGGCTCAACTGCAACTAACTCTCAATCGTCTTCAAAACCTTGCTCAAGCTATTCCTAGCGTTATTTATTCCCTCGTTCTTAGTCCCGATGGTTCCTTGAAATTTGAATATATCAACCAATCGGTAGAAACTATTCAAGAAACAACCATCGAGGAAGTTTATGCTGATGCAAATCGAGTCATTCTCAACCAAATGCACCCCGAAGACATTCCGGGATATGAAACTGTCGCCCAACGTTCCTACGAAACCTTAGAACCATTTAACTATCAATGGCGAATCATTACTCCATCCGGAAAACTTAAGTGGTTACAGGGTGATTCCACCCCCGAACACCGCACTAATGGGGATTTGGTTTGGCATGGGATCATCAGCGATATTAGCGCGCTGAAAGAGACTGAAATTGCGCTCCAACAAGCCAAAGAAGCGGCAGAGTCAGCCAATCAAGCGAAAAGTGAATTTTTGGCAAATATGAGCCACGAAATCCGTACCCCAATGAATGCAATTTTAGGCTTTTGTCAGTTATTACAAGAAACAGTTACCGATGCTAATATTCAAAACTATGTTGACGCGATCGCGGCGAGTGGCAAAACTCTCCTGACTTTAATTAACGATATTCTCGATCTCTCGAAAATTGAAGCCGGAAAACTGGAACTAGAATACAATAGCTTGGACTTGCGGCTTTTAATTAAGGAAATCGTCCAGATTTTTAGCCAGAAAGCCGCCCAAAAAAATCTTTCCTTACTCACAGAAATCGATTCAAATACACCTGCGCTCATCGTTTTAGATGAAGTCCGTCTGCGGCAGATTTTGCTCAACGTTGTCGGTAACGCCTTGAAATTTACTCACCAAGGTTATATCAAGATTCAAGTCCACAGCCAATTAACCAGTGTAGAAAATCAAATTGACTTAGAAATTGCGATCGCAGATACAGGTATTGGTATTGCCGAAGATCAACAAAGCCAAATTTTCCAAACTTTTACTCAAACTGACGGTCAAAGTAACTCTCAATATGGGGGAACCGGACTAGGTTTAGCAATTACGGAACGTCTCACCGAAATGATGGGCGGCGCGATCGCCTTAGAAAGTAAACTCAACCAAGGTAGTACCTTCCGCTTCCGATTTGCTGCTGTGCAATACAGTGATTTTACTCAATCTGTGGCTCTTTTACCTGAGAGTCACAAAAGCCTCGCTAATTTTCCTCAGATGACGATTTTACTTGTTGATGACATTAAATCGAATCGCGATTTGATTGCCGGATACTTTAGCGACACCGAACACCGCTTAATCATGGCGGAAAATGGTCGCCAAGCCATCGATTTTGCTCAATCTTATCGTCCTAACTTAATTTTGCTCGACTGGCGAATGCCGCTCCTCGACGGTTACGAAACTGCCAAAATTCTCAAAGCCAATCCCCAAACTGCACCAATTCCCATCGTGATGATTACGGCGGCGGCGGAAACCGACAAAAAAGCACAAGCGATCGCGATCGTCCAAGGTTTTTTAAGCAAACCGATTACTCGTCAACAGCTTGTGGATCAATTAAGGAAAATATTTGGCGATCGCCAAACCGAATCACCCCCAAATCAAATCACAGCAGAAACCTCTAGTCAAGCGCTCCTCAACCCAAATTTAGGGGAACTGTTAGCCAAATTACGTGATGAACAAGACAATCATTGGCAAAAACTGAAGCAGCAAATGAAAACCAGCCAAATCCGCGAATTTTCTCGAAAATTACAAAAGTGGGGCAATCAATATCAGTGTCAACCACTCCTCGACTACGCCCAAAACTTAGAAAAAGCCTTAACCAACTTTGAGATCAACTTAGCCTACGAGCTAGTGGAAAACTTTCCTAAACTGTGTCAAGAACTTGCCAGCATTGAAGATCCACAGACAAATTAAGGAAATCTGGCGCGGGAAGTTTCCTACCAGAAGGAAGGGGAGTCGTCAACTATGAATTCTCGGTTCGGGATGAAGCTTAACCAAAATTTCGCTTTCGATCATCGCCAACTCCTGCAAACGTTTTTCTAGCACCTCCTGGTCAAAATAACTAGCCGCAAGCAGCCAATAAACGCCATAATGACGAGCCTCCGAAGCCATTAAACCATGATAAAACTTAGCCAAATCTGGGTCGGGACAATGAGCCGCAAGTAAACCAAGACGTTCGTGAGAGCGAGCCTCAATTAAACTAGCAATCAGAAGTGAATCCAATAAGCGATCGGGTTCTTGGCGACGCATTTCCCCTTTGAGAGTAGCACCATAAGGAGGAGCATTCAAAGGAGCCAAAGCCACACCCCGACGTTCCAGCCATTGATTAACTAATTCGTAATGTTCCAGTTCTTCCTGCGCCAAAGAAGTTAATTCTCGCACCAAACGAGTCCGAGCCGGATAACGAAACATAAAATTAATCGCCGTCGAAGCAGCTTTGAGTTCACAGTGAGAGTGATCGAGTAAAATCCTATCCAGATTCGCGATCGCCTGCTCTACCCAAGCAACACTGGTAGACTTTTGCAGAATCTTAATTTTAGTTACTGACTTCATAAAGTGTTTTTACTGACAAAATCTTGTTGGAGACAACTGAGAGATTTCACTTAGATCGCCACCTAAATTCCGAAAAAACCGAAATCGAGTCGATTGTACTTGTTTCTAAGCAACGAATCTGTCAAATGAACATTCTAATTGAAAAATATTCAGTAATACTGGAAAGCAGATCAGCTTTTTCCTGAGTAACGGCTGTTTAGCAATTCCGAAGCTGCGGAAACAAGCTAGTTGTTGGTGCAACCAAGTGTGAGAAACAAACAATGACCGATCGCAAAATTTTTATTGGAGACGTACATGGTCACTATGATGCTCTAATGACCTTACTGGAAGCGATCGCTCCCGGTAACAATGACAAAGTATATTTCTTAGGAGACTTAATCGATCGCGGTCCCAAAAGCGCTCAAGTCGTCTCTTTTGTCATGGAGAATCAACACCAATGTATCTTGGGAAATCACGAAGAAATGTTACTGCTGGCGAAGCAAGACTCAAGTAACGCGGCGCTGCAAGCATGGCTTTATAGCGGTGGGAACACGACGATGAAAAGCTATGGTCAAAAAGGTGTTCCCGAAGAACATCTTCAGTGGATGAAAAGTCTCCCAATTTATTTAGACTTAGGGGATGTGTGGTTAGTTCATGCAGGTGTTAACCCTAATTTACCTTTGGAAAAACAAACTTCTGACCAATTTTGTTGGATCAGAGATGAATTTCACAGTAGCAAAAAAGCTTATTTTCCCGACAAAGTAATTATTACCGGACATACAATTACTTTTACTTTACCAGGAGTAATGCCAGGAAAAATTGCCGCAGGTGAAGGCTGGCTTGACATTGATACTGGAGCTTACCACCAAACTAGCGGTTGGCTAACTGGTTTAGACTACACCAATCGGATAGTTTACCAAATCAATGTCAAGCAGATGATCTCGCGACAAATGCCTCTGTCTGAAGCAGTTACGAAAATTAAACCTCAAAAAGTTTTGCCTCGACGCTTACTTTTCGGATTATAGCAGCGAACGAATTTTAGCCTGGTAAGCTTGATTATTCAAACCTTCGCCTTGGTTAGCTGTGGCGGGGTCAATTTGTCTTTCTAAAGCTAGAATACGGTCAGCAGTGGCTGGGTGGGTGCTGAGAAAAGCTGGTGGAGAACCACCTTGTCTCTGGAGTTTTTTCATAAAGCTGACTGTGGCTGAAGGTGCATAACCTGCTCGGCGAAACATTTCTAGTCCGCTTTGGTCGGCTTCTAACTCGTCTTGACGACTGTTAGGACGATTGTAGGCGAGTTCGACTCCTATTTGTACCGCTCGTCTTTGATCTAGTCCTGCGGCGGAAAGGACACCTTCAGCTAAAGCTCGTTGGCGCATTTGTTCTACGGAATGGCGTTCGGAAACATGAGCAATTTCGTGAGCAATGACACTGGCTAGTTCCGCTTCGTTATCTGCGGCTTGCATTAAACCAGTGTGGACGTAGACAAAGCCACCCATTGTCGCAAAAGCATTGATATTGTCGTCTTTGACAACTTGAAAAGTGTAGGGAATTTCTGGGCGATCGCTATATTGAGCTAGTCGTTGTCCGATTTGGTTAATATATTCGTTAACTTGGCGATCGCTGACCAGTTTGACTTTACCACTTTCAATTAGTTGTTGGTTGATTTGCTTCCCAAGCTGCACTTCTTGAACGGGAGAGAGGTTGGAAATTTGATAAAGTTGTACCCCCCGCAAAAAGATCTCAATCCAGGAGATTGCTTGGGAAGGCTGTGGTGTTCCTAACCACAAACTGCATGCTGTTACTACAGACAGTATTCCGTAAAGCCACCGTTTTTGTTGTCTTCGCCACACAAAACTAGGAAATTGTTTTAACATAGATTTTTTAACTAACAAACTCTTCGGGTTGATTAATCTCAGAACAGCAGACGCGATTTTTCCGTTGGATGTTGCCATGCTCAATCTCTCTGGTGCTATTTGGCGCGATCGCTCCCCTGACTTTAAGGTAAGCTTTTTTGGGCGCTGACGATCTCGTGTCAATCCTGGTGTCAGTTTCAGCCGGAAAAAATTTTGCCGATCTAGAGCAAAAGTCATGGTAACTTAACAAAGTTGAGAGATCTACGCGATCGCCCTCACTACTTTTTTTGCTTAACAAATTAATCCCAAATTAGGAAAAATAAATGAAGCTTTTAGATTCTCAAGGACGGCTATTTGGTAAAGTAAGTTTACTCGATCTTGGTGCTGCTGCCGTCATCTTTCTCGTGATTGTCGGGATTTTTGTCTTTCCCGGTACTCCAGCTACTTCGATAGCTCAAGTTACTGCTACTAAACCAGTTGAAGTAGATGTGATTGTGCGCGGTTTAAGTATCCGCAATCCTCAAGATTTAATCGATCAGTTCAAATCAGAAAAAAAGACGGAAATTATCATTCGGAATCAACCCTACGGCGAAGTTGATATTCTTGCTGTTGTACCCCTACAAAAACAAGTAATTGTTCCTCAACCAGACGGTTCTGTCAAAGCTTTACCTGACCCGCGCACCTCGGAAGATTCCTATAGCATTAATATGCTCATGACTCTCGGCGGTAAAGCAGAAATTACTCCCGATGGCGCAGTTTTAGGCAATAATAAAGTGAAAATTGGCACGACAATTGAGTTAGAAGGTTCAACCTACAATTTTAACTCTAGTGTTATTGATGTCCGCTATTAAAAAAGTTGGCAAAATCGTTTCCAAATTGGGGATTTTAGGGGCTGTAAAGTTAAAAGCCAACACTTCAAGATCGAGTAAGTGTCGGTAGTTCACATTCAAATAATTTGCAGCTAAAATCTCCTTTTACCCTTGACAAAAGTTCCTCGGTATAGTCAGAAATTTTTGTCTAAATTCAACCAAGTAACTTTAAATAACGACGAATTAAACCAATCGTAACTCCAGGCAACTCTAGCTGAGGAGTTAAACCGACATCTTCAAGCTGTTGAAAAATCTGAATCGCTTCCGGATTTAGCGCTGCCAAACGCTGACCAATTTCTGGTCCGGTAAACTGAGACTTTTGTCCCCAAATAATCGCCGTCGGAGTCGTTAATTGAGTCACATAATTTGCTAAATCGAAACACAAATCGCCCCGCACAAAAGAAAGAGCCGCATACTGAGCATTTGGTTGACTTGCTGACTCTAAATAAGCTTCAATAATTTCCGGATAAACTCTTTTTGGATCGGCAAACTGACGATTTTCCAGAAAGGAGCGAATTCCCCCAGCCGTAGCTACTCCAGTATAGTAAATTACTTGGTCAAGAACGGGTGTGCTTACTAATTGAGCGAAAAAGCTGCGAGTGTAATCTTCGCCGAAATCAGATAATCCTGCTGGGGTTGTCAATATTAAACTCTTGAATAATTCGGGGCGAGAAATTGCCGCCCTAATTGTGAAAGCCGCCGTGAGAGAAGATGCGACTACAGGCAGAGGATGACGACAAGTTTGTTCAATAAACTCCAAAATAGTCGTCAGATAGTCCTCAACTTGGTAATTGCGTTCTGGATGCGCCGATCGCCCCCAGCCAATTAAATCCGGTGCTAGAACCCGATATTCGTTGGCAAAAGCTGGATAAACTTTTGACCATTCATAAGCTGAAGAACCGCCACCGAAGCCGTGAAGAAACAATAAATCTGGGTAGGCTTCAGGTTCGTTATTTTGAGGATCTCGCCAGGGCATTTTGGTGGGGGTGTAATATACCATTGTGCCAAGGGAAGTCATTACTGAGTGGCTTTGCACACCAATTGGTAATTTCATAGTTCTTGATTTTGCCTTTGTGAAGAAAAAACAAACTGACGAACGATAAATCAGCGATCGCCTCAGCTATCTTCTCGAAAAAGAACGAAAAAAACTTCTCACTAGAGATTGATTTCTATATCTTAGTTTAACGATTTTTAATAAAAAGATTTAATGAACAAATTTGGCTTGAATTTAAAGATTTAATGAATTTTTCCACTTCCTCAAACAGTCACAAAAACCCCGAAAGACTAACTAGGGTATGATTAAGCAGAAAATCATTTATTCTTCCCTAAGAGTAATTCCCTAGGATCGAAGCGCTAAATCAGCGATAATTACACTGAAGGTAACGAAAGTCAGGTAATTAAAGTTAAGCTGAAATTATCGAAAAATCACCGATTAGCGATCGCTGTCCCTCGACAACAACTCTAACGCTCAATCTTCAAGATAAATAATGGCAAGTTAACCTGCATTTAAACAAAAATTGTGGGCAAAAGTTGGACGATCGTTAAAAAATATGTCAAAAAGATAAGGTAAGAGCAGTTGTTAGTCGCACCGAAGATTAACAGTAAGCGCACGATAATGCAATGCCAGGGCAAAGTTATGGTAACTAGAAGTAGTTTCTCAGCGAACGAATCTTCATTCCAGGGAGAAAATTGGGATGAGCAAGAAGCTGTATGGGTAAACCCTTGGCGAGAAACCACTGAAAACCCAAGCAGTTTACCAACAATCAAGCCGACTCATCTTAAGTTGAACTTTGAAGACTTGAGGTGTTTTGAAGCGGTCGAAAATCAGTTTCAACCTTGGGGAATCAATTTTAGTAACGCGATCGCACTTCAGCCTTCTAACCAAGCATATCCCCCTCGTACGGGTAGTATTGTTTTGTTGGGCGCTCCGAAAAGCGGTTTAATTGAAGCAAGTTTCTCCAAGCCGATTCGTCACTTTAAGTGTTATGTCACTTGTTCCCAGCGTACTGTCCTTTCTGCTTACGATCGCGATGATCAAGTCGTAGCCCGGACTGAAATGACGGGACAAAATTTAGCTGGTTCGGATTCTGAAATTCCTCCTAACGCTTGCTTAGAGGTAACTGCAAGCAACATAACTCGTGTGAGTATTTATGCCTTCGATGGTCAAATTACCGTCGATGACCTCAGCTTTGCCTTTTGACAGCTAGAATTTTGTGACACCGAGCCTGTATCCTAGTAGCAGACCATTACTTACTGGGAAAATAATTTAGATCGCGATTGAGCAAGGAAATCCCCGTGTCACAGGCTTTATTTTGGTGGAAGCAAATTCTCAACCTGAGCTATAGATCCTCCCAACAGTTAAAATTCAAAAGCAGAGCATTTAAAACCTTTTCTCGGCTTTTTTTCCGGGAATCAAGGTATAAAACTAGAGGATCTCAGGCTGTGCGTCGCCGTAGCGTCAAGGTACGCAAGCGATCGCTACGACGTTCTTTACCCTCGATACATCAACTTCGTAGTTTGAGCATTTGGCTACTTTGTCCCCTTGCTCTGGTTGTCATGTTAATTTGCAATTGGCAGTTAGCGATCGCCACAATAATTGGGATCGTCGTCATGTTACTAATTTACTCACTCCAAAGCTCAAATTGGTGCGTGGATTGGTCAGATTTACAGAATTTTTGCCGTAGTTCTCAAGGTAAACTCACTTTAGCTGTTGCTAGCGGCGGATTAGCCACGATAACCACTTATACTGCTAGTTGTATCTGGGTACAAATAGAAAACCGTTGGTTAGCTACAGGTGCAATTTTGCAAGGTTTTGGGACTTTAATTGCGATCGCTCTACTTTTATGGCAAATTATTGCTCGTCAAGTTTCTCAAACGGAAAGAAACTTCGCGCAACTACTAGAAAACCTTACCCAATCAGATCCCCTCAAACGCTTGATTGCAGTGCGTCAGCTAACTCAGTTAGTAAAAACTAACCAAATCAGCGATCGCGATCGTCTTTCTGTTGCTGAATATTTTCGCTTGATGCTCTCCCAAGAACAAGAATTTTTAATCCAAGACGCAATTTTAGAAGGACTCAAAACTTTAGACAAAACTGGTTCAATTCCCAAAAATAGTCAACCACTGCAAATTCCAGTTAATCTGAAGCACAGTTTACACCATCAAGGATTGGCGATCGGGGACTAGGGATTGGTGGGATTGGAGGTATTGGAGGTATTGGGAGTATTGGCAGAATTGGCGGAATTGAAGAAATTGAAGGAATTGGAGAGAGTGGGAGTATTGGCAGAATTGGGAGTATTGGGAGTATTGGCAGAATTGGCGGAATTGAAGAAATTGAAGGAATTGAAGGAATTGGAGGTATGGTCGGAATTGGGGGTATTGAGGGTATTGGAAGTATTGGGGGAATTGGAGGTTTTGGAGGAATTGGAAGTGTTGGA
>JAWQFW010000084.1:0-18454 GCA_035968095.1 Oscillatoria sp. PMC 1068.18
TATTTTTATTGGCAAGTATTGTTTCAACTTTACTCATTATTGCTGCTGATGGCTGGATCATTTATAAACAAAAAGATTTAACTAGTTTTACTTTCAAACTTATTGCCTCAGTTCCCCGAAGTTTTTGGATCAGTTTGAGTTTGGCTTTAGTCAAAAGTGCAGGAGTAGTTTTTGTTGGTTACTTCGTCTTAAAGTTACTCCATAAATATTTACTCAAAGCTAATAATTATGTTAAAGAAAAAGAAATAATAGCTGCTAACCATGAACAAATAGATGAATTTTTTCAGGTTCTCGACCGTAGTTTAATTAATGGTTTGCGCTTAGGAATTGTTGTCTTATGTCTCAGCTTTTTTAAGTTACCAAAAACAATTTATGAAAATTTATGGTTAGTTATTAAACTATATTTAATTATTTCAATTGGTTTAGTAGTTGCCAAAACTTCAGCCGCAATTATTAATACAATTGATTCTTGGTTATATAAAGTAGCGCAAGATTCAGAAAACGCGAAAACACTTTTAAGATTTTATCATAAATTTCGTTCTTTAATTCCTTTTGCTCAGACTTGCTTAAAATATGCAATTTATACAATTACTGGTATTTTAGTAACTCAGCAAATACAATGGTTAGAGTTTGCTACTGATTATGGCAAAGCGGCACTGAGAGTTATTGGAATTGTTTTTGTTACTAAAGTTGCTGTTGAAGTAGCTAATTTGTTTATCGAATATGTAATGCTGCAAAGTGATGATAGCGAAGAAAAATATCGTCGCAGTTTAACTTTTGTTCCTTTGGGGAAAAACTTTTGCAGTTACTTTATTTATTTTTGGGCAGGATTTATTATTTTACGGACAATTAATTTAGATCCAACTCCCGTACTTGCAGGTGCAGGAATTGTTGGTTTAGCTGTTGGTTTGGGCGCACAAAATATAATTGACGATGTAGTTAATGGAATTTCCATTTTGTTTCAAAATTATTATATAGTTGGCGATTATATTCAAACAGATGACGGCGAAGGTGTCGTAGCCGAAGGAATCGTCGAAATTATTGATTTAAGAACTACTCGAATTCGGGCTTTAACTGGTCAAGTTTATATTCTTAGGAATGGCAGTATTAGTAAAATTGTTAACTATTCTAAGGATTATGTTTGTGCAGTTGTAGAAGTTAGCGTGGATGGAGATGTGAATTTAGATCGGGTTTATCAAGTTCTGAGTGAAGTGGGGCAAAAAATTAAACAAGAAAATAGTAATGTTTTGAATGCTACTAACATCGATGGGTTGGAAAATCTTGATAGTGATCAACTATTAATTAGCACGTCAACTAAAGTGAAACCAGGAAAGCATATCGCAGTGCAACGACAATTGCGGAAAATGATTCGAGAAGCTTTGAGTAAGGCAGATTTATCGAGCGAAACAGAAGTGAAAGAAAGTGAGATTTCTGAAGTAGAAGCAAAGCAAGAGCCGGAAGATACAAGTCAAGCTAAAAGCTCAGTTTCCTTCAACTTTGAGAAAAAACGGAAATAGAAACCGATAAGTCTGGGAAATTAGGGAAAAAGAGGAACTCGAAAGCAAATGAAGGAAGAAAAATCTAAATTATGACAAATGACAAATAAATATTGAGGAAGATTCCGAAGCTTTTAAGTAGGAGCTAGAAATAGTTATCTTAGGAGAAGTAATTTTTAGATTAATTGCTTGATGGACATGAAACTAAATTTCCATCCGGGACAAAATTCTGCCACACATTCAGGTGTAGGAACGAAACGAGATTTCGAGCGATCGCTAAACCGATACGCAAAAACCCTCTCTAACCTAGAAAGAGACACAGATCCACTTTTAGAAGTTATCCTCGAAGTATTTTTAGCTAGAGACGAGGTAGAACATCAACGTAGCTTTGAAGCCGAGCCAAAAGGAAGTATAATTGCCAAACTAATTGAACTAGATCTGCGCCTCAAAGCTCAAGCTGACAAACTGGCTGGATACGAAAACTTAACTGCATGGAAAGAAAATCTCAATCTTCCCGAAACACATTGGTGGTGGAACTTAAATAATTCGCAAAATTTATTGCTGAAACAAGCATTAAATGCTTATCAACGCGCTTTAACCAAAGTTAGAGAAAATCCTGAGCAAATTCCGACAGAAAAATTACTCGATGTTCTCCTCAGTCGCGATCGCCTCGAAGCAATTTTAGCTCAACAAACACCAGAACGAAGTAAAATAGCCGCGATTATCCTCTTAGACGAACAACTAAAAGACTTAGGAGTAGCCCTAACTCGCTTCCGACATAAGCAGCATAGCTATCGTCAACTCGAAGACTGGAAACACCACCTCAAACCCCCCAGTTCAGCTTGGTGGTGGGATTTCACCAATCCCTTACCCTTACTGCGTCAAACGATCGAACAATACGAAAACGCGATCGCCACAGTGGAGTCCAACCAACCCCCAGAATGTCCCCAACTCCTAGAAATGCTGCAAGCAAGAGATGCAGTGGAAAAAGCCAAACAAGGGAACCATGTTTTACCAATCGAAGATATTGTCACGATCATCCGGCTTGATAATCGCTTGAAAAAACAAGCAAACGCGATCGCTGTTAGCAAAATGCTCACCGAATGGAAACAAAGCCTAGAAATCCCCAAAAACCATTGGTGGTGGGAACTCACCGACCCTAAACCGCTTCCACATCAAGCGATCGACCGTTACGAAAAAGCCTTAATCAAACTCGAAGAACCACCAGAACCGAACTCAGCCGAACTCCTAGAAGTTCTCCTCGCTAGAGATGCGGTGGAAACCGCCGAAAGCGGTCAAAAACAACCGCCAATGGAACGACTCGCGAAAATTATCGCCCTTGACGTTCGCTTACGCAAACAAGCCAAAGTCATCGCTGACGACGATCTTTTAGACGAGTGGAAAGCCAGCTTGAAACCAGCCGATAACTGGTGGTGGCGTTTAACCGATGAAAATTCTCCCGTTGAACAAGCTCTCGAACGTTACGAAAAAGCCCTCATCGGCTTAGAAGAAACTCGTAACCCCTCCTGGGACTTAATTCTCGAAGTCTTACTTGCTCGCGATGAAGTTGAACAAGCCGATAAAACCTCCGCCCCAGAAAAAGCAGTTCGTCAAATTGTGGAATTAGATCAACGCCTGAAAAAACAACGTTTTGCGATCGCTCGCGGGAATCAACTCGCAGCATGGCGTAGTAGTTTAAACGTCGAAGAAAGCAACTGGTGGTGGCATCTTAAACCAACTTTAATCGGTGGCGATGACGAACCAGTTTCACTCTTTGATTGGGTTTGGACTGCGGCAGCAGTGGGTTTTCTCGGCGCTGCGGCGGCATTTATGACTACCACTACCCAAACATTTTTTCAGCAAGTTGAAGGTGTTCCTAGTGCCGATGCTTTGCAAAATGGGGCTTTAATCGCTCAAGGAGCAGCACTTTTAGCCGGGGCTGGCGGTGCTTTGACGAAAAATGGACAAAAAACCATTGAAAATGTATTAGCATCCTTACGCTTACCGCCGCAGTGGAACTCGCGGGCTGCTTTTGGCTTTTCCTGCATCGTCTTTTTGGGCGCTTACAGCATTCACGATAACTTAGCCGAATTAGGTAAATGGTATAAGTACCGAGGCAATCATTTAGTTAGACAAGGAGAACTATTACAAGCCTTAGAAAACTACCGTCAAGCGAGTAAATTTATCGAAACCGCAGAAGCCGAAGCGGAATTAAGTCTGGCTTTAGGGAAAGTTTATGAACAACTCGGACAATTAGATAAAGCCCAAGTTGAGTACGAAAAAGGCTTAGAATCAGAAAATACCGAAGCAATTATTCGTTTAAGTCGAGTGATCCTGTTGCAAGGTTTACAGCAAGTTAACTGGACAGGCAAAATGGAAAATGTCGAACAGTTACGACAGGCAGAAATTTATTTAGAATTAGCTTGGAATCGACTGCGGGCTTTAGGCGATCGCGAAGCTGATGAAATTACTGTACCAATGCAGCGACAGTTACTCAAAGAAGTTTCCCTGAACTACGGTTTATTGTATTGGGCGCAAGTAGATTTTGAAAGTCCTTACGAAGAACCAGAGAATTTATTAGTTCAATCTCCCGAAGCCTTGGAAACTCCCGATCCTAGAGTACCTTACTTAGTTTCCAGGGCTTATGAATCTTTTCGACGAGCGGCTCAATTTGAGGAAAATTTGCCGACAAGCTCTGATGGAGGTAAAGCGAAGTGTTACTTGGAATTAGCGGGATACGTGCAAGAAAAGTTGAATGGACAAACCCGACTTTATGCTCATACACCTCCTTATCGAGCTTGTTACGATCGCCTGATTGCTCAACCGGGATACGATCTTTATGATGGGGCAATGGTTTGGCATACGATTAATAGTGAGATTCCGGCAATTAAGGCAGAATTAGCCACGGAAACTGAGAACTGAGAATGCAGAAATTACTCAGTTACTCTCAGCAGCATCAATGAAAGTAATCGAGTCAGCGAGTGAAGAGTAAACCCAAAAATGACTAACATCAAGTTAATTGCTGAACCTAAACAAGAGAAATATCTCGCCATCGCCGGATTTTTCTTCGCGATCGCTATTTTAAGCGGATTATTGCTGGCGATCGCTTCGCGCTCAAAAAGAACTAATCCAATTAACGCCGCTCTTATTGACGATTTGGTGGAAGTTAACGATTTATTACTCAAACACAATGACGATCTTTTGGATCTTGCTTTTAGTCCCGATGGCGAAAAAATAGCTACTATCAGTGATGATCTTACTGTGAAGCAGTGGAATCTCACTGAGGATCGTTCCCAACTTCTCGAACAACATTATGATGAAGTTTGGTCAGTGGCTTATAGTCCGGATGGTAAAACTCTCGCTAGTGTTACTGGTGATTTTACGATCGCCCTGTGGGATGTCGCAACCAGAACCAAAATCGCTGAATTTCCCGGACATCAAGAAGAAGTTCTTTCTTTAGCTTTTAGTCCTGATGGGAAAACTCTCGCTAGTGGTAGTGTCGATGGAACGATTAAAATTTGGGATCTCGAAACTCAAAAAGCGAGAACTATCGAAACTGGAGGTTTGGTTTATAGCATCGCTTTTAGTCCCAACGGTCAAATCATTGCTAGTAGTAGCACTGACAATGATTTAATTAAATTGTGGAGCGTTCCTGATGGCAAACTGACTACAACTTTAACAGGTCATAATTATTGGGTGAGAACTCTTGATTTTAGTCCCGACGGTCGGATCTTAGCTAGCGGGAGTGAGCAAGGATTTATCAAACTCTGGGACACTGAAAAAGGTACAGAAATTTCCTTACCGATTGAAGGTCACTATCAGCCAGTCGCTTCAGTAGATTTTAGTCCCGACGGTCGAACTTTGGCTAGCGCTAGTGAAGATAACACGATCAGATTGTGGAATGTAGCCGATGGAAAACTGCTGCAAACCTTGGAAGGACATTACGGTGCAGTTTTTGCCGTGAGATATAGTCCCGATGGTCAAACTTTAGCTTCTGCTAGTGACGATCGCACAATTAAACTCTGGGATGTGGCTGAGGGGAGCGAAAAATTTACCCTCCGCAAAGAGGAACCGACTGGAGGAACTGCCGAAGTGCGATCGCTCGCTTTTAGTCGGGATGGTGAAACTCTCGCTAGCGGTGGTGATGACTTTACTGTCAACTTTTGGAATGTTAACACAGCCCAGGAAGAGACACCCCAACTGCAACCTGAAGGATTGGTGGAATTCAGTTCCGTTGCTTATAGTCCCGATGGTACTCGTTTAGCTACCGTCAGTACCAACAAAACAATTAAAATTTGGGATCTCCAAGCAGAAACAATTGAACCCAAAAAAATAATTCCCAACGAAGCTCATGTTACCACGATCGCCTTTAGTCCGAACGGACGCTGGCTAGCGCGTGGGAGTGAAACTGGTGCAATTAAAATTTGGGATCTTCAACGAGGAAAAGAAAGCAAAATTTCCCTTGAAGGACATTCTCTCGGTATTCGTTCCCTAGAATTTAGTCCTGATAGCAAACTTTTAGCCAGTGGGGGTGCAGATGGGATCGTGAAAATCTGGCAAGTTTCCAATGGTTCCTTAAATCGCACTCTTGAAGAACATTTGGACTCAGTATTAGATGTGAGTTTCAGCCCCGATGGTCAAACCCTAGCCACCAGTAGTTTCGATCTCACAATCAAACTTTGGAATTTACAAAATAACTCACCACCCCTCACCCTAGAAACAAATCCTCAGCGAGGAGGACATAATCAGCCGATTTACTCAGTCACCTTTAGTCCCGATGGCAAACTTTTAGCTAGCGGTAGCTACGATCACACTATTAAACTCTGGAATTTAGCGAATGGGGAACTTTTACGCACCTTAATCGGTCATGCTGCTCCAGTAAGATCCGTTCACTTTAGTCCGAATGGAGAACTGTTAGCTAGTGCTAGCTATGACCATACGATTAAACTGTGGCGGACAATTCCTACTCCTTGGTGGCTTTTAGTGCCGAAAAAAAAGGACTCTTAAGCATCCTCCATCGTCAATAAATTCAGCATAAATCCAGACTACTTCAATAAATCTGCCCTCACGAGAATTGGTTGAAATGCGGACAATTCCAGCCAGATTTTGAATTCATGATTAATTCTCATCGAAATTACCAGGACAAGGAGCGAAAAAAGTATGACTAATTTGACTGGTAAGTTGGTATCTTTGAGTTTACTCCTAGGTATCCAATTTACTGCTTTCCTGAGCGCACAACCTTTCACTTTTGCCCAAACTTTCAAGCCTTCTCGTAATTCGTCAATTCCCGCACGTCGGCGACTTCCTCCCCCTCGTGCGAGTGGCAATTGTGCTATTGGAGACTTGAAACTTACGCCTTTGGTTCCGGGACAAGATTTCGGAATGCCTTTAACGGCTGCGGCTAATCCAACTTTTTATGTTTATGTACCCCAGACAACGGCTTCTCGCTATGAGTTTGCTTTGTTTGATGGTCGAAGTGAAGTGTATAGTGTGGAATTGCCAGCAAACTCTCAAGCCGGGATTTTGCGGGTTCCTTTACCCGAAACAGTAGTTCTCGAAGCTGGGGAAGTAAATGGTCAACCAAAAGTTTATCAATGGTTTTTTAGTGTAGTTTGTGATGAGAGCGATCGCTCTTTTGATCTTCGTGCGAATGGTTGGGTTCATCGTCTGGCTGATGTCGCTCCGGGAACTCAAACGGCGACGGATTTTGCCGCTCTGGGTTTGTGGTACGATGCTCTGGATGCAGCTTATGCCGAAGAATCTGCTCCGGTGTTACTTGATTCTGTGGGTTTAGAGCAATTTAGTCCCATTCCTGTACTCGAATAATCTTTTTCTGAAATAACTAACTAAGATTGCAGACTGCTCTAGCAATCTCCGTCACTCTTAAAATACTTTCACGATCGCTGGCGAAAGTTAGTGTTTGACTCCTCACTACTATTGATCAAGAAAATGTTACAAATTGAGCAGCTAAGGAGCAAAGAAAAGCAATGAGCTACAGGTTGGCTAAATCAATCGAGTTGATATTTATCAGTTGTCTGTTCGGCTTACAAAGCGCGGGTAATGTAAGCTTGATTCAACCCGCATCTGCCCACAGCGAAGCCGATTTTCTTCTTTCTCAAACTTTTAAGCGATCGGGGATACCCGTACCCAGTCGTTTGCCTTTTCCGCCTCCTCGCGTCTATACACCGCCAGCGCCTAATGAGACTCAAACGCCTAATGAGACTCCAACGCCTAATGAGACTCCAATGCCTCCTGGAAATCCAATGCCGACACGACCTGCAATAGATTCTGAAAGTCCCGATAGCTTAGACGAGTGTGTTGTGGGAGATTCGGAACTCACAGCTTTGGTTCCAGGGGAAGATTTCGGAATGCCTTTAACTGCTTCAGCGAATCCAACTTTTTATGTTTATGTACCCCAAACAACTGCTGCTCACTTTGAGTTTGCTTTGTTTGATGGTCAGACTCAAGTGTATAGCTCAAAATTACCAGCAACCTCCCAAGCAGGGATTTTGCGTCTTTCCTTACCGGAAACAGTAACTCTGGAAACTGGGGAAGTAAATAATCAACCAAAAGTTTATCGATGGTTTTTGAGAGTGGTGTGTGAGGAGAATCATCCCGAAAAAGATTTAGTCGTTGGTAATTGGGTTCATCGTCTCGCCGATCTCGATCCGGAAACTCAAACGGCAACAGATTTTGCCGATTTGGGTTTGTGGTACGATGCTCTGGATGTAGCTTATGCTGAAGAATCTGCGCCTATTTTGCTTAATGCGGTTGGTTTAGAGCAATTTAGTGAGGTTCCTTTGTTGGAATAAGCTTTTTCTACGTGCGATCGCCAGATGGGATTGACGTTTGCGGTAGCAGTTTTAGTTAATAATTCTGTTGAGACTGAAACTTTTTGAAACAAATTGACGGTTCGATTGCAGCGAAACAGGAAAGGTGAATGGTAGCAAATTTACTGCTCTAATTTGAGTGTTATTCTCCGCGAGTAGTTTCCTTGGGAAAATAAATTATCTCAAAAATTGCTGTTTGACTCCTCACCACCACTCAGAGAGAAAATGCTACAAACAAGAGGAATTATTTTTGACATTGTTAAGAAAGTAGGGAGCAAAGGAGACTAATGAGCTACAAGCTGGGTCAATCATCGCTCAAATTAATATTTGTTAGCTTTCTGTTCGGGTTACAAATCACTGGATATCTGAGCTTTTCTCGACCAGCACAAGCTCAAAGCCAAGCTGATTGGCTTTTTGCTCAAACTTTTAAACCATCTCGAATGCCTGTACCTGCGCGTTTACCTTTTCCCCCTCCTCGCGCTCGTTTACCGAGTATTTTTCGCATTGGACGACCTCGAACTCCACGGACAAGAGGTAGTTGTGCCGCAGGACGTATGGGCTTAGTTCCTTTAGTTCCGAATTCGGACTATGGAATGCCTTTAACTATTTCGGCTCATCCTACCTTTTTTGTTTATGTGCCGCAAACAACGGCTTCTAGCTTCGAGTTTAGTTTGTATGATGGTCGCCGCGAAGTTTATAAACGACGTTTACAACCAACTACTCAAGCAGGGATTTTACGGCTTCAGGTTCCGTCCACTGTTTCTTTACAAGCGGGAAAAGTGAATGGTCAACCGAAAGTTTATCAATGGTTTTTGACTGTGGTTTGCGACAAGAGCGATCGCGCTCAAGATTTATTCGCTGGTGGTTGGGTTCACCGTAGCGCTCAGATTAATCCTCGTGGCAGAACTGCTACTGATTTTGCTAATGTCGGGGTTTGGTATGACGCTTTGGCTGCTGGTTATCGCCAACGTACAGCCCCAAGACTTTTAGATTCAGTTGGCTTAGAACGCTTTGGACGAATTCGGTTGTTAAATTAACTTTAGTCAAAACTGGCGCTTGGGGCGATCGCGCGAGGAACTCTGGCTGCGAAATCTTTTCACTAAAGCTTGATTTAATTTAGATATTTATTTTTTGGTCGTAATTTAAGGAGTAACTAATGTCATCCTCACGCACTCAATTAATCTCTTTGGCTTGTCTTTTGGGGTTAGAAGCAATAGCCTTGGTTAGTCAGCCATCTCTCACCTTGGCTCAAGCTTTTAAACCTTCTGGAATTCCTGTTCCTCCTCGAAGAGTGTTTTTACCTCCTCGCGGAGATTTAGCCGGAGAATGTGTTCCTGCGGCAACTAAACCAATTGCTTTAATTCCGGGAACTAACTTTGGAATGCCTCTCACGGCTTCTGCTCATCCTACCTTTTTTGTTTATGTCCCCGAAACTCATGCTTCTTCTTTGGAGTTTACTTTGTATGACAGTGGTAAGGAAGTTTATTTCGCTCAATTAGAGCCAAATTCTCAAGCGGGGATTTTACCTTTACCAATTCCGGAAAGTGTCTCTCTGGAAGCTCAAGAAAACGACGGTGAAATGAAAGTTTATGAATGGACTTTGACTTTGGTTTGCGATCCTAGCGATGCAACTAAAGATATTGCGGTGACTGGTTGGGTTCACCGCATCCCAGATGTTAATCCAGAGGGAAAAACGGCGGCTGATTTTGCCAATCTAGGTGTTTGGTATGATGCTTTGGATGCAGCTTACAGCGAACAAACAGCCGCAGTGCTTTTGGACTCGGTTGGCTTGGCAGAATTTACTGAAGTTCCTTTGTTGGAATTAGAATAATTAATTTGGACAAAAGTTGACTCAGTTGGGAAAAAATGATTTCGTGAAGTTCTTTTGCTTGCAATTAGACGTTGTGACCCAGAAAAGTTACAAAAGAGCAAATAGAGATCATTTTTTGATAACTATTCTCTACTAATTTTGAGAGAGACAACTGATGTCACAAATTAATCAAGGTAAGGGTTTCTGGTTTTCTCTGGGTCGCTTCAGTTCAGCGATTGGCGCTACAGCACCAGTCGCTATTTTCTTCGCCCTCGGTTTCGGAGAATTCGGTGGGCTGAAAAAGTCTGTCCAAGCGGCGGAAAGTTATCGTTCTTTTGTGGAATGGTGTCAAAATCGATCTCGCCTTTCTGAAAGTGCGACACAAACTGTAGATCTGCTTTTACAACAAGTTGGAACGACTGATTGCGAGGCTGCACAAAAATTACTTGCGGCTAGTCCGGGTTTGAGTTTAACTCAGGTTCCAATTACTGATTTGAGTCCTTTGGCTAGCTTAACTCATTTGACTAATTTAAGTATTGTTGGGACTCAGGTTAGTGATGTTAGTCCTCTGGCAAATTTGACTAATTTAACTTATCTGGTTCTGGGTTTCAATCAAATTCGTGATGTCACTCCTTTAGCGAATTTAACTAATTTGACTTATTTAGATTTTACAGGTAATCAAATTACTGATATTAGTTCCCTCGCACCTCTGACCAAGTTGAATAGTATCGGTTTGTTAAATAATCCAATTCAAGCGAAAGTTTGTCCTCTCGAACCTGCGAATAAGTGTATTTTTGATAATTCGGGACAAGATATTTTTGTGCAAGGAGAACAGCAGTTTCAACAGGGAAATTTTTTAGCGGCACTGAATAGTTATAATCAAGTTCTGGAAGTTTATCAGCGAGAAAGCGATTCCGTTAAGGAAGGTGATACTCTCAATCGGATTGGTGATACTTATGTTAACTTGAGTAATTATCCCCAAGCTTTGGAAAGCTACAAACAGGCTTTAGCGCTACGTCAGGAGTTAGGGGATTTACCGGGAGTTAGTGTCACTCTCACTGGTTTGGCTGCTGCTTACGAACGTTTGGGAAGGTATCCGAAGGCTTTGACTGCGTTAGAATCAGCTTTAGCGATCGTTCGCGAACAAGATGAGAATTTTCAATTACGTTTAGACGAAGCCGCAGGTGGTTTTTGGGAGTTACCAAAAGAACAAGCGACTTTGTTGAATAATCTGGCTTTGGTGCAGAATCGACTCGGACAGCACGAAAAAGCTTTAAAATCTGCTGAAGAAGCTTTGGCTACTTTTCGCTTGATTCCTGAAGCTTATGGTACGAATACTAAGCGCTATGGTGAAGCGATTAGTTTAGATACTCTTGGGGTGACTTATGCTGAACTAGGACAAAGGGAAAAAGCCCTGGAAGTTTTGCAACAAGCTTTAACTATTGCTAAAGAAATTGGCGATCGCACCACGGAAGCTCAAATTCTCAACCATCTTGGCGAAATTCTCTCTGAAACCAATCAGCAAAGCGAAGCGATCTCAGTTTATCAACAAGCTTTAGCTATTCGTCAAGAAATTGGCGATCGCGCTGGAATTGGTGCAACTTTAAATAATCTCGGTATTACTTATCTCAAATCTCAACAATATTCTCAAGCAGAAACCCAACTTTTTGCCGCAATTAAAGTTTGGGAATCTCTTCGTCCCGGTTTAACTGATGAAAATAAAGTTTCTCTTGCAGAAAAACAAAATCAAACTTATAACTATCTCCAAGAAACCCTCATCGCGCAAAACAAAATTGAAGCAGCATTAGAAATAGCTGAACGAGGACGCGCTAGAGCTTTTATTGAATTACTCGCTGCTAACTTTGCCGAAAATCCGCCCGATATTAATCCGCCAAACATTCAAAAAATCAAACAAATTGCTCAACAACAAAACGCAACTTTAGTTGAATATTCCCTCATCGGTGACAAAATTTATACTTGGGTAATTCAACCAACAGGAGCAATCACTTTTCGGAATCTAGAAATTTCCTCGCAACTGCAAAACCAAACTTTAGCTCAATTAGTGAAAAACACTCGCGACGGCTTATTTATTCCTCCTTTTTATCCAAGTGAAGAACTCCAAAAACTGCATCAAATCTTAATCGCACCAATCGCTGACCTCCTTCCCGAAAACGCAAATCAACGAATTATTTTCATTCCTCAAAAAGAACTATTCTTAGTTCCTTTTGTCGCCCTTTTAGATGAAAAAGAACAATATTTAGTGCAAAAGCATACCTTACTAACTGCACCAGCAATTCAAGTTCTCGACTTAACTCGGCAACAACGAGAAAAAAATCAACAAACTAATCCTCAACACTCGTTAATTGTTGGTTTTCCTCGTGACCAAAAAGTAATTAACGATTTAATTTTAGGCAATCCAGAAATGCCAAAAAATCCCGAAACAGGCGAAACTTTAATGCCGTTGAAAGGTGCAGAAGCAGAAGCGCAACAAATAGCTGAATTCCTAAATACCGACCCTCTTTTAGGAATTGAAGCAACCAAAAATAAGGTTTTGCAGTTAATTGAATCTTCGCGAATTGTGCATATTGCTACGCATGGTTTATTAGAAGATGTGGTCGGTTTAGGAGTACCAGGGGCTTTAGCACTTGCACCTTCTTCTGAAGATCGAGGATTTTTAACTTCTAGCGAAATTCTGGATTTAAATTTAAATGCTGAATTAGTAGTTTTAAGTGCTTGCGATACGGCTCAAGGAGATATTAAAAGCGATGGTGTAATCGGTTTATCTCGTTCGTTTATTGCCGCAGGAACGCCGAGTATTATTGTTACTTTGTGGAAAATTCCTGATGACGCTACGGCTTTTTTAATGAATGAGTTTTATCAACAACTTGATAGCACTGGAGATAAAGCTGTGGCTCTCCGACAAGCAATGTTAGCGACAATGGAACAATTTCCCGACCCGGAAAATTGGGCGGCTCCAACATTAATTGGTGAAGCTGAATAAAGCTAATTATTATTTGGTAGAGATGGAGTTTGGCTGCGTCTCTACCGATAGCTTGAGCTAAAGTTAGGGCAAAATAATCTTTGCCGTTGAGATAAAAAGCATACTGTTTTAGCTTATAATTATTATCAAAATAACTTATTGACCATGTTTACTAGATTATTTTGCCAGCGACTTATTGGTGATTTTATCTCTAAAATAAAATCGCTGGATAAACAGTTTTTTCGTCAGCAAAGATTCCGTAGTTTGCTGTATACTCTTATTGGCGGAATCACTTTGATTGTTATACTTATAGTGGGTTTGAGCGAGCAGACAACAGTGATTGCTACCCAAACTCCTACTCCAGTTATTATTGCCCAAAATGGTGATGAAGCTGAACCGATTCGATGTAAGGTAAATGCCTATGTGATGAGGCTGAATGATTTTGACTTTGTGGACAGCACATTTTTTATCGATGTTTGGTTAGGTGCTAACTGTGACGATGTTGATGCTCCTGAACTAAACACCCTCGATTTTCCTAGTGTAAAAATTTACAAGCTTCTGAATACTAATAGAAACGAAGTGGAAGAGGGAGTTTATCTAGTTACGAACCTTGAAGGCATATTTACCAAAGATTGGAATCTCAAAAATTATCCTTTTGACCGTCATAAACTAGAAGTTTTTTTTGAGAATGGTGGAGATGAATCGCTCGAATTATTAGTGTTTGAACCCGATCTAAAGGCTTCAGGAATACATCCCGATCTTGCTTTGGAAGATGGTTGGGAGATAGTTGAATTCAATGTTGAGTCGGGAGTTACTCATTATGCTACTAACTTCGGCGATCCGATGAGGGAAGTTAATGAAACTTATTATTCTAAATTAATGATTAATTTCGAGATCAAGCGTACAAGTTATCTAAGCTTTATCAAGCTAGCAGCAGGGGTTTATATTGCTTTTATTTTTAGTGCATTATGCGTTTTGTTTGATATGAGACAAAACGATTTGTTTACTGCGAGTCTTGGCATTTTGGTTGCTTGCTTGTTTGCAGTTTTTGTCAATTTGCAGGTAGCAGAGTCGATTTTTGGAACATTTGATGGACTAACTTTAGTCGATAAAATTCATATTACGACAATGTTTTTTATTGTGATTGTCTGTATTATCCAAACTATTTTCCATGTGCTGTACAAAAAAGAAAAAAATTATCGAAAGTTGCGCTTAATTGAGCGTTTCGGATATGGATTATTTATTGTTTTGTATTTACTGACTAATGTTGGTTTGATTGTAAATGCTCGTTTAATAGGCTGATTATAGGTTGAATTTCGCGATCGCATTAATTTCCTTGGTTACAAAAACTGTAACCGAGATCTAGCAGCAAGACAATAGCTTTATGATAATAGCTAAGTAATGGTTCCTTCTGTTCGTCAGCCGTGGTATTTGCGTCCCACGGTTTTTTATTGGTTCTTTAGGGGCTTGACAAATTCTTGGAAGTATGAATTATTTAATCGAACTTTGATTTTTTTGTTCATGTTGTTCGTAAGCGGCGACAATTTTTTGTACCAAAGGATGACGGACAACATCGGCGGAAGTTAGTTCGCAAAAAGCTAGTCCTTCGACTGATTTGAGGATATTCGTTGCCACGACTAATCCCGATGCTTGGTAACTAGGTAAATCAGTTTGGGTGATATCGCCTGTAACTACCATGCGAGAACGAAAACCAAGGCGCGTTAAGACCATTTTTATTTGCGCTGGAGTGGTGTTTTGGGCTTCATCAACAATGACGAAAGCGTTGTTGAGAGTACGTCCGCGCATATAGGCTAAAGGCGCGATTTCAATTTTACCTCTTTCCATGAGGTCGGGGATTTTTTCGGGGTCAATAAACTCAAATAAAGCGTCGTACAAGGGACGTAAAAAAGGATTTACTTTCTGTTGTAAATCACCGGGAAGAAAGCCGAGTTTTTCGCCAGCTTCGACGGCGGGGCGAGTGAGAATGAGGCGATCGCATTCATCATTCAATAACGCTTGCACCGCTAACACTGCGGCTAAAAAGGTTTTCCCTGTCCCTGCGGGTCCAGTACAAAAGGTAACATCATGAGTTAGAATTGCTTGCACGTACTGGCGCTGGTTACGAGTTTTTGCCCGAATTACCTCACCGCGACGAGTGCGGGCTAGCTCATTTTGCTGGAGATTGCGATAAGCTTCGGTTTGCCCGGTATCGAGAGCCTGAAAAGCTGTGGTAATCTCAGGTTGAGAAATACTTTGAGCTTCACGCCAATAAGGTTCGAGTAAATTAATTACCGCCGCACACCGGGCTACGGCTTTTTCTTGACCGTAGATATGGAGATCGTAACCTCGTAACACCAATTTCGTTCCTGTATGTCGAGAGAGAATTTGCAAATTTTCCTCTCGATCTCCGGCTAAAGCGATCGCACTTTCGTTACTTGGTAGCTGAATTATTTGGGATGCCTCAGTCATCAAAAACTTGGGTCTGAAACCCCGTCCTTTGAGGACGGCTTGACGCTTTAATTCTAGTTTTTTTCAGGTAAAAAGCGAAAATCCATTAGTCACTAGCCAAAATACACCTGACTAATGACCAATGACTACTTATTCAGAACGCAATCGTGGAGACGGTTTCGGTGGCGACGGACGAGAACGAGAAGAGTCTTTTTTCCCCTCTACGTTTGTCCGAGAATCATTAGCCACGCGATCGCCACTCAGGTTGCTGGGCTTTGCCGAATCGCTTTGCCGACGCAACTCTTGTCTACCGCCTCTGCGAGTTCGGTGTTTTCCGCCTCCATCGCCTGGGCTACTAGCGTTACTACGCTCATCACCATAAATTTCTAAATAAACAGATTGACCTGCGGTTTCGGCTGCCGCATTCAAAACTGTCGAAATTGCTTGTAAGTTACGTCCACCGCGACCAACAACTCGTCCTTTTTCCTCATCGTCAAATGCGACTCGAATCCAGACTCGGCTGCGATTATTTGACTCTTCCGAATCGATACTCAAGCTTTCTGGTGCATCTAAAAGCGGTGACAGCAAGAAGCGGACTAAATTGCTGTAGTCAGGACGGCGATCGTTAGTATTGGTAGACGAAGATTGTTGCTCAGGAAGCATTGACTTGTTCAAATACTTGGGCTTTTTGCAATATTTGACGTACCGTATCCGTAGGTTGCGCTCCATCTTGGAGACGCTTGACGATCGCTGGTACGTTCAGTCTAGTTTCGTCAGTACGCGGATTATAGAAGCCTAATTCTTCTAAAGGACTGCCATCTCGACGAGCGCGGCTATCAATCGCCACAATTCGATAGCTAACTTCTCTTTTCTTTCCAAATCTCTTTAAACGCAGTTTGACCATCTTGATTTCAGATTCAACTTTCTCGATTTTGACACTCCCCACAGCTATTGCCTGGGGATTCTCTTCTCATAGACTTGATCAGTGACCAGCGACTGAATACCCGCATTTACCACTAACGACTACAAACCTATTAAACTACCATAGCAAAAGTCAATTAGTAAATTCCTTTATTCATAATTAGTGACTTTCACTAAAGTTATTCTGGCACGAGGCGATTCTACTTTTCAGGAAAGCTAAATCAAGGAGAACACTTCCAGCGAAGACTGGAGCGCGCACCAATCCCAGTACCCAAAAACTTCTACAAGGAACCAAAACCTTTCTTTTTCTTCTTTTTGGTCTTTTTCTTTTTAGAACCGCCGGAATAACCGCGAAATCCTGGTTGAGCGCCCATTCCGCCTGTGGGGTTCATCCCTCCGAATGGGTTCATGCCACCCATTCCTGGCATTGCAGGCATTCCACCTTGTCCCATTTGCTGCATCATCGATCGCATTCTGGTAAAGTTACTTACCAGTTTCGTAACATCATTTTCCTTAAATCCAGAACCTTTAGCAATCCGACGACGACGAGAAGGAGATTTCGCTAATAAATCGGGATTACTTCGTTCTTCCTTGGTCATCGAGTTAATCATTGCTTCCGTGCGTTTAAGCTCGACTTCGCCTTTTTCCAAGTCACCGCTACTCAGCTTACCCATTCCTGGAATTAACTTGAGGATACCGCCCAAGGAACCCATATTTTTCAGCAGACGCATCTGCTTGAGGAAATCATTAAAATCAAAGCGCGCTTCGACGATTTTCGACTGCATTTCCTCAACATCAGCCAAATCGATTTCTTCTTGGGCTTTTTCCACCAAAGTTAGAACATCACCCATGTTGAGGATACGTGATGCCATGCGATCGGGATAAAACGGTTGTAGCGCTTCTACTTTTTCCCCAACCCCGACAAACTTAATCGGTTTCCCGGAAACGCCGCGCACCGATAAAGCTGCACCACCGCGAGTATCACCGTCTAACTTGGTTAAAATTGCGCCAGTAATGCCTATTTGTTCGTGGAAGGTCAAAGTTAAATTAGCTGCTTCTTGACCTGTCATGGAGTCCACGACTAACAAAGTTTCGTCTGGTTGGACAGTTTCTTTAATTTGGGCAAGTTCGCCCATCATGTCTTTGTCGATTTGCAGTCGTCCGGCGGTATCAATAATTACCGTGTCTACGCCCATTTCCTGAGCCTTGGCGACACCTTGACGGGCGATTTCGACCGGGTTCACATCCGTTCCTAATTCAAACACAGGAACGTCAATTTGTTTGCCGAGAGTGACTAATTGGTCGATCGCGGCTGGTCGATATACGTCAGTAGCGACCATTAAACAACTACGATTTTGCTTGCGTAAATGTAGGGAAAGCTTGGCTGTAGCGGTCGTTTTCCCAGTACCTTGTAAACCAGCCATCAAAACCACAGTCGGTGGCTTTTCTGCTTGCGCTAAGGGAACATTACTTTCCCCCATCACGGCAACTAACTCATCGTAGACAATTTTGATAAATTGTTGTGCCGGACTAACTCCAGAGATTACCTCTGCACCCTGAGCTTTTGCTTCGACATCACTAATAAAATCTTTAACAACTTGGAGGTTAACATCTGCGGACAGAAGTGCGCGACGGACTTCTTTTAAAGCGTCTTGAATATTCGATTGAGAGATTTTATCCTGACCGCGTAATTTTTTCCAAGCATCTTCTAAGCGTTCTGCTAAGGCATCAAACATAAAGCAATTTGTATGTGGATCTTAATTTCTTTATTTATCTTAACTCCCACAGCAGACCCTCACTTGTAGAGATGTTGCATCCAACGTATCTACATCAGTTATCGATTTATCTGTTGGTTGTCCCAATTCCCCATATTTTTTTTATTTAGAGACGAAAATGTAACCTGTCTACATCAGTTATTCGTTTATTTCTCAATTCTCCCAATTACCAGTCTCAAAAGAGTAGTGTGGTC
>JAWQFW010000085.1:0-18425 GCA_035968095.1 Oscillatoria sp. PMC 1068.18
CATTTTTAAATAGAAAAGGTTATACTTCCCCTTAAAAGAATAATAGTTTAAAAAGTAAAGAGAAAATCATTTTTTTAACAAAAATTAATTTCGCTTTTTCACTTAACAACGATAAGCCAAAGCGAAACGTTCTCTTCCGGCTAAATCAGTGATAATTTGAGGATTAGAGTAACTACCTTCTGCTTGTAACAAACGAGTAACATCCTCAGCTTGTCCAGCCATCATTTCAATTAACCAAACACCACCAGAAACTAAATAATTCGCCGAAGATGCGACTAAATAACGAATACTAGCTAAACCATCTTTTCCCCCATCCAAAGCTAAATGAGGTTCGTGTTGAACTACTTCTGGTTGCAATTGTGGCAGTGTCAAGGTAGGAATATAAGGAGGATTAGAAATAATTCCCGCAACTTTACCTTGGAGATGAGAGAGAGGTTCCCACCAAGAACCTTGAAAAAACTCAATCCTGTCCGCAAAGCCCAGATTAGTAGCATTTTTCCTCGCGAGATTTAAAGCAGAGGGACTCAAATCTACTGCACAAATTTGTGAATTTGTCAAGATATCCGCTAAACCGATGGCGATCGCGCCGCTACCAGTACCCAAATCCACCCAAATCCCCGCATCGAGATCGCGAGTCGGGCTATTTTGTGCCGCAGCGAAAGCAAGCTCAATAATCTCCTCAGTTTCCGGTCGAGGAATCAAAACATCAGGAGACACCTCAAGGGAAAAACGCCGCCAGTGACACCTCCCCACCAAATACTGAAGCGGAACGCGATCGCGCAACCGTTTTTCCCAAAGAGCATTCAACTCAACCAAAGAGACAGGTACAGAGGTAGCGGCGAAAGACTCCAAACGCAAAGCCAGACGCTCCAAACCAGCCACCTCTTGTAATAACCAATCAACCTCAGCCGGAGAAATCCCCGCCGCGATCGCCTTACTTTGAGCATCTCGTCTCCACTGAGCGAGTAAAACCCCAGCTACCATCTATTGATCTTCACCAGGAAGCGATCGCAAAAACTCCATCGACTCCTGAGAAGGAACCAACAAAATCTGATTAAGCTGCTGATTCTCGCTATTGCGAAGAGTTTCAATCACACCCTCAAGATTAACCACCATCACCTTAACCGTAGTAGCCAATTCCGGATTTTGTTGCTTAAAAGCATCAACCATCGTTTGTAACTGTTCCTGCTCAAAAAAGAAAGGAACCATTTGGCGATCGCCTTGTTGCAGAGTCAAATAGCGTTGGTCATTTCCAGCCCGAGCCACAAACAAAGGAACCCCACGAAACTCTTCAATTTCCTGACCACCTTGACGAATCAAAGTTTCCGCCGATTTCACCTGTTCATCAATAGGAACAAAAGCAAAACTCAAACCATCAGCGCGATCGCGATTTTCCTGACCAAGTTGATAAACCGCACCCAGAGAAACCGCCGTCACTTGTACCTGATTACCAAGATCGGGATTATCTCTTTTCAACCGTTCCAAGAAAGCATTAGCATCATCTTGAGAAATAAACACACCCGCAACCGCGCGCTCATTTTGGCGATCGTCATTCACCACCAAAGGCGCACCTTCAGCATCAGTCACCGTAAAAACCGGAACCGAACGTAATTTTTCCATCACTTCCGCTTCCGGTAAAGCCAAAGCAGGGGAAATCAAACCCCAACTCAACAAACCCGTTACCAGTGAACCAAACAACAAACTTTTGCCAAACCCAAATTTCATGACCAAAAAACCTCAAATCTACCTATCTTCTTCCTCAAAAAATCCTGAATACGCAGCTACTAATTTTGCCCTTGGGGTAGAGACTGCAAAAATTGTAGCGATTCGCGGGAAGGAACCAGCACAATTTTATTCAATTGTGCATCATTACTGGTTTGCAAAGTCCGAATCACACCCTCTAAAGGCACCACCTGAACTTGTACCGTCCCAGCCAAACTCGGTTGTTGCTGCTTAAAGCGATCGATCACAGTTTGTAACTGCTCTTTTTCAAAAAAGAAAGGAATTACTTGTTCACCATCTCGCTGAATCGTCAAATAGCCGCGATCGGAGCCACCACGAGCCACAAACAAAGGAACTCCCTGAAAATTCTCAATATTTTGTCCCTGTTGACGCAGCACGCTCACCGCCGACTGGACTTGATTTTGCATCGGCAAAAAAGCAAAACCTAAACCATTATTTTGATTTTCTCTCGACTGATTCAGTTGATAAATTTCTCCAAGAGATACCGGAAAAACCCGCACTTGATTACCAAGATCGGGATTTTCTCTTTTCAGTTTATTCACAAAAGCTTCAGCATCAGTTTGGCTAATAAACACCCCTGAGACTCTTTGCTGTTCCACCGAAGCCACCAACGGCGAACCATCTCGGTCGGCGATCGTAAAAACTGGTACAGTGCGTAATTTTTCCATAATTTGAGCTTCTGGTAAAGCCAGCGCCCCAAGCCCAGAAACCAAGACAGAACCCAGCGACGTAGCCGCAACTAAACTAAGCGTTGCCCAAGAGCGAACCAAAGATTTCATTCTTTACCTACCTCAAAAACTTTTTCCCAAAATATTTTTTTGCTTGCTATCTTACCAAAGATCTCGATCTCAAAATCTGCTTCTCTTCCTCGCCCCAAATTGCTTTTTTACCAAAGATTTCGACTTTTGACGCTAATTTTCTCAAATTTGAAACTCTTATCCCCAGCCGAACTTCATGACTCAATTTACTCATCAAGGGTTCCAACCAATCAACTCACCCAATTTTAGATTCTGAGTAATTTTGCTGGTCATGATAGACAGAACAGATCCACAAAGTCAATGCTTCAGTCACATAAATAATAACCCCCCTATTTATTTTTGGGGGGGTTAAGAAATTCTAGTTTGCGATCGGGATGACAGGATTTGAACCTGCGACATCCTGCTCCCAAAGCAGGCGCGCTACCAAGCTGCGCTACATCCCGAAACCTTGTTCATTATAACTCAATTTGGGAATTGACAACCGCAAAATTTAATCTGGATACCAGAACATACCTTTAATTCCTTCGGGATCGAGGATAAAACCGAGTCGGCGATAGAAATCCACCACCTGCGGATCGGCAAATAAAGTGATATTACTAATATCTTCGCTACGGAGTTTTTTGATCGTGTACTTCATCAGCGCTTTACCCAACCCTTTACTTTGGAAATCAGGGTGAACCACCACATCCCAAATTGTGGCATTAAAAGCGTGGTCTGAAGTAGCCCTAGCAAAGCCAACCAAACGGTTGCTACTTCCGCGTACCTCCCACATAGAAACTACGAGAAAGCTGTGTTGCAGAGCCTTTTTTACCTTACGCAGGGGACGGCGAGACCAACCGACAGCATCACAAAGTTCTTCAAGTTCGTAAAGGTCGATTTCTCGTTCAGTGCTAAAAAAAATCCGAGAATCCCCGATGCGATCGCCCGTTTTTACCACGGTCTCCCTTTCAGGCTTGATCGTCTGAGACGCTGCTGCGTCAGAATTGCTAAACAAGCTTTTCCAAAAACCCATGCCTGATGGCTAAGTCATTAGATTTGTATACACCGCCACAAGTGACGAAATTTGCCCGAAGGCAGCTTTCTCGTTCAAGAAAGCGAGCAATCAAAGCTAGAATTTGACATCGGAATTGCTCCAATTTTTTAGTCTTCATACTAGCTACAACCGCACGAAATAGATAATAACACAACTAGAGAGTATATTGATGCTAGAGTAATTTTTCCCTCTCAGTTCAGCAAGCGAGATTCTTTGGATTAGACTGGGGCTATTGATCGATTCTCTGAAAGAGAATTACAGTTAATTAACTGGATCATTAACTGGAGTAACAGCATCTGCTGTGACTATTTCACCTTCACCGGGCTTGAACAACACACTTCTACCTTCTTCTATGGCTGCGGGTTTAAAATCTTCTACCCTAGAGCTTTTGAGGCGCTTTAATCGAGCGTTCCCTCAGTTCTACGAACAATTTGTCAGTAGTGAAATTCAACTGCAAAACCTGCGTTTAGCACATCGGCTCTACAAAAGCAAGCGAGCAGTAATTGAACTTAAACCTGAAGGCTCAAAAAGCGCCTTACATTTTGCTTACCGTAATCAATCTTTTTTGTTAAGCGATATTTTCGGCGTTCTTGCTGCTTACGGACTGACGATTCACAGTCTCAGTCTCTACGGTCAAATTAAACCACCAATGCTGGTTTTTATTAAGTTAGTCGTCTCTCGTGGGAGCAAAGCGCTGACTGACAAAACTGCTGACAATGTGTGTCGGGCGATTCGCGAAGCGTTAGCTGGACGATTTGAAGTCGAAGAAATGCTCGCAGTCGAATTTAACCTTGATGCTGGATTAGAGCAGGTAGAAACCGAGTTTTATGTCGATCCGGTTTTTCACCTCCCTGCACTATTAATTGAAGCAGATAATCAGCCCGGATTGTTCTACAAAGTCATGTATGCCATTTGGCAAGAGGATTTGTTGGTCGTCAATGCGAATTTACTCGTTTGGCGAGGTCGTACCCGCTTGATTCTGTATCTGCTTGGACCTAATGAAAATTTGATTCCTGAATATCTCGGTCAAAAAATTGCTGAAAGTGTGCGCCAAAGGTTACTTGGGGAGAGGTTTTAGGGGTAAGCAATTGCTGCTGCTTTTCAGCCAAAGAAGCAAAAGCGCGATCGCTATTTCGTCAATTTCAGGATACTATGAAGGAATGGCAAGCATCGATCTTCGGGGAGTACCACACGCTTACGAATTAACATCTCCCCCAAAAAAATCATCTTCTTTGGTGTTGGTTTTCATTCATGGCTGGCTGTTGAGCTATCGCTATTGGCAACCTGTGGTCGAGTTATTAGCACAAGAGTATCAGTGCCTTTGTTATGATTTGCGGGGATTCGGTGATTCTCAAATTCACCAAATTACCGGAGGCGATCGCGCGATCGCCCCAATCGCTCACTCAAGTTCTTTCTCTAATTCAACTGATTTACCTTCTAGTTATACTTTGGCAGCTTATGCCCAAGATTTAGGTGTTTTACTCGCTCAGTTGGGGATTGAGGAGGCTTGGTTGATTGGTCACTCTTTGGGTGGTAGTATCGCTCTTTGGGGTGCTGATTTATTGAGCGATATGGTTCAAGGAGTTATTTGTCTTAACTCTGGAGGCGGTATTTATGTTAAAGAAGAGTTTGAACGCTTTCGCACTGCGGGTCAGCAATTGGTGAAAAGGCGCTTTGGTTGGCTGAAATACGTGCCTTTGATTGATTTAGTTTTTGCACGAGCAATGGTTGCTCGTCCCTTGACTCGCCATTGGGCGCGTCAGCGAGTTTTGGATTTTGTCAAGGCAGAAACTCAAGCAGCTTTGGGTGCTTTACTCGATTCAACCACAGAGTCGGAAGTACACCAACTACCACGAATTGTCGCCCGTCTGCAACAACCAGTTTACTTTTTGGCTGGGGCGCAAGATAAAATTATGGAACCTAAGTATGTGCATCATTTAGCTAGCTTTCATCACTTGTTTGGCTCGTGCGGGTCGAATGTGATTGAAATTGCTGATTGTGGACATATGTCGATGATTGAACAACCTGATTTGGTGGCGCTGAAGATTCGAGAGATTCTCAGCAAAAATCAATGAGTAGATTGGCTCTTGACAAAATAAAATTTGTCTGAAAAAATTTCCCTCAATGAGATTGACAAGCTGAAGGTGAATCCGAAGCTCGGACTCCAGCACGATCTGTCAATTCGTTAGCAACCAAATGAATCTAAAGCAAAGTCTTAAGATACAATATCTACAGTGGGAAGAAGAAATAACAATTAGTTAAAAAGGCTTTTCCCGCTCTCTGTTCACTCCCAGCGAAAATTTGCTAATGACAATTTTGTTAGGATAGAGCAGTGTTGAGGATCGCCGAAAATAGCTAACAAGAAATAGTCGCTCCTGAACCAGCAAACTACTCACTATTTAATGAAAAAATTATTTGTTGCCCAAAACAACCAAAGCCATTTTTAATAAATGTCAAGAAAACTATTCTTCCATTCCGAGTCGGGATGTTGACTATGCGCTGATGAAAAATCGCCGAAAAATGCCATTATCTTCACGAATCTCTGTATGTGGTAGCTGTGGCGTAGAATTAGATCGTAAGCAAAACACCAACATTACTTTAAACTGTTGGTATCCAAATATCGATTATCCTTAAACCGTTAGCTCGATGGGAATTGCCTGGGTCGAATCAAAGCAACTTCATAGCATGGCGCTCAACGATTCGATGTACGCGAAGCGTTCGGTTAAGGGTGGCAAATCAGACAACCTCAAACCTACCTAGATACAACTCTGTTAGTTCGATTAGGTAAGTTTTCGTCTTGTGTTTCAAAGCGACAAAACACAAAAAATCACAAAGCTAGTAAGAAAGTATCAGCTTAGGAGAAGCTAACCATGCTACACCGCAAGATTTATCAACTCTGTGCAGATAATCGTGAAGTTTGCTTGTTCTTGCGGGACCAGCAACGTTGGATTGAAAATGCTCAGATCGTCGATTTAGAGGGCGATTTAGTGACAATTCGTTATGAAACCGAAGAAGATGAGGAAGTTAGTTCTTGGGAAGAAATGGTTCGTCTAGAGAGTATTGGTTCTGTGACTCAAAAACTAGCGTCAGTTCCCAGAGGAAATACGGAAATCCAAGTTTCTGACGATTGTCCAGAAGCAGAACAAATTAGACCTCAATATCCAGAGGGCGATCGCGACTAATCTCGAAAGTTAATCAAGCTATCTTTCGTTTTGGGGGTTAGTAGGTTCGTAAACTGGGCAGTATCCTTCTGGGGTGACTTTAAAACCATAAAGAGGAGAAGCTTGGTTAGAGCAACGCTGCCCCCTTTGGTGACGGCAATTACCACAACAATCAATATCGAGTGGCATTTTGGCATTGTTAGTTTGAGTTAAAACTTCCCGTTGCGATAAACCTCGCAACACCAGTTCTTCTCCCTGCCAGCGAGCTTCCACTAAACCTGTATCCGCAAAGTTATTCCAGCGAGGGTCAGTGGTGAGAGCATCAGGTAGACTAATGCTTACGCCATCAGCTAATTCATTTAACTCTCCTTCGTAATGAGTTTCTAGAGGTGGTGCAGGTTGAATAAAGTTATCGCCAATCGGTAATTCTACCAGGGTTCCTGCGCGAGGCGAATGTAATTGATAGCGATTTTGTAGCTCTTCTAAGCTAGTTAAATCTGCTAAGTAAGCAGGGGAACCGTGAAGAAAAATCACGTGCTGTGGGCGTAAATTGTGGATTAGCTGAGTAGTGTTCAAACCATCACTATGCTGGGCAAGTAAATAAGTTTCGATCTGGAGCCGATTTGAGTTAGGAGAACCAAGAGTCCGAATCTCACTGGCAATACTTAAAATTTGTCTGGGGTCAGGAGGCATTTTCAGGCGAGGATGTTCGTGAAGTAAAATTAGCCAAGCGCCGGAGTCTGGATGACAAAATTCTCTTAATTGAGTTGTATAATCGGTCAGAACTATACTAGGAGCTTGACTGATTTTACCGCGATCTTCTGGACTTAAGCGACGCACTCGCGGACGTACTCGTTCATCCCAAAACAAAGGCTGATGTCGGGCAAAATTTTGTACTGAGGCGGGAAAATGAGGCAACAGTTCCAGGTAAGCATCGCATCCTGTAGCGACAGTAGCATCAACCCAAATATCTAAGTCGCGACCTGTAAACTGATGATGAGAGCGCAAAAGCATTAAAATTTCTTGACCTAAGCCCAAAGAAGGAACTGGTAAGAGAACACTTTGGGAATTAGCGATCGCGCGCTCAATTCGTTCCATCAATTGTTTTTCTTGCTGTCTGCGGCGAGGATGTCGTGCGGTGCCGTAACTCCCCTCAATAATCAGGACATCGGGGGCTAACCCGCGTAGAGACTCAATCGATAAACCATCAACCAATCGCGAATTAGAAACGGAAAAATCGCCTGTATAAAGCAATTTATAACTACGAGAGCGCTTTTGTTCAGGATTCTTATAAGTCAATAAAATCGCGGCGGCACCAGGTAAATGACCAGCCGGGAACAACTCGGCACTCAAACCGTCACAAAACTCGATCGGCGATCGCCAAGGCAAAGCTTGACAAAATGGCACAAATGCTGTTTTTCTCCACTCCTCCCAATTCAGAGGCAATAACTCCGTAGTTACTTCCGAAGCATAAATTGGCATTTGTGGAAAAGCCTGGTGTAAGGCTAACAAACCTTGTGCATGATCCTGATGAGCGTGAGAACACAACAGTAAATCCGCCGGATCAGCGCTCAACTTTTCTAGCTCAGAAATATCACTCAAACCGCAATCAAGAAGAATGCGATGAGGTCCCATCCGCACCAACAAACAAACACCTTCTCCCCCATGAGCAACGCCATAGGGAAGACAGGATAACGTCAGCAATTCCTCAAAAGTGGTGGAGCGATGTTGATTCATACTCCGTCCCACGGCAAAACCATCTTTTTTGCATGAATTGTCATTATATCATGACCAAACGCTAGTCTGGGCAATTCCTTCAGGAAAAGCAAAAAAGGAAGTTTTCAGTGAGCCGAACCATTGCCGTGATAATTATCCGAATCGTAAAAGCCGTTTTTAGTGCCAAAGAACAAGCTAGAAAGAATAAAAAGAGCCGTCAACACTAGCAGCACAACTTTGACATCCATAAATTTTTCTTACCTTCTCCAAATTTTCTAAATCCATCTTGACATTTTCGGGAAGATTAACCAAGAGAAATAGCCGATCCCAGAAAATTTATTCATTGCTGAGGCGATCGTCACTCAATTATTGATTAACTGGTTCACTCACCTTCTCCTCAGTCGATTCAGACAGTGGAGCCGCAATCGGTACTTCCTCAACCTCCGGAAGTTTTTCCAAAGCCAGACGAGAGCTAGAACTACCACCAGAGAGACGTTTAAGCAATTTCGGTCGAGGATCGTGAAGAATATAAATAATTTCGTCACCTGCACGCCACTCTTCCGCAGCTTTCACCACTTGTAAACGTCTTTCCCGTTTCACCAATAACGGTAACAATTCCCCCGCACGAATTAAAGCATTCAGATGAGCTTGTTGGAAAGTAAAACCTGGCTCCTTGAGTACAGTTCTCCCCAACTTAACTTGTCCTTCTTGAAGATACTGATTCCAAGTTTTAATCGGTAATTGAGCAATAAAAGCTTGACTAACCTTGCCTTTATTAGTCTGATTATTGGCTGGGCTATTTTTCGGAAAAACTGCTAAAACACGAGGAGGCTCAAACTCTTCGATCGCGCGCTGTCCCAAAACCAAATTCACTTCTCCATTATTAGTTAACGCCAGAAAAGTCCCGATTGATTCAATTCCCGCTTCTTCTAAAGCATCAGGATCGAGTCCGCTACTTTGAAAAACGCGCAGATTTTCCTCTTCTGCTTTTTGACAAGCTTCAGGATCGGTATCAATCAGTACCACAGATTCTCCCTGTTCTTGAAACAGTCGTCCCACCAAGCGACCAAGGGGATTACAGCCAATAATTACCGCTCCAGTTGCTTCCGAAGAAGTAATTTTCAGCCAGTGAGCAACCCAACGCGCAGTCAGCCCTTGGACTAAAACTGTCATCATAATCGTCAAGAAAACCAGCGCTTTAATCGAATCTCCGCCATTAAAGCCTCTTTGAGTCAGTAAAATCGCGAATAAAGAAGCTACCGAAGCCGAAACAATTCCCCTTGGACCGACCCAACCCAAAAATAACTTTTGCCGCCAATTCAGCCCACTTTTCCAGGTACACAAAGTGATACTAAGCGGACGTACTACCAACATTAACACCAGCACTGTCAAGACACTGCCCCAACCCAAGGCAAAAATACTAGCGATCGATAAATCAGCAGCAAGCAGAATAAACAAAACCGAGACACCCAGAACAGTCAACTGCCCTTTAAAGCGACGCAGAAGCCTTTCTTCCGGGATTGAAGAAGCTCTCAAGACAATTCCCGCAACTACAGTAGCCATCAAACCCGATTCTGAGCGGACGGTTTGGGCTAATCCAAATAAACCCCAAACTCCTGCCAAAACTACCAAGTTTTTCAAATCTTCGGAAATAAAACTGCCTAGCTTAAGAATTAAATTCAACAACCAGCCACCAGCAGCACCGATAATGGCACCAATGCCCAAACGGAGCAACAGACCGCTAATTATTTCGACAGCACCAGCATCGCTATTAAAAATCGTATCGAGGACGACAACAGCTAAAATTGCTCCTACTGGGTCGATTAAAACTCCTTCTCCCTCTAACAAAGTAGCTACTTGGCGGTCTACTTCCACGTATTTGAGCAAGGGACTAATTACTGTTGGTCCTGTAACTACAACTAAAGAAGCATAAAGAAATGCTAGCGGCCAAGGGAATTCTGCCAGCCAATGAGCCGCCATCCCGCCCCCAAGCAAAGTTAGTAGGGTTCCGAAGGTAACTAAATTACGCAGACTACCAGAAACTCTACCTAAAGCTCGTAATTCTAAATTTAGTCCTCCCTCAAAGAGAATTACGGCTACTGAGAGAGCAACAATCACTTCCAGACCAACACCCAACTGGTGAGGGTGTAGCAAGTCCAAACCGTCGCTGCCGAGCATGATGCCGAATAGCAGTAAGAAGACGATGCTTGGCACTTTGAGATATTCCGCCACAACCTGGGCGCTAATGCCTGCAAGGACTGCGATTACTATTTGTAGGGTAAGTTCAAAAGATCCTTCCATAGGCTTGATTTTCGCAGGCGAGCAACTCAGGTTTTGATTAATTGGTTTGTGCTTTTAGAAAGCATTAGTTTAGTTTAATCAATCTTTTTGGCGATTGGTTGAGATAATTCAATCGGAATTTTCAACCAATCTAGTTTTTTTAGCTTTACCTTGGTCAGAATTTGCTGGCGATGAGCAATATTGTCCAAGGTGAAATTTTTGAGTTCAATAGTGAACACTTTATTTTATCGATCTTTAGGTTTTTACACGCAATGGCTTGAGAAGATTTTCTTGCTAATCTGAGGGAGGGAATTTTTGCTGATTTTAGTTGTGGGGGAGTTATAGAGGTGAATTGGTTTGGGTTTGCCCGGTATTGAGGTCAGGATAATGAATAAGCTTTTATTATCTTACAACTTTCGATTATTAATTTAAACAAAAGTTTTCGGGGGAGCAGGTGGGAAGTTATCAGAAGTGATGCTGAATGATTTTGGTTGGTTGTAGCTATGGGGAGATTTGTCTTTTGCCGAAAGGTTGTGGGGATGAGGTTTGGCTGGCGGAAGATGAGGAAATTCGCAGGTTGTGGACTGGTGAAGTTTGGTTTTAGTTAAGTTGGATCGGGGTTGGTTGGGATAATTTGCTGGGAAAGTTAAGATTTTATTTGGTGGGGAGATAGCTTGTGCTTGCTGCTTTTTGTCCAAGGAGACAAAATTTAGTTGTGCGATCGCGCCTCCACTGACTCGGATCTAGTTGTAGCTGAGAGACTAGAGAAATAGGTTAAGTGTTTTAGCTCATTAATCAAAAAAAGTAATCTCAATTATTATCTTATGGAGCGTCAAACTTTTACTTGGGGTCGTTTAGGAAAAACGATTCGCCGCCACGATGCAGGTATCGAATGGCTGTGGATTTCTGGTTTACTGCTTGCTGCTTTGGTTCTATATTTGACTAATTTGGGTGGTTTGCCTCTGCGAGATTGGGATGAGGGTACGATCGCTCAGGTGGCTAAGGAAATTTGGCAGGGAGAGGATTGGCTGTTTCCGACTTTGTGGGGAGAGCCTTATTTGAATAAGCCTCCTTTGATTCATTGGGCGATCGCGTCACTATATTCGTTGGCTGGAGTTTCGGAGTGGACGACTCGTTTACCTAGTGCTTTGTTAACTGCGGTTTCGGTTCCTTTACTTTACTGTTTGGGGAGAGAGCTTTTTTTGGTTCGGACTCCGGCGGTTTTTTCGAGTTTGGTTTATTTGACTTTATTGCCTGTTTTACGTCATGGACGTTTGGCAATGCTCGATGGACCGATTCTTTGTTTTACAATTTTGACTCTTTGGTGTACTTTGCGATCCCGTCGCGATTTACGTTGGGCTTTGGGTACGGGAATTGGTTTGGCTTTAATTGCTTTGACTAAAGGAATTATGGCTCTGTTGATTGCGGTAATTGCTTTAGCTTTTTTGGCTTGGGATACGCCGAGATTGCTGTTTTCGCTTTATTTTTGGACTGGTTTGTTTTTGGGCAGTGTTCCGGCGATCGCTTGGTATGCTGTTCAATGGCAGCAATATACTGGTGATTTTCTCAGTACGGGTATCTTTGCTCAGTCTCTTAACCGTATTTGGACGAGTGTGGAAAATCATCACGCTCCAGTTTGGTACTATTTGTTGGAAATTGTCAAATATACTTTACCCTGGCTTTTGTTCGCTGTTTCTGGTTGGCGCTTGGCTTGGACAAATCGCAACTGGGGTTGGGCAAAATTAGTTTTGATTTGGAGTGGGGTTTATTTGGTTGCTGTCTCGGTGATGGTGACGAAACTGCCTTGGTACATTATCCCTTTTTATCCTGCCTTAGCTTTGGCTGCGGGAGCCGCCTTAGCTGAAGTTCGTGCTTTGCCGAGTTTTTTGGCTTATCCTCGTTGGTGGAAAATTATCTTAGCTTTCCTCGCACTGGTAGCTACTGGGGCTAGTATTTATTTTGGGATGGCGGCTGATGGCGATCGCTCTTTAATCATTATTTTGGGAGCAGTTGCTTTAACGACAATCACTGCGGCAGTTTTAATTGAAAGGAAGGATGAGCAATTTTTTTCCATGCTCGTTTGGGGAATGTATATCTCGTTGTTACTCTTTGTGAGTTCTCCTTACTGGATTTGGGAACTAAACGAGGCTTTTCCTGTCCAACCAGTTGCAGGAATTATTAAGGTAGCTACACCACCAAACGAAACTGTTTATACTTCTTTTGACTATCGTCGTCCTTCGTTAGATTTTTATAGCGAGAAGCCTGTTTTAACTCCTCCTGAAGCTGAGTTAGAACAGTTATCACAAAATCGAGCCGCCCAAAATGCCACTTCTGAGGAAGAACTAAAACAAGAATGGTTCAAACAATATTGGCAAGAACAAGCTACGCCTTATCTGTTACTCGCGGCGGATACTTTAAACGAATTGAATTTAGCCTCAGTCCAAGAGTTAGGTACTGCACCACCTAACTTTGTCCTGATTACTAAAAGTGAAACTAAATAAATAAGCGCCTCAGTCTTGTTAGCAAACAATTTCTCAAGCTAATGTTCATAACCAGCTTGAGAAATTTTTTTGCCATCTACTTGTACAAAACTAGACGAAAATAAACCCAAGCCACCCTCAACCCTCACTCAGGTGGATAGAGGGATTAATACTCAAGATTAAACTAGGTAATTTTCGACTTTAAAGCTCAGGAATCTTTAACTTGAGATTGAATTTCCGCCGAGTTTTTTTTACAAATGTTAACCCCAGCAACGATGGGGTTGTTTGATGCAGCTATGCTAGCTATTTTTCCCCAAGAACTTTCTTTTCACTTTAGTCAGGGGAGTTAGCAAGGGATTCTTCCTCAAATTCCTCATCATCAGCATTAATTTGCTTCAGGTGAATATGTTTTCGTCCCAGAGTAATTTCAAATTCATCTCCTGGTTTTAAGCCCATCTTTCTAGTATAAGCAGCGCCAATCAAGAGATTATGGTTAGACTGGACACTAATTTTATAACTAGCAGAGCGTCCGCCACGACCGTTACCGTTAGAACTGCTATCTAACTCAATTCCTTCTGCATCAATAAGAGCATTAAGGAACTTCATCATATTAACACGCTCAATACCGTTTTTAGTTACGGTGTAGTAACCACATTCTCTGGCTTTTTCCTCTTTACTGAGGTTGCCTAAGTCTTTAACTTTTCTGACCAATGCTTCCCCAGTTAAGGGTTCGGGTTTTTTCTTTTTATTAGCCATCAACTCGATCTCAAACTAATGACTTGTATAGTTTACAAGTTCTTTGCTTAATTATCCAGTAACAAAGACAAGAAAATCGTTGTCTGTTATCAGTAGATAATTCTATATTACACGCATAAGGTCAACTAGATGCAAACAATTGGTCGAGTCAAGATTAATTTTTTAAGCTTCAATCTGCAATTTTCAAAGAAATAGCTAGAACATTCTTGACTGGAGATAGGGAGAGGAGAGGATTTTCTAGAGAATACAGATAGAATATTGAAGCATTCAACCAAAGTGTTTGCCCGGTGTTTAATCAGCGAGTATGCTGAAGCTTAGTAGTTAGTAATTATTTACCAATTATGGTACTTGAGAGCGCGATCGCGAAAAAATAACCAACGGCGATCGCGGCAGAAGTTCTAGGTATTAACACTGGTACAAGTTAAATTTTGGTAACACTCTGCTCAAAGAGTAGCTTACCACTAAGACAAGCAAACAGCGATCGCCAAGCGAATGCAAATAATCAGTTCGAGATCGTTTTTAGATCAAAGCTATAAACCGAAATTAAAGATGAAATTAACTACTCGCGGACATTACAGCGTCAAAGCGTTATTAGATATTAGTTTACAGCCCAAGGGAAAACCTACTTCAGTCAAGGCAATCTCGGCTCGACAAGACATTCCTGCTGCTTATTTAGAAAAGTTATTGATCGAAATGCGTCATGCTGGTTTAGTAAAGTCAGTAAGAGGAGCTTCTGGAGGTTATAAACTTGCTCGTCAACCTGCACAAATTGCTCTTGGGGAAATCTTAGCCGCAGTAGGAGAAACGGTTACGCCCCTTGCTCATCATACTCCTGATGCTTCGGCGACAGAAGATTGGGTAACATTTTGTTTATGGCAACGACTACACAAAAAACTCCAAGAAGCACTTTACAGTATTACCTTAGCAGACCTATACTATGATGCTCGTAGTTGGCAAGCTGCTCTCGGAGAAGAAACCAGCTTTGTAGTTTAAACCAGCAGAGCCAAACTAAAGTAAACTCTTGCTCACCTCAATGTGACTTTTTATTTACTTATCGCACCAAAATTTTATTGATCATGACAAAAACTAACGAATCTGTAACCTATCAAGGAGGGTGTCACTGTGGTGCAGTTCGCTTCCAAGTGGTAGTAGACAAACATGAGGGTTTGGAATGTAATTGCTCAATTTGTCGTCAAAAAGGTTTTTTACACTTGATCGTACCCCCGGAAAAATTTCAGTTACTCAAGGGTGCGAATTTTCTGTCTACCTATACCTTTAACACCGAAACTGCTCGACATCTCTTTTGTCGTGTTTGTGGGATTCACCCTTTTTATCGTCCTCGTTCTCATCCGGATGCTTATGATGTCAATATTCGCTGTTTGGATGGGGACGTTGCATCTCGATTTGAGATCGAATTTTTTGATGGTGTAAATTGGTCAGAAAATGTCAAGCAGATCCGTAAAGGACAATCTGGCGATCGTGATTAATCAGGATTTCCTTACCCTTAACTCGCTCAATTATCCACTAATTTTAGTTTTAGCTGCGACTCTAGATTATCTCGTTGGCGATCCTGGGGCTTTACCTCATCCAGTGCAATTTATGGGCTGGATAATTTCGCGCTACACGCAGTTTACGATCCGAAAGTTTCCTAGTAAACTGGTGAGACGAATCGCAGGAATTGGCTTAACGATCGCGCTAATTTTCGGGAGTGCGATCGCTGGTTGGTTACTCGTCCGAGTGGCAACTTGGTTACATCCAATCGGAGGTATTCTTACTCAAACTATTCTTTTAGCTAGCTGTTTTGCAACTCGTAGTTTACGTGCTGCGGCTGAAGATGTTCTGCAACCATTAAGTGTCGGAAACCTCCCAGAAGCTCGGACTAATTTAAGTCGATATGTGGGTCGAGATACGGAAAATCTTGACGAACCAGAAGTGCTACGGGCTGTCCTGGAAACGATCGCGGAAAATACAACTGATGGAGTGACAGCACCGCTATTTTATGCTCTGGTGGGCGTATTTTTCCCCGGAATTGGGAGCGTTCCTTTTGCACTAGCTTATAAAGCAGCGAGTACCTTGGATTCGATGGTAGGTTACACTACAGAACCATATCTAGATCTCGGTTGGTCGAGCGCAAAATTAGAAGATTTTTTAACTTGGTTTCCCTGTCGGCTGACGGTGTTCAGTATCGCTTTGAGAGGAAAATTTTTGCAGGTATGGAAACTTTGTTTGCGAGATGCAAAAGCTGACCCTAGCCCCAATTCGGGTTGGAGTGAATGCGCTTTTGCGGCGGCTCTGGATGTACAGTTGGGAGGAACAAATTTTTACGGTGGGGTTCTTAAGTACAAACCGCTTTTGGGAGAACCGAAAGAATTAATTACTCCGGCGAAAATTCACCAAGGGTTGCAGTTGATGCGCTTTTGTTTTTTACTGTGGCTGGGTTTAGCTTTGGTGATTTTGTTCGCCAAATCGATTTGGTTTCAGAGTTAATTTTGCGATTTTTAGTGCAAGTTATTGCTCAAAAGTCAAGATAATTAAGATAAATTAAACTGAACTGGGGAGTGGCAATTAATGCCTACCGCTACGATCGCTGCTTTTGGGATGCGAGTTCTAAAATTATCCTGAATGCTGCTACTGCTGAGAGAAACACCAGCAAAAATTGTTATTTCGTGAACAACATGAAACGATCGCCAATTCTCAAGTTACTTGCTCTTTTGACTGTTGTCTTTGCTTTCCCGACACTAATTAAAGATCTGGTTCCCTCTTTACCCGTTGCAGTCGCCCAAGAATCAACCCAAAATCAAGTTTCTAGGCAATATATTTGGCCCGCTCAAGGTACTTTTGCTTATGGCTACCGTAGCGATCATCCAGGAATTGATATCGCGGGACCCATAGGAATGACAATCGTTGCAGCCGCAGATGGTGAAGTTGTCACTTCCGGTTGGGATGACTTTGGTTTAGGTAACGAAATCCGGATTAAGCATTCTGATAATAGTTTGACCGTTTACGGTCACAATCAAACCCTTTTAGTCAAGAAAGGTGATTTTGTACGGCAAGGTCAAGCGATCGCGACTATGGGTAGTACAGGTAACAGTATCGCACCTCATGTCCATTTTGAACTGCATCGCAACGGTAATTTGAGCGATCCTCTACCTTATCTACCCCCATTAGTTGCAGGCAAAATTCCCTCACCTCAAGCAGTCACTCCACAACCAGTTACTCCAAAAGTACCAGCCAATAACAATTTTTCCTCAACCACAAACTGCGCTGGCGAAGCAATTATTACCGGAGAAACTAATAACTTCCGCGTCAGTGTTTGTCAACAGCAGAATCAGTTGATTTATATCGGACAATCAAAACAAAATCCGACTATTTTTGTCCGCTTACCTGCTTATGCTCTCGGTAACGGTCAATATCGCGCTGATAATGGCAGTTACTCTTATTATGTCAGTCCAGAACGAGTTGAAGTTAGGCGTAACGGTCGTCAAATTCGGACTGAAATTTTGGATTAAATCACGAACTTTATTTTTCTTAAAAAAAAGGATTTTGCTACAACTACCTAGACTTAGGGAGGATGCGAAATCCTTTTTCTTTTCCTTAAACTTGTCACATTAGAAATTGACAGTATAATGGTCGCATAACCAAGTCAATTTCTCTCAAATTGACGCTAATTGATGAGAAAATTAGCAAAAATTAATACTTATTAATAGCAAAAGGAGGAAAGCGTGGAAGCACTCGCTTATGCTCAATCTTACTCTGCTTACGAAGAAGCCGCAGGTATCGAGTACGACCTTCCTGAATTCAAGTTGAATTGGACAAAATTACCTAATTCAACTTGGCTAAATTTACTCGGAGTTGCTGTATTATTCGGTTCTCTGAGTGCCGCCGTTCCAGCATCAGCATTAGTAGTAAATACTCCTAGTGGTGGTTGTTTGAATGCACGCACAGGTCCGGGGACAAATTATGCGAAAGTGGTTTGTGTCAGAAATGGTGCATCACTTAAGCCTGTAGTTGCTACTAATGGCAGTTGGTACAAGCTTTCTAGTGGAAATTGGGTTTATGCTCCCTACACTAGCGGCAACCGACTAGGTGGTAGTACAGTGTTGAAGTCGGGAGTTGGTTCTTCGGGCGTACCTGTAAGAACTTTGCAAGCAGCTTTAAACCGTGGCGGTTATGGTACTTCTGTTGATGGGGCTTATGGTCCACTGACAACCGCAGCCGTTGCTAATTTCCAGGCAAAATATGGTTTAGCGATCGATGGTATTGCTGGACCAAAGACGATCGCCAAAATGAAAGGTTTGGGTTTACTCTAAGAAAGATTTAATTTAGTTCAACAATTTGTGTTTACCCTGTGGGTTTGGTAAATTATGCCATTCTCAGAGGGTGATTATTTTTTAGTAATTGGGAATTGGCGATCGCCAGTCCCCAAGCACCAGTACCCTCAAGGTTTGAGTAAGTCAGCCGCACCGGGGCTGGGAAGGGTAGGAACTCTTCTGGGGGG
>JAWQFW010000086.1:0-18335 GCA_035968095.1 Oscillatoria sp. PMC 1068.18
TCTAATTCGGGACTGGGTTGACCGGGGTAGTAGCGATCGCCTAAAATCTCTTCTAAGCTATAAGGACAATCCTGGGGAAACGTTGAAAAAGGTAAGTTAGTTTCTTTTACTGCTAAATCTCTCCCATTTTGATAAGCTTCTGCTAATGCTTCTTCTTGGTAAGATTTCAGACTCGGATTATCTCGCAGTAATCTTAAAATGTCCCGTCGTTGGATGCGAATTGTTGCTAACCAGCTACGACTACGTTTTTCCGGTTGAAAATGCCATTTTAACAAATGTCCGAGTAAAATACTGAGGTAATTTCGTAATTCTTGACGTTGCTGTTTTCCCAAGGATACGATTTCCTCAATTAAGTTTGGTAAATCTAACTTGCTAAAATTACCTAATTGTAGTAGTTTTGCTTGAGTTTGCGTCCAGGCATAGAAATCAGTTTCGTAGAGATTAGACATAGTTTATCCTAGCACTAAAAGTAGCTACAAATAAAATTTCCAGCACCGTTTGACTCGAAGAAAACCGCCTTACCATCTGCTTGAATTTTAACACGCGATCGGCAGTCATAAACTTCTTGCGGTTTCTTTTCACCGTCAACACTAATAATTACTCGATATTCCCAATAATTTTTTGCACTTCGCTTAATACTAACTATACAAATTTCTTGGTTATTTAAGCTGCGACAAAAAGCTGCTTCTGCTGGAAGCGCAACTGCAAACCAAAATGTGACTAATAACAACAGTAAAATCAACTTTTTCATAGTTTATTTTCGCCCAATTACTCCTTAATAATTTCAATTTTCTGTGCAGCAGATTGCGCTTTCTCTCTGGCTTCTGCAACTGAGTTTCCTTTCGCTAAAGCTACTCCCATCCGACGAAAAGGACGAGAATTCGGTTTCCCAAATAAACGCACATCAACATCTTCTATTGCTAAAGCTTCTGTGACACCTGAAAATCTAATTGAGTCAGAATCTTCTTGTGCTAGAATAACTGCACTCGCTGAAGGAGCAAATAGTTCTATTTTGGGAATTGGTAAGCCGAGAATTGCCCGTAAATGTAACTCAAATTCATTGAAATTTTGCGAAATCAAAGTTACCATTCCTGTATCATGAGGACGAGGAGAAAGTTCGGAAAAAATTACCTCATCTTTAGTGATAAAAAATTCCACCCCAAAAATTCCGGCACCGCCTAAAGCATCGGTTATTTTGCGAGCAATATTTTCCGCTTCTTCTACCATTTTTGGAGAAATATTTGCAGGTTGCCAAGATTCTTGATAATCGCCTCTTTCTTGACGATGACCAATTGGCGAACAAAAAATTGTCGCTGCATTCCATTGTTTAATTGTCAAGAGCGTAATCTCAATTTCAAAGTCAATAAATTCTTCAATAATTACTTTGTTACTTGCTCCTCTTGCACCCGCGATCGCGTAATTCCAGGATTTTTCTACATCTGCTTTAGATTCGACCACAGATTGACCCTTTCCTGACGATGACATCACAGGTTTAACTACGTTAGGAAAGCCAATTTCAGCAGCGACTTGTTGTAATTCTTCTAAAGAGGAAGCATAAGCATATTTTGCTGTTCTAATTCCTAGTTTTTGAGAAGCTAATTCACGAATCCGATCCCGATTCATTGTATAATTAGTAGCGGCTGCGGTCGGAATAACTGTATAGCCTCGTTGCTCAAATTCGATTAATTTTTCGGTGCGAATTGCTTCAATTTCTGGGACAATAAAATCAGGTTGATATTGCTCAACTATTGTTTCTAGTTGGTCGCCGTCAAGCATCGAAATAACTTCTGCACAATCAGCAACTTGCATTGCTGGTGCGTTCGGATAGCGGTCAACGGCAACAACAAAATTACCCAAACGTTGGGCAGCGATGACAAATTCTTTACCTAATTCTCCCGAACCAAGGAGCATAATTTTTTGAGGAAGTTTGAGTAAATTAACCATTGATTTCAATTCAATTTATTGTTAAAATATTAGTGTAAAAATGAATTCTTATTTTGCTACCGTTGCTCGCGGCTTAGAGTCAATTGCAGCACAAGAAATTGAAGCCTTGGGCGGGAAAGAAGTCCGTCCAGATTTTACTGGCGTACATTTTTCTGGTGACAAAGCGTTGCTTTACAAAGTCAATCTTTGGGCGAGAACTATTTTTCGGGTATTGATGCCAATTAAAGAATTTCCTTGTCATAATCGCGAGCAATTGTACCGTGAAGTGCAAAAAATTTCTTGGTCAGAATATCTTCAGCCCTTCAATACTTTAGCGGTAAACTGCACTGGAGGCAATCGTAAGCTTAATCATACTCATTTTAGTGCCTTGGAAGTGAAAAACGCGATCGCCGACCAACAACGTCAGCAAACCGGGAAACGTTCCAGTGTCGATGTCCAAAACCCCGATTTGTTAATCAATCTTCACATTTACCAGGATCGAGCCACTTTAAGTTTAGATAGTTCTGGAGATAGTTTACATCGTCGTGGCTATCGTCCCGCAATGGGATTAGCCCCACTCAAAGAAACCCTCGCTGCTGCATTATTAACCATCGCTGAATATTCACCCGATTTACCTTTTTTTGACCCTTTATGTGGTTCGGGAACATTACCTTTAGAAGCTTGTTTAAAAAGTTTAAATATTGCGCCAGGATTGTATCGAAAACGATTCGGTTTTCAAACTTGGCGCGATTTTGACCCTAATTTGTGGCAAGAAATTATCCAGGAAGCACAAAATAGTCAATTAGCAGAATTACCAGCACCAATTTTGGGTAGCGATGCCGATCAAAAAGTTATTCAGGAAGCGCAAATTAATGCCGAAAAATGCGGATTAGAAGACCAAATCAGTTTCTCGCAAAAACAGTTAATTGAAGTTGAACCAATCGCTGATTCGGGAATAATTATTTGCAATCCTCCCTACGGAAAACGCCTCGGAGATGTCAAAGAATTGGGAGAATTTTATAAGTTACTTGGAGATGTTTTTAAGCAGAGATTTAAAGGTTGGACTGCTTATATTTTGACGGGAAACAAAGAATTAGCGAAACGAGTTGGTTTGAAAGCTTCGCGGCGATTTCCTGTTTATAATGGTTCGTTACCTTGCACTTTGCTCAAGTACGAATTGTATTAAGATAAAATCTCCAAATCTTGGCTAGATATTAGTAGAGACGTTGCACCCAACGTCTCTAAATAAGTTATTTATTCTCAAAATCTAGGGAAGCCGAATTGATACAATAACGCTTACCTGTGGGTTTTGGTCCGTCGTTGAAAACGTGACCTAAGTGTGCATCGCAATTAGAACATAATACTTCTGTTCGAGTCATAAATAAACTGCGATCGCTCTCATAAGAGACATTTTCTTCCTCTACAGGTTCCCAAAAACTCGGCCAACCAGTCCCCGAATTAAACTTAGTTTCCGAAGTAAAAAGTGGTTGACCACAACAAACGCACTTATAAGTACCTTTTTCCTTATTGTCGTGGTATTTTCCAGTGAAAGCTCTTTCGGTTCCTTTCTTTCTCGTGACTTGATACTGTTCCGGTGTAAGTTGTTCTTTCCACTCTTGCTCTGACTTTTCTACTTTACTAGCCATTCAGGTCTGACTCCTAGGTTTTTACACTTATTCACAAATAAATTCTATCGTTGCAACTGGAAAATTTGTAGTGAGGATAACCAACAGCGAAAACCGTACCTAAGAATTTCATTCCCCAGACAGAAGAGATTCAGGAAAGAGCTTGTTAATCTTTTATTAACTTAAAATTAAACTATAAATAATTAATTCATGGATAAAACCTCGCCGAGTCAAATCGTCTCCTCCCAAAAAAAAAGTTGCGAATTTCGTATTCAGGGGCGAAAGTTGAGCAAATTGTTAGTTTTTGCGGTCTTCGGCTTGGCTGTTTTCAGTTTAATTGGACAATTCGCTAAATATTACCTCAACTATCAACGCTTACATTTGGTTAGGTTCTTTTACTTGGATGCAGAAAATAACCTACCCACGTGGTACTCTTCTGTTGCGTTACTAATCTGCTGTGTGTTGTTCGCAATTATTGCTTTCGTCAAGAAGAGAGATAGCGATCGCTACACTCGTCATTGGATAGGTTTAGCAATAATCTTTTTCCTCTTATCTATGGACGAAACAGCAAGTTTCCACGAGTTAACTAATGGTACTTTTCGCTCAATATTTAATGCTAGTGGGCTTCTCTACTATACTTGGGTTGTACCTGCGGCTATCTTGGTAGTTTTGTTACTTTTCATTTATTTACGATTTCTTTTCGCTTTACCTACTCAAACTCGTCGCGCTTTCGTTATTGCTGGGATAGTTTATGTGGCTGGTGCTTTAGGAATGGAATTGATTGGTGGTTGGTATACAGAATCCTACGGGGCAAATGACATTATATATGCCTTAATCATCACTGTAGAAGAATGTTTGGAAATGTTCGGTGTAGTTATTTTAATCCAAGCTTTGCTTGATTATATTAGTAATTATCTACCGCCGCTCAAACTATCTTTTGAATAAACAATTTAGAGAATATCACAAAACTCAAAAATATGCTTCGCCGTGACTTCTGCTTGTTCGAGATGAGGAATATGACCGCAATTTTTAATCCAAATTAGTTGACTATTCGGCAGCAATTTATCAAACCGAAAAGCAGCTTTTGTCCCCAAAATCTTGTCATTTTCTCCCCAAATAATCAAAGTTTCTTGTTGAAGATCGGGAAGTTGCTTGACAAAAGAACCATAACCTCCACTTTTTGTAAAAGCAATTAAAGCTTGATGCCAATTAGCAGATTTTAAGTGCAAAGCAGCACAAATTTCCGCATCAGTTGTCACCAGACTTTTATTTAAAAAAGCGGTAAAATTGATCTTTTTCCGGACTTGGGGACGACGTAAAAATTCCGCAGCCAGATAGTCCAAAGGAGAAAACAGAAATTTCCCCATTACAGGACCTGGAGCAATTCCCGCACTATCAAGCAAAATCAACTTTGCTACTGCTTCCGGATAAGTCAGAGTAAAATCAATTGCGGCTGCACCTCCCATCGAAGCCCCAACCAAAATAACTGGTTGTTGAATTAAAGTTTTCCAGAAAGAGTAAAGATGAGTTTTGATTGCTACAGGATCGAAAGTTAACTCAGAAATTCGTTCCGTAAAGCCAAATCCTAAAAAATCCACAGTCCAAGTGTCATTTTTCGCGGCTAATAAGGGAAAAAGCCGACGAAATTCAAAGACAGAACTATCGAAACCATGTAATAACAAAATAGGTGTGCCGCCACTTCCTTGATGAACGTAAGTTGTGGGAATTAATTTGTCCGTGAGGGGAGTAGCAAGATCGACACACTCAATTTGTTTAGCTAACGTAATTGAGGTTGATTCAGTCAGATTTTGGACTTCGGAGGGGAGAAAACTAGGAAACATTTTTTAATTCATTGTGGAAGCGAAAACAATCTCGAAATGCGCTCTTAGGGCAAGAGCAAATGAAAAAGAAAATGCTACGAATTTTATGTAGAGACGTTGCCTGCAACGTCTCTACACCATTTCATGTAGTGCAGCGCTCTTCAAATTAATGTAATTTAGTTTGTGGTGGCTTCGAGAGCATCACCAAGATTAAATAAGAAAGGAACGGTAGCATCAGAATCACCACCCATAACCAAAACTTTTGGCATTTGGGAACCACCTTGTCGCCAAGCTTCGATCGCTTCTTTTTGGAGAACTAACTTACCTCCTTGGGCTTTGAGGGTTTCCGCGAGCAATCTTTGGGCTTCTGCTCTCCCTTTAGCGCGGTTAACGTCTGCTTGGGCTTGTTGTTCGGCTTCTCTGGCTACATATACCGCCCTTTGCGCCCGTTGTTCAGCGATTTGTTTTTCTTCGACTGCGCGAGCAAATTCTGGAGAAAAGGCTAAATCAACAACACTGGTATCGAGGACAATAATGCCGTATTTATCTAAGCGTTCGACTAATGCAGTATCAAAATCGGCTTTGAGTTCTTCTCGTTTGGTAATTGCTTCTTCGACAGTTCTTCTTGCGGCTGCAATTTTAAACGATTCCTGGGTTTGGGGGGCAATTATTTTCGAGACGACATTTTGTAGAGTACCTTGTTCGCGGCGAACTGTTACTACTTGTAGGGGGTCGAGGCGAAAGTTAATCGCAAAGCTAGCGGTGAGATCCTGAAGATCCTTGGTGGAACTTTGGGCTGGGACTTCAAACTTTTGTACGGTTACATCATAAACATCAACGGCGGAAACTAGAGGAGGTTTAAAATGTAAACCTTCGAGTAATGCGCCATCTCTAGCTTTTCCTAATATGCTGAGAACTCCTGCTTCACCTGGGTTAATAATTACGAAAGAGTTAAAAGCGATGAGAATGAGTAATGCCGCGATCGCGCCACCCACGATCGATTGTATATTTTGTGTGGACTGACCTTTCAAAATAGCGTCTCCTTGTCACTGCTAACCATTTTAGTCGAGTCGGGATCTCGATAAAAAAATTAGGGTGAGGATTAACCCACCCTAATTGCAACTAGAGGCAAAATGCCCCGGTTTTTTTGGCGTTAATTATCCGATTTCACGCAATTGAGCATTCGCAGTGTCGCCGCCGCAGCATAGTTGCGTTGAGAAGAGCGATCGGGATAAAATGCGTTACCTGTTTCGTTCAGAGGCGAAGCTACGCCACAATAAGCGGACATTTCTGTTACTAACGTCGAACCCCAGTGATTAGCAGTATCCGAGAAGTTTTTCGCCGTTTGTTTCGCATTCAGTTTGCTGGATAAACCGCGTTGGGTCTTGCCATATTCGGCGGCTCGTTTCATAATTGCCATTAACTCAGCGCGAGTAACTGCTTGGGCGGGGCGAAAATTACCATCAGGATAACCACTGACAATATTATTTTGCTTTGCCCATTGAATCTTGGCGGCACTCCAGCGAGAAGTTTCTACGTCGGGATAGGGACGTGAAGAGGTAGATGTGGGAACATTAACATTAGCATTAGGGATGGTTTTTACGGCTTCGAGAGCCATTGAAACCACTTGTTCTCTGGTGAGAGCATTTAAAGGGCGGAAGGTGTTATCTTCTTTAAAGCCAGCAATAAAGCCAATATCCACAGCTTCGGCGATTTCGTCTTTATAGATATCGTTAGCAATATCGCTGAAGGCTAAGTCAGAATTACCACCACCGCTATTACCACCGCCCGGATTTCCGCCAGTGAGTCCATCGTTGGTAAGATAAACGTGACCTAAAGTGCTGCCGTTGTAAGTACGTTTGGTGAAGCGCCAACCGGGTTCGAGGTAAAATTTAGCAAAATCGTTGGTTAGTCCGCCACTTCTACCAATGACGATATAAGGCTGACTGAAGTCGCGACGATGAGCGCCAACTAACTGTAATTCTCCCTCGCGACGAACTACCATCAGTTGATAATCTAAGCCTAAGTCTTCACCGTTAACGCGGATGGAATAGCCGTTACTGTCAGTGTTCCGGCGACAATGACCAGAAAAGTCAAAAGTGGTTAATAATGGATTAATAATCGTTGGATTAGAGCCACTTTCGCTCCAACATTGGCGCTGTCCCGGAATTTGTTCGATAATTAAGAGTTTATGAGAGGTTCCGGCTGGTGAAGCAACGGCAACAAAGTCATTTTGGGTAACTTCAGTTTGACCGAAAGTTTGTGCTTGAGTAGGATTGAGTGGTGCGATCGCGGAAAATGCTGCTGTGGCTAGTGCTGCGAATTTTAGGGGTAGTTTCAGTTTCATTATTTGGATAATTTTTCTATTTCCTCTACCAACAATTAAAAGTTTCTCTGATTTTTCTGTCAATTCAGGATAAGTTTGCAAAATTTAGTCTGGGTCAGAAAATATTTTGCTTGCTTGCTACGATTTGGGTAACGAGTTTATTGAAGCAGACTCGCTGCATCGGTTCCCAGAATTCAATAACGAGTCTCAAATCCTTTGATTCCCTCTAATTCCTCGTTTTTCACTGTCACATCTTTCACTACTGCACTTGTTGGACCTGTTTCGCACCATACCAAAATAGTTTCAACTGCTTTTTTCTCTCCTTCAAAAACTGCTTCGACTCGCCCGTCACTGAGGTTGCGTACCCAACCATTAATTTGTAACTGTTGGGCTTTGTGGACTGTGGAGAAGCGATAGCCAACTCCTTGAACTTTTCCGGAAATGAAAACATGAACACGGATTTGTTCGGGTTTTGCTGTTGAATCTGTCATCGTATTTTACTTTTTTGGTGTAGGATGTCGTTGTTGAGTTTAAACTTTCTTGACATCAATGACACTTTCTTTGTTGTTTAATTTAGCAAATTTGTTTGTTTTACCTTTTTGGACATTAATGATAGCTATTTTTTGGTTTTGAGTAAAGTTAAAATTCTTGACGAGAAAAGCGCAGTTTATCGAGATGTTGCCGAAAATGTTTGTACGGGACATCTGTAGCTATTGTTTAGTTGTCTATTTAAGAGTAGCTGAATTGTGGTAAAAATTAATAAATCTCAGTTGATTTGCGGTTGCCAATGACGGCAGTGGCAACGCCGAAAAGTAAAATAATTGCGCCAAAAAGAACGAATTTTCCGGGGATTTCGGAGAAAATTAGCCAGCCGAGTAAACTAGCGCCGATGGGTTCAAATAAAATGGCTAATGTTACCAGTGTGGGGGAAATTCTGCCGATTGCCCAGTTGAAACTGGTGTGTCCGATGAGTTGGGAGACGATCGCAATTCCGAAGACGTAAAGGTATACTAATTTGGGGTAGCCGAGATAGCCGGAACCAAATAAGCTTGGTAGTGGTAAGAGGACTAAGGCTGCGGTAGTATAAGCAACAGTGATGTAGTTCGCGATCGCTAATCCTTTTTGTTGGGCTTGACGACCGAGAAGTAAGTAAAGACTGACTAACCAAGAGCCGATGAGTGCTAAAGTGTCGCCTAAAATTGGGTTGGTGACGACGTGGCTAAGATTTCCAGAATCTCCCCAGGCGATCGCCATTCCGCCACTGAGTGCGATAATAATCCCAATTGTGGTTAAACGCGTTGGCTTTTCCCCAAGCCACCACCAAGAAAGAAGGGCTACCCAAATTGGATTTGTGGTAACTAATGTGGTTGAAGCAGCGATCGAAGTGAAAGATAATGAGGTAATCCACACCGCAATATGGAGGGCTAGACAAATTCCGGCGGCGATCGCATAATAATAGGCACTTCGCTGAACGGGAGTTTTGATTAATTTGCGCCATGTCGGAAGTAAAATTAAAGCGGCGATCGCTAAACGAGAAGCAGCGAGAAACAAACTGAAGCCTACTCCGCTAACTTCGGCGGCGGCTGTCGCTAATCTTACGAAAATGGCGGTGCTGGAAATAGCAGCAACGCCGAGGGTTAAAATCAATCCTATCTGCCATTGGGGAGGTTTTTCGCGTTGGCTCATAAAATTTGCTTTGGTGGCGATTGGCACAATAGCGCCAGGGTCGTTGAGGAATCTCGCTTAATTGCTACAATTACGAGAAGATATTATCTCCACTACCATACAAGCTGGAGATACCACCAATTACTTTAGGATAACTCTTTGCAATAGATTTGCTTGCTGAAATCTTCAAGAAGTTTTCCTTTAGTTAGTTGTATTTTTTGGGATCACATTTATCTGATTTTGTCAAAGATAAAAGCTTTCAGCAAGAATTAGACTGGGCGAAGAGCGATCGCGCTAAATTAGCAGACATAGGCAGAGGAGATGCTGTATGAGGACGATGGAAAATATAGCTCGTTGCTACGAAATCTTAGATTTAAAGCCAGGAGCGTCGCTAGAGGAAGTTAATTTAGCTTATAAAGATTTAGCATTTATTTGGCATCCGGATCGGATTCCGGCAGATAATCCTCGTTTGCAGCAAAAAGCCGCCGAAAAATTGAAAGAAATCAATTTTGCTCGCGAACAATTGCGCTCGCTCAAAGCACGTACCGAAAGACCAATTAGTACCACTAAATCTCCCCCACCGAAACGACAACCTTACTATCATTACCATTATCAACACCAAGATCCACCAAGAACTCAAACTCGAACTCAACCTCCAACTCAATCTCAATCGAGAAAAGCCAAAAATTCGTTTTCAGATTTGAGTGGTGCAGATCTCAGTGGTCGAGATTTGCACGAAAAAGATTTTGCGAATAGAAACTTAAGTAACGCTAACTTAAGTGAAGCAAATCTCAGCGATGGTTTTCTTCACAAAGTTAATTTAGAAGGAGCCAATTTAAGGAAAGCAAATTGTTTCCGAGCTAACTTTTTTCAAGCAAATTTAAGAAATGCTAACTTACAAGAAGCTAATTTAATTGGTGCCGATTTTAGTGGCGCAGATTTAAGTGGAGCTAATTTAAAAGGAGCAAAAGTTGGTTCAGGAAACCGAATTATGGTCAAATTAACCGGAGTAAATTTAACTGGCGCAACTTTACCCGACGGAACAATTCACGAATAAGAGGTGAAAAAAGACCCAATTGGAGAGCGCGAATTTTCATCAAGCTTTGGCGTTAATTAAGTTGACAAAAAGCTCACCTACTGCTGACTAGAATTGATTAACTCGATTCCAACTCAATCATCAAATCAATTTGCGCGATCGCGTAGGCTAATTTTTCCTCCGACCCTTCCTCAGAATACAAACAACCATAGCGAGCAAAATCCTCTTGGGGGTGTTGCCAACGCAACCATAATCTGTTCTTGACTCGCCTCTTCGTAATAATCCAACCTCGATGTTGAGCGAGAACTTGCTCATAATTAGATACTTTGCCTCGATCAGGCATTTTTTGGCGATAATTATCGGTTTTCGTGAACATTGGCGGAGCAAGCTGAGAGAGTTGAGTCGATTTTGCAAGAAAAACTTTCTGCTCACGACAGAGAAGGATAGGATTGGGAGAGCGCTCAATATTCGTTATTGTCTCAGAAAACCAAGGAAAAGAAAAACAATAGTTTCAGGAAAAAATGGTACACAAACGATTAATAATAGAAATGGGGATGGGAGTAGATCAACACGGACAAGAAGCTACCGTGGCAGCAAAAAGAGCAGTAAGAAACGCGATCGCTCACAATGCTCTACCCGGAGTTTGCGAAGTTGCAGGCTTAAATCACCCCAACGAAATGATCGTCGAAGTCCAAATCGCCGTACCCAATCCAGAACAAGTGCGAGAAGAGGAAGTATTAGCAGTGCTTCCCTTCGGACGTAAAAGTCTGATTCTCGAAAAAGGCGGAATGGTCGTTCAAGGTAGAGCAATTCCCGAACTCAACGACAAAAACGACGAGATGATTGTGGCGATCGCCGCAGTTACCGTTTCCATCGACAGTGAGTAGTCAAAAGCAGCGCGAGCAAAAAATATGCGAAAATTAAGCTCACGAAATGTAAAGTGGAAAAATAGAAAGCATAGTGTTCCTCTTTGTGAAGGTCGCTTGTGGATATATGGATAAAATAGTTTTTAGATAAATGGCAAAGTCTAACTCGCACAAATGGGGTCAAGTAGTTGGTAATTTAATTCAAGCATTTATTTGCGAAACACTTCAGAAAGTTGCCGACGATCAAGGACTTTACTTAGACTACCAAAAAAAGCGCCAAGCTCGGTTAGGAAAAAAGGTTTCCTGGCGCGATCGCTACGGAAACTTGCACGATCTTGACTATGTATTAGAAGCTGAGGGTACAGAAGAAATTCGCGGTATTCCTACAGAATTTATTGAAACTGCATGGCGAAGATATACTAAACATTCTCGAAATAAAGTACAAGAAATAGAAGGAGCATTGATACCTTTAGCAGATACATATAGTTACCTACATCCGTTTTTAGGTGCTATTTTAGCAGGCGTATTTACATCAGGTTCCCTCAATTAACTAAAATCTAAAGGTTTTGAAATTCTTTATTTGCCTTACGACAGCATCATTACGGCGTTTGCGTCTGTTGGTATAGATGCTGTCTTCGATGAAACTACACCAGAAGTTGAATTTGAAAATAAAATAACCAGATGGAATAACTTAACTACAGAAAATATTAATCAAATCAAGCGGGAACTGCTGAATTTAGAAAAACAGAACATAAATAGTTTTGTTAGTGCCTTAGTGCGATCGCTCTCTCGTCGAGTTGAAAACGTTACCATTGTCATCCTACACGGACAACCGCAGCAAATAAATTCTCTTACTTAAGCAATAGAGTATATTCAAGATTATCTAGAAACCCAACCTAGTCTAGCTCCTGCCTTAAGGTACGACATTAACATTCGTTACAATAACGGCAATGTAATTCACGCCATCTTTCAAAGTAAAGTTGAAGCGATTAAATTTTTAAGGACTTTTACTTAAATATAAGAAAATTATCTTACTTTTAGCAAAAGTAGCCCGCATAGGCGGGCTACTCTGGTGAGAAGCCGCTCCGCGTATGTCCGTATAGCTGCCCATTTACGGGTTTGGCATCTCTAGATAATTGATTAACCAGATTTGATGCTACTCGCGTATAACCACACCTTTACAGGTGGAAATGTTAGGCTTGATAAGCCTCCATCCCTTGACAAGAACAAACTAAATTTCTATCCCCAAAAGCATTATCAATTCTTCCCACAGAACACCAGAATTTATGTTCTTTCGTCCACGGTGCAGGATAAGCAGCTTCCTCGCGTGAATAAGGATAATTCCATTCACCACAAATTAAAGTTTCTGCGGTATGAGGTGCATTTTTCAACAAATTATTTTCCCAATCTGCTTTTCCTGTACAAATCGCGTCTACTTCTTGACGAATTGCAATCATTGCTTGACAAAAACGTTCTAATTCTGCCAAAGATTCACTTTCTGTCGGCTCGATCATCATTGTACCAGCCACGGGCCAAGAAACTGTCGGCGCGTGAAATCCATAATCCATTAAGCGCTTGGCAATATCATCAACTTCAATATTCGCTTTTTTCTTCAAAGGACGCAAATCAATAATACATTCGTGAGCAACTAAACCAGATTTTCCTTTGAATAAAACCGGATAGTAATTATCCAGACGATACGCGAGATAATTAGCATTAAGAATCGCTATTTTCGTCGCTTCAGTTAACCCTTTCGCCCCCATCAAAACAATATACATCCACGAAATCGGCAGAATACTTGCACTGCCCCAAGGTGCAGCCGCAACAGCACCGATACTAGCTTTTTCACCTAAATTAACGACCGAATTTCCTGGTAAAAATGGCTTTAAATGTGCCTTAACACCCACAGGACCCATACCAGGACCACCACCACCGTGAGGGATACAAAATGTTTTGTGAAGATTCAAATGACAAACATCGGCACCATAGTCTCCAGGACGACATAATCCGACTTGGGCGTTCAGATTTGCGCCATCTAAATATACTTGTCCGCCGTGGTTATGAATAGTTTCACAAACTGCTTGAATTTGTTCTTCAAATACGCCGTGAGTTGATGGATATGTCACCATCAAAGCTGCTAAATTTTCGCTATGTTTTGCTGCTTTGGTCTTTAAATCTGCTAAGTCAATATCGCCACGCTGATTGCATTTTACGGCGATAACTTTTAACCCACACATAACTGCGGAAGCGGGATTTGTGCCGTGGGCTGATTCGGGAATCAAACAAATATTGCGCTGTTTTTCGCCACGGGTTTGATAATATTTACAAATGACTTGCAAACCTGTATATTCGCCTTGAGAACCTGCATTTGGTTGGAGGGAAATTGCGTCAAAACCTGTGATTTCTGCGAGCCAAGTTTCTAACTGCTGAAACAGTATTTGATAGCCTTTGGTTTGATTTAAAGGTACGAAGGGATGAATTTTACTGAATTCCGCCCAAGTTATCGGAAGCATTTCGGCGGTAGCGTTCAGTTTCATGGTACAAGAACCAAGGGGAATCATTGAGGTTGTTAAAGATAAATCCTTGGCTTGTAATTGATGTAAATAGCGTAAAATTTCGGTTTCGGAATGGTGGGTATTGAAGACAGAATCTCTGAGATATTTACTCCTACGCGCAAGTTTAGATTCAAAGTTGAATTGAGTAGCTGCTGCTATTTCCGCGACGGTGAAAGGTAAGTCTTCTTTTCCTGCAAAAATTTGCCACAATTGAACGATATCTTCAACTGTAGTAGTTTCATCTAAAGAAATACCTAGGGCGTTGCGATCGAACCAGCGCAAATTAATTTTTTCTCGCTCGGCGGCTGCTAAAATAGCATCAGCTTGGTTTGTTTCAATGCGAAGAGTGTCGAAGACAGGTGTATCGTTAGTTTTGTAACCCAAACGTTGTAAACCAGTAGCGAGAATTGCTGTCAAATTATGTACTTTTTGGGCAATACGTTGAATACCTTCAGCACCGTGATAAACTGCATACATTGAGGCAATTACTGCGAGTAAAACCTGAGCAGTACAAATATTGCTGGTGGCGCGATCGCGGCGAATATGTTGTTCCCTCGTTTGTAAAGCCAAGCGCAATGCAGGTTTGCCTGTCTTATCCTTCGATACCCCAACAATTCGCCCCGGAACTTGCCTTTTATAAGCCTCTCTTGTCGCAAAATAAGCGGCATGAGGTCCCCCATATCCGAGCGGAACTCCGAAGCGCTGCGTGCTTCCCACAGCAATATCAGCCCCAAATTCGCCAGGAGGTACAAGTAAAGCCAAACTGAGCAAATCCGCCGCTACTGTAACCACCGCTTCAACTTGATGCGCCTTTTCGACAAACTGACGATAATCATAAATTGCCCCATCAGTCGCTGGATATTGTAGCAATGCACCAAAAATCGGTTGTTGTTGAAAATCGAAACTTTGATGCGATCCAACAATAACTTCAATCCCTAAAGGTTGAGCGCGAGTTTGGACAACTTCAATAACTTGGGGATGACAATCATCAGCGACAAAAAAAGCATTTGCTTTTGATTTAGTCACTGCATAACTCAGACTCATCGCTTCGGCTGCTGCGGTAGCTTCATCTAATAACGAAGCATTGGCAATTTCCAAACCCGTTAACTGAATAATCATCGTTTGGAAATTCAATAAAGCCTCTAACCTCCCTTGAGCAACTTCCGCTTGATAAGGAGTATAAGCTGTATACCAACCCGGATTTTCGAGAATATTGCGCTGAATTACTGGTGGGGTAAAGCAATCGTAATACCCCATACCAATAAATGATTTGGAGACTAAATTTTGAGCAGCAATTTCTTGTAACTGTTTTAAAGCCGCAGACTCACTTTTTGCCTCTGGTAAATTTAAAGAACCCTGGAAGCGAATCCCAGCAGGAATTGTTGACTCGATTAGCTGATCGAGGGTAGAAAAACCCAAGACTTGCAACATTTCTTGGACTTCATTTTCATTGGGACCTAAATGCCGACTGACGAAAGAATCACTAGCTGAAATTGCTTCTGGTAATTCAGAATTGTTTTGATTAGCAGCGAGGTCGAAATTGAGCATAGAAAATAGTTTCTTGGGAGTGCTGTGGTGCGCCACGAGGATCTCGATTTGACGCTACCACTTATTATTTTGTAACAAACACTCGGAAATTGTTGCGATTCAGGGAAACTGAGTCTTGACAATCAATTTGGGATTGACTAATTTAGTCTTCTTCTCCTTCCACTTGAGCGCGATACTCATCAGCAGAGAGAGTATCGAGCAAATCGTCATCAGGGTTATCAACACGGACTTTCAACAACCAGCCTTCGCCATAGGGGTCGTCAGCGATCAGTTCTGGAGATTCGATCATTGGTTCATTGCGATCAATTACCGTACCAGAAACCGGAGGATAGAGATCCTCAACTGCTTTGACTGACTCAATCGTGCCAAAACGTTCCTCAACAACGATCGCATCACCGACTTCGGGAAGTTCGAGAAAAACCAGATCGCCAAGTTGTTCAACAGCAAAGGCACTAATACCAATGGTGGCAATTTCACCATCTAAGCGCACGTATTCGTGCGAATCAAGATATTTTAAGTCTTCAGGATATTCCAGTACCATTTCACTTCCTCACTCTGAAATATAATTATCAGGGCTAATTTAGCTGATTAAGACAAAAGTTAAGAGAAAAAGATCCTTTCTCTGCCTCGCTTAGTTTACAACTTCTGTACATTTGTGAGTTGGGATCGAAGCAGTTAATTTTGAGAAGGGAAATATCAACAGTATCCACTAACTTTTCATTAAATTATGCAAAAACAACGTCTCCGGCGCTTGCTAGTTGGCGATTTTACCTGGAAAAGACTGGTGCGATCGCTACTTTTTGTGTACATCTCCTTGTGTCTATACGTCTTTTTCCGGGCTGATGCTCACATTTTTCTACCTCAACCAAGTAGCTACGAGGATAACCCGAAGATTCTCAAGCTGACAACGAGCGATCGCATCAAGCTTGCGGCAGTATATCTGCCTCATCCTAATGCTACCTATACGTTGCTCTACATTCACGGAAATGCCGAAGATTTAGGCGATATCCAACCTGTTTTGCAAAATTTGCAAAAACTAGGCTTGAGCGTTTTTGCTTACGATTATCGCGGTTACGGCACGAGTGAGGGAACTCCTACAGAACGTAATGCTGATCGAGACATACAGACAGCTTATGATTATCTCACTCAAGAGCTAAAAATACCCCCGAACCAAATTATCGTCTACGGGCGTTCGGTTGGGGGAGGTTCAGCAGTTGATTTAGCTGCGAATCAACCTGTGGGTGGTTTAATCTTAGAAAGTACGTTTACAAAAGCGTTTCGCGTCCTCGTAGCTTTCCCGATTTTCCCTTTTGAAAAGTTTGCTAATCTTGACAAAATTAAGCAAGTTGATTGTCCGGTACTGGTAATTCACGGTAAAGCGGACGAAATTATCCCATTTTCTCACGGAGAGCAACTATTTGCCGCAGCCCCAGAACCAAAATTATTTTTGTGGGTGGAAGATGCAGGTCATAATGATTTGCACTGGGTAGCTGGGGAATCTTTGAGTGAGAGTTTACAACAGTTTTTCCAGATTGTAGCGGAAAATTAATTCCAGAAATTAGAAGAATAACAATTATTTGGGTGGACGAGTGGGGGAACGATAAAAAGGTTTTTTGACAACTCGCGCTGGATATAATTTACCGCGAATTTCCACATCAAGTTGCTGTCCGATGTTACTCAGATGGGTAGAAACATAAGCTAAGGCGATCGCCTTTCCCACTGTTGGTGCTAAAGTACCGCTAGTGACTTTCCCGACAACTTCTTCATCGTACAACACTGGATAGTCGTGACGGGCAATGTAACGTCCTTCCATTTCTAAACCGACTAATTTCTGCTGAAGTCCTACTTTTGTTTGTGCTTCTAGGATTGAACGTCCGATAAAATCACCTTTAGTCTCTAAATCAACTAACCATCGTAAACCTGCTTCTAAAGGAGTTGTCGTGTTGTCAATATCTTGTCCATAAAGTGCTAAACCTGCTTCTAAGCGGAGAGTATCTCTTGCACCCAAACCGCAACAAGTTACCCCAGCAGCAACTAAACTACGCCACAATTGTACGCCCACATCTGGGTCAACCATAATCTCAAAACCATCTTCTCCGGTATAACCTGTCCGCGCAACAAAAGCAGGTTTCCCGAAAATCTCGGTTTGCAGATGTGTAAAAGCTTTCATCGGTGTTAAGTCTGCTTCCACAAATGGTTGAAGAGAAACAGCCGCTTGGGAACCTTGCAGCGCAATTAAGACTTTTTCTCGGCTAATATCTGTTAAGTTTACTGGATAAGCTTCTAAGTTACCTTTTAACCAGGCTTTATCTTTGGTTCTGGTTGCAGCATTGACAATTATCATCCCATGTTGGTCGCCGAGTCGAGCTTCACCTTGGTAGTAGATAATAATATCGTCAATAATTCCAGCTTGGGTATCTAATAATACTGTGTACTGCGCTTGACCGGGCTGTAAGCGTTCTAAGTCAGAAGGTACTAAAAATTGTAAAGAACGGAGTAAATCTTTTCCCTGGAGTTTAAACTTACCCATGTGAGAAATATCGAACATTCCCACGGAGTTGCGTACCGCAAGATGTTCTTGTTTGATGCCAATGTATTGTACTGGCATTTCCCAACCTGCAAATTCTGTTAGTCTGGCATTATTTTCGACAGTGATATTGAATAACGGAGTTCGAGCAAGAGTTGGTGAATTTATTGGTTTGGCGCTAGTTTCTGATGCCACAACGAGATCTTCTGCAACTGTTAGTGATTAAATTGGCGATCGCTCCTGTACGCTTTCGCACAACGTACCGTAAAGTCGGCGCAGCGATCGCGTCACGCCCAACCTTAAGCTTGTTAGTGCCTTTTTGACAACAAAAAGTTACAAAAATTAGGGATTAGGGATCAGTTACCAGTTACCAGTTACCAGTTATCAGTTCATCTCCCAAATCTCCGAATTTTCCCAACCAACATTTACTCTTCCAACTCCTCC
>JAWQFW010000087.1:0-3288 GCA_035968095.1 Oscillatoria sp. PMC 1068.18
TAGTGGGGTGAAGGAGATGGCGGCGAGAGAAACGAACACTCGGCTAGACGTCGGCAGGGTCAGATGTGTATAAGCGATCGCCACTGCTGCTGCTGGTGTTTGGGGCTTTTTCGGTTGTGTCTGTTGGGTTTGGGGTTGTACTTGCAGGGTTTGCTGTTGTTTTGGGGATTTTTCGGCAGTGGCTTGATTTTTTGCCTGTGACTGTTGCTCAGAGGAGTTAGAATTGTTTTTTCTTTGGGGTTGAATAGCTTGGGAAGTTTGTCCAGAATTGGGTTGAATTTGGACAGCAGGTGGTGGTGGGAGTTTCTCGACTGAGTTGAGGCTTGGGGGTAATGTGGGTGTAGGTTGGGGGTTTTGACTGGGTGAGGTGGGAAATAAATCGGGAACTAGGGCAATCGGTGCTTCTTCGCTGTAGAGTAATTGGTCTTCTTGGGCTTCGTTGGTGGCTACGGAAGTTTCTGAAGTTGGGGTATCAAATTCCACTACGCGCATAATGGCGGTAGTCAAACCAACTGCTAAAATTGCGGCGGCGGCAGTACCAGCCCAGATTGGTTTAGCTTCTCTTTTAACGCCTTTTAGTTGGGGTAAGGTGTCTAGTTCGGAGCTATATTCTTCTAAGGCAGTGGCAAGGTCGAATAATTGTAACACTGAAAGATGAAGTGAAATTCCGGTTTCTTCGTTCGCGAGAGAACCAAGAAATAAGTCGTGAGCTAATAATCCTCTGGCTTTAAGATAAGGAGTTGTCGATAAGGCTTGGACTGACGGTTTTCCTTGGGGGTTGGGTTGAATTTCAGTGGGACTGTAAGCGGAAAAACTGTCGGGTTTGGTGCTAGCAATTAAAGGTGTCCGAGGTTGAGGATTGAGGAGAAATTCTTGGACATAAACTGTGACTGCTTCACAAAGTAATTCTAATTGAGCGCGATCGCCACTGATACTTACTTGTTGGTCTTCGGGGACTCTGGGATCGTCAAATCGAAGCTTGAAACGAACGTTTTTTAGCAAAGGACGATCTCGCCATCTGGACAAGGGCGAGGTTTTTGCCATAATTTCCAGAGTGCAAGTTGGGGGAGTGTAACGTCGAATGACTGAGTTAGAAGCTAGCATAGTTTTTCGGGGTGTCATTTGTTGTTTGTCATTTGCTTTTTGTCTTGGTGATTGATGACAAATGACTAATGACCAGTAAGCGATTGAGCATTACCTAGCGCCGCTTGCAGCGATCGCTATTTAACTTTAACGAGAGTGGTCGAGGAGTGCTAACCAAAGACGGCGATGACCGTTAACTGCACTATAAAATAGTAAGTCGATCAGCAGTTTGAACGCGAGATCGTTAAGAGCTTCTGGTGAAAGTTCTTCGTTGTCTTCCATGCGTTCTTCATAGGTGTTGCTAAAGCCATCGAGATAGTCTCCTATTAAAGCGGCGCGATGGGGTTCTTTGTTTTGTTCTACCATTTGTTCGAGTAAGCTAACTGCACGGCGAATTAATTCTTGGTGCTGTTTGGCGAGATGGCAGATAATCAAAACTAGCGATCGCGCTTCTTCGACATCGAGTTTTTTCCTGCCTCCTGAACTTCTCCGTCGGGGGTTGGACTGACGTAAGCGCCATAAACCCACACGATCGGCGACAATTGACTTGAGGTTGAGTTCGTCTGCTGCTTGCAGCATTGCTTCGGAACCGATGCCTGTTAAAGCTTCTAAAGCTAATAATATCAAGTCTAGGTGGGTTTTGATGTTTTCCAGTTGTCCTGCTTCTGGTTCGTTAGCCAAAGGCAGATCTTCTAACTGGGGAGATGAGGTCGGTACATTAGCGGTCGAACGCATAACTATAGCTTAAGGAATTTTCTCGGTTTCGGTTTCCCTGTTACCATTGTTGAAACCGACTACCAAATTTTAATGGTAGTTTCTCACAAGCTGATCCAATCTATCTGTGATCTAGCGCAGATTGGCAATTGTTACTCCGCTTCCTCCTTCGTTTTGCGCTGCTAGCTCGAATTTTTTCACTTGAGGGTGCTGTTTCAAAAATTCTTGCACTCCTTCGCGTAAGCGTCCAGTTCCTTTGCCGTGGATGATCCACAGGACGCTTTCACCGTTGGCTGCGGCTTCGGCGATCGCGCGATCTAACTCGATCTCGGCGTTGGCTACTCGGCTTCCTCGCACATCCAAAGTGTTTTTGGATGTCCTGACCGTGGGTTTCGTTGAATTTGTCGTCGCTTGGGGGTTGACAGGTTCAGTTTTCTGTGCTTTAGGCTTTTCGACTTTTTGACCGTCGAGAGATTCAAGGTCATAAATTGGGAGAGTCATTTTCATTAAGCCGAATTTCACTGTCACCTGCTCGTTATTGTCGGGAACTGCGATGATTTCCGCAGTTTGATTTAAACGAGGGATTTTCACCCTTTCTCCGACTTGAGGACGATAATTAGGCTTTTGTTTGGGTTTCTCTGGTTTGGGGATGCGAGTTTCAGCAATTTTATTCAGTGCATCAGTAGCTTTTTGGGCTTTTTGAGCAGTTTGTGTTCCTCGCTGTAACTCGCGAATTACTTGAGCTATTTCTGCTTTTGCTGCGGCGATCGCGTCACCAACTGCTTTTTCCTGTGATAATTTTAAGTCTTTTTCTCGTTGTTGTAAACTATTTGCTCTCTGCGAGACTTCTTCATAAAAAGTTTCGGCTTTTTTCAGCAATTGACTCGCTTCTTTTGCCTTATTTTCTTGTTCTCTGCGTTGCGCTTCTAAACCAGAAATAACTTCATTAACATCTTGATTCAAGCCACCCACTCTACTTTTTGCTGACTCAACAATTTCCTGATTTAAACCTAAACGATAAGCAATTGTTAAAGCATTTGAGCGACCGGGAATTCCCCACAGTAAACGATAAGTTGGTTGCAAAGATTGGTCATCAAATTCTACCGAAGCATTCTCAAAACGCTCGTCTTGATATTTCAAGGCTTTCAACTCACCATAATGAGTTGTAGCGACAGTCAAACGTACTCTTTCTGAAAGATATTGTAAAAGGGCGATCGCCAAAGCACTACCTTCAGCCGGGTCGGTTCCTGCACCGACTTCATCTAATAATACTAAACTCGGATTAATTTTGGCAGAATTATTTGACTCAATTTCCTCAACTTCTCCTGGAGATTCAGCAGCAGAATTATTTAACTCAATTTCCTCAACTTCTCCTGGAGATTCAGCAGCAGAATTATTTAACTCAATTTCCTCAACTTCTGCTTGAGATTCAGCAACAGAATTATTTAACTCAATTTCCTCAACTTCTGCTTGAGATTCAGCAACAGAATT
>JAWQFW010000087.1:3388-18321 GCA_035968095.1 Oscillatoria sp. PMC 1068.18
TTCCTCAACTTCTGCTTGAGATTCAGCAACAGAATTATTTAACTCAATTTCCTCACTCTTAATCGCCTCAATAATCCGACTAATCCGACGAATATGACCAGAAAAAGTAGACAAACTTTGTTCCAAAGATTGTTCGTCACCAATATCAGCTAAAACTTGCTCAAACCAAGGTAATTCTACAGGTTCTTTTGCCGGAACAAATAAACCTACCTTTGCCATCAAAGCCGCTAAACCGAGCGTTTTCAGCGTTACTGTTTTTCCCCCAGTATTTGGTCCTGTGATGGCGACAACACGAATTTTCGGGTCAACCAAAACATTAATTGGGACAGGTTCCGTTCCTTGTTCGTGTTGATGCTGCCAAATTAATAAAGGATGACGTAACTGACGCAAAGTAACTGTTTCATTCGCGGCAATAAAACGAGGCGGATTAGCGTTTAACCAGAGACTATAACGAGCTTTTGCTGTAGCCAAATCGAGCATTGTCGCGATCGCGAGTAACTGTTCTAAATCAGCTTGAACTTCAGCAACTTGGGCGCTTAATTTCCGGAGAATGGCTGATTCTTCAACTTCTTCTTGACGTTGATATTGTCGTAGTTGATTACCGAAATTAATAATACTGTTAGGTTCGATATATAACGTTGCCCCCGTACTCGAAGTATCGTGAACAATACCCTGAATTGCATCTTTTTGCGGAGCTTTAACGGGAATAACAAACCGAGAACCACGTTGAGTAATTGTTGCTTCTTGGACAGCACCACTTTGTCGCTGTAAAATATTATTCAGCTTTTGATAAATTTTGTCTCGATAACTTTTGATTTGAATGCGGATTTCGGCTAACTTAGGACTAGCGCGATCGCTAACTTGAGCGCGATCGTCAATACACCGATGAATTTCTTGTTCTAATTCTGGATAAGTTCGCACTGTCGCGACTAACTCAGTTAAAGTCGGGACATCCTCTTGATCTTCAATCGTGCGTCGTAAACGTCTCATCCCCGCCAGAGTCATCGCGAGATGTAAAAGTTCCTCTCCCGATAGCATTCCTCCTAATTCTGCCCTTGACAGCGACGCACCAAAATCGTGAATTCCCTCAAAAGAGAGTCCCGAAAGTAAACGCATTTCCAATTGATAAACTTCCTTCGTTTGCGCCAATAACTGTAAACTTTCAGTTGGAGACGCAGGTGGCTGCAGACGACGCGCCGCTACAGCACCCAGTTTCGTCGCTGCAAATGTAGACAAATGCTGACAGAGACGATTCCATTCGAGTAATTCTAAAGTTTCTGCTTCAATCAAGGCTGATTTTTCTAGTTTCCGTACTTCATGATGTAGTAATTTTAGCGAAGATCTCAGGGATGAGGGTTTGTAAATTAAGACAAGTGGGGAAATTGACCGAATCAAGAGAAAAACTTATAAATCCAGATACGTGAATTACTACAGCCGTCTTTGATCTCAAACTGGTAGTCTTTTCAACTTAATTGTCTTGACTGTAATACAATATCTGTTTCAGTGCCAGCAAATCCAAGCTATAACGATGAAAAGAGATTCAGCTTTTTGTGGCGATCGCGATTTCAGACTATTTTCACCGGATAAATGCTACAGATACAAACGCCGTGAGGAAAAATATCCTTCTGTCATCAGTGAAATCAACCCAAAAATCAGATTACAAGTGTTCTTGCTCTGAACAAGTCGATTTTAGCGATCGCGAGCAGTCAAAAGAAGTATTTTCGATAATTTTGCACAAACCTGGATATCTGAATTTGGTAAACAATCTATAGTGAAGCTTGTAAATTAGATAATAGTGATTTTTGCCGCACCAAATGGCTCATTTAATAGCATCAGTGAATTTTTTCACCTTTAACTTCTCCCTAACACCGCTGCTGGCGACAGCAGCAGAAACCGAAACAGTAAGTAGTACCTTAATTCTGGCTGCGGTACTGCTAAGTTTAATCGTCATTTACTTCGCTAGTAAACTCGGCGGAGAAATTTGTTCGCGCATCAACTTACCACCAGTATTAGGAGAATTGGTGGGTGGAGTTGTCGTGGGCGTTTCCGCTTTACATCTACTCGTTTTTCCCGAAGGCGGTGCTACTGCTAGTGACTCTTTAGTAATGAGTTTTCTGGCTCGTACTACCACTGTCAGTCCGGAAATTGCCGATTCACTTTTCGCTACCCAAAGCGAAGTTATCTCCCTACTAGCCGAACTGGGAGTAATTATCCTCTTGTTTGAAATCGGTTTAGAATCAGACCTGCAAGAACTAATTCGCGTTGGACCGCAAGCCGCGATCGTTGCTGTAGTGGGGGTTGTCGCACCTTTTGCTACAGGAACAGTAGGTTTGGTTTATCTATTTAATGTTCCTGTTGTACCAGCAGTATTTGCGGGTGCTGCTTTAACTGCTACCAGTATTGGGATTACGGCGAAGGTTCTCGCGGAATTAGGACAGCTTAGTTCGCGAGAAGGTCAAATAATTATTGGTGCGGCGGTACTCGATGATGTTTTGGGAATTATCGTTTTAGCAGTTGTGGCTTCCTTGGTGAAAACTGGGGAAATTCAAATTAGTAATATCATCTATCTGATTATTAGCGCTGGGGTATTTCTCATTGGCGCAATTTTAGTTGGACGTTTCCTCAGCCCTTACCTGGTTGCCTTGGTTAACCAGATGAAAACTCGTGGTGAGTTATTACTAACTGCACTAATTTTTGCGCTCAGTTTGTCCTATATTGCGACGGTAATCGAACTAGAAGGAATTTTAGGCGCTTTTGCGGCTGGTTTAGTGTTAGCAGAAACTGAGAAGCGCAAAGAATTAGAAAAACAGGTGATTCCAGTTGCTGATGTTCTGGTGCCAATTTTCTTTGTTTGTGTTGGTGCGAGAACGGACTTAGGAGTGTTAAATCCTGCGGTTCCTAGTAATAGAGAAGGATTAATTATTGCTGCTTTTTTAATTGTTGTGGCAATTGTTGGTAAGGTAATTACTGGTTTTACTCTGTTTGGTCAGCCGGATTTGAATAAGCTGGCTATTGGTGTGGGGATGATCCCCAGAGGTGAAGTCGGGTTGGTATTTGCTGGGGTGGGTGCAGCTAGTGGTGCTTTGTCGGAATCAACGGAAGCTGCGATTATTATGATGGTAATTCTCACGACTTTTGTTGCGCCGCCTTTATTGCGCTTTGTGTTCCAAGAACCGGAAGCTGAATCTTCTGTGAATGGTGCGATAACTGAGTCTGTGACTTTGGAAGCTGGTTCAGAGGGTGATTCTTCAGGAGCAGAAGTCGAAACTACACAAAAACCTGATAATTAAGGTTGGGCTGCGCTTAATCGGGCGATCGCGTCACTGGAAATTCAACCAAAAATGAAAGGATAAAAATCTCATCCAGGTTTTTATCCACATTTTTTGATATTTGTCAAGCTTGATTAGGACTTTGACGAGCTTAATTTTCAGTCAATCTTGAAAGTAAAATTTTGAAACTAAACTATTGCTGTTTACGTCAGCAAAAATAAGTCTAGAAAGCATCACAAAAATTAGAGGTGTAGGAAAAAGCCAGCTACTCAAGTTATGGCATAGAAGCAGGACTAGCCTAATTCCGCGTCAGCTACTAATAATCAGATAAGGTGCTAACATACAAAACCTAGGAATAGGCTTGCTGGATAAGTCCTTTGGCAACTAAATTACCCCCAAAGACTAACGACTGCGCCGAAGTAGGTGGTAAGCTCTTTTCGAGGAGGCTAGTCAATAGCGCGATTGGGTGCAGCCCACCACAATTTAGGGCGATCGCTATTTTTGGGATAATTTTAGAAGCGAACCTATGCCAGACTAGAACAGTTCTTTCTACTGTTACTGTGCTTGGTACAAGCGAGGATCGACAACTGTGAGATTTCACTGGTTATTACTAAGTTTATTAAGTGTTTTACTGTTTGGCTCCCCTGCTGAAGCTGGGAGACTACTTTTTTGGCGTTTTGATTCTAGTCAAAACCGACTTTCGTTTAGTACAAACGAAGGCGTTCAACCAAGAGCGCAACTAATTACTAATCCTAGCCGGGTGGTAATTGATTTGCCCGGTACAAGTCTGGGACGACCTTCAGTTAAGCAAAATTTGGGTGGATTAATCACCGAGTTGCGAATTGGACAGGTTGATAGCCAAACAACTCGTTTGGTGATCGAATTAGCACCGGGATACACTGTAGATCCACAACAAGTTAGAGTTCGAGGTATTTCTCCGACTCAGTGGACGGTGGTATTACCGCCACCGCAAAGGGTTGTCCAACCTCAACAGCCGATACAACCGCCGCCGACGCAGCAAACTTCACCTCGAAATGAGCCGCCGAGGGTACAAAGACCTCCCCAAACTACTCCAGAGAATCGCCCGGTAGATACCCTGGATGATTTTCAGGTAACGCGAAGTGGTTTTTTTCTCCGTTTGAATAATGGAGAACCAAATAAGATTAAAGTTACTCGTAGTCGCGATCGCCGCGAAATTGACATTCAACTTGAAGGGGTTACTCTCCCCAATCGATTAGCTCAAGGAAATTTGGAAGTTAATCGTTATGGGGTTAGTAAGGTAGCCTTTCGCCAAGGCTCGAATTCTCCTCCGGTAGCTCGAATTACTTTGGAGGTAGACCGAGATAGCCCTGATTGGAAGGCAAGTTTTAGTAGTGGCGGTTTGGTGATTTTACCTGATGGAGTCCCGGCTAGACAGCTAGAGGATGGTTCTTCTTCTCAGCTTGCACCAGAGGGTTCGGAAGATTCTGTTGAGCGACGGGTAATCATTGAGGCGGTGGATTTAACTGTTGGTGGTAGTCAACTTTTAATCCGTGCTAACCAACCTGTAAGAGCCACTAGCCGTTGGAATCGTCAAGAGGGAACTTACGAAATTAGTATTCCTAATGCTGAACTGGCTGACACCATTAGAGGACCTTCGCTACCCGCAGGAAGTACGATTTCTCAAGTACGCATTCGCCAACAAGATCGAGATACTGTGGTGGTAGCGGTTAAGCCTGGGGTGGGGGTAGCAATTGGACAGCTTAATCAACCGACGGAAAATAGTATTTCTTTACAGTTAGAACAATCTCGACAAGCAACTACGGTTGGTAGTTCAAGTGGCAGCACGGTGATTCCGGTTCCACCACCAGAAAGAACGGCTCAAACGCCAAATTTGAGTTCGCCACCGAGAACTTCTTTTCCGAGAGTTCCCAATGGCAGAACGTTAGTGGCGATCGATCCTGGACATGGAGGTAAAGATCCTGGGGCAATTGGTCGAGGGGGACTCCGAGAAAAGGATGTGATCCTCCCGATTTCTCAGCAAGTGGCTCAATATCTCGAAAGCCAGGGAGTTAGTGCGCTGATGACTCGCTCTGACGATCGCTTTATTAGTTTGGAAGGGCGAGTGCAAATGGCTAATCGGGCGGGAGCGAATTTGTTTGTGAGTATTCACGCTAATTCAATTAATCTCAGCCGTCCTGATGTTAATGGTTTGGAAACTTATCATTACAGTAGCGGTTTGCGTTTGGCTCAAACAATTCATCGTAGTATTCTGCGTAATCTCAATATCCGCGATCGCGGGGTACGACAAGCTCGCTTTTATGTGCTACGCCGCTCTTCGATGCCTTCGGTATTGGTTGAGGTTGGTTTTGTGACTGGTCGCGAGGATGCTGCTAATCTCTCTAATCCGACTTATCGAAGCCAAATGGCGCAGGCGATCGCCGCAGGTATCCTCGAATACATTCAACAAAATCGCGTTTAGCGGGTTCCGCGCTCAAGTGTGACAGCAAATCCTCATTTCTGGATTACTAAGTAAGTCAGTAGAGTAAAATTTATCTTACCTCTACTGACTGTTTCTTGATCTTCTGCTTCAGGAGTCTGTTACACTCCTTAACTTTCTTTCACAAATCTCAGGTTAGCTGCTAACTTATGTGATATCTTTAGAATTCGATTGTGTTACCTTAGTTGTACGTCCAACTAAAGTTAGTAATAAATAAATAGCTAATAAGTAGCTAGTGGCAAGAAGGGGGATAATCACGGCCATATCTCCATAACTCATCTAGGGTGAACAATTTGTAGAGGGTAACTCGCTTTTTTGGTTCCTTGAACCTTCAATTTCTACTCAGCACTTTCTGTTCGCGCTCGAACTCAGGCTGAGTATTTGCTTGGTTTTGCGGTCATTGGTGGATTGTCACAGCAGTCAAGACCTCTGTTAACGACAGAAGTCTTTGTTTGCTACTACTGTAAACCGCACAGAAACTGCGCTCCTGTTGTTGAGAGTTTACAGAAGCAAAACGTAGGGCTTGAATAATTGAGACTTACGATCAAGCACTCAGACGAAACTCGCCCGACTGAACTTGTATCCAAAATCAATTCGCGGGCAAAATCTTTTACCCTAATTTTGGAATTAATAAACTTCTGAGAATTCTTAAAACCCTTAATATAACAATAACATAATCTTTCGAGATCTTAAAGGGATCGCCGGAATTTACTTGACAAATTTTGGTGATGTCAGTCAGACTCCAAAATGATAATTCTCAGAAAAAGACTTTCATGTTGGCGAGGGTTGGCTTAAAATAAATTAAAGTAAATGTAAAATTTCGTAACCATATTGCCAGAACAGGCTAACCAATGACCTCAGTAACCACCCTGTTCGCTCCTGTTGAGGGAGATTTAGAACTCTTAACAGAGAACTTAAAAAACCTGGTGAGTGCGCGACACCCAATTTTGGGGGCGGCTGCCGAACACTTGTTTGGAGCAGGAGGAAAGCGACTCAGACCAGCGATCGTGTTTTTAGTGTCGCGGGGAACAATGCTCGATAGCGAAATTACCCCACGTCACCGCCGCTTGGCTGAAATCACCGAAATGATTCACACGGCGAGTTTAGTACACGACGACGTTGTGGATGAATCAGAAATGCGGCGTAACGTAGCGACAGTCAATAGTCGATTTGGGAATCGAATTGCCGTCCTCGCAGGCGATTTTTTGTTTGCTCAATCTTCGTGGTACTTAGCCAACCTGGACAATCTTTTAGTCGTCAAACTGCTTTCAGAAGTTATTCGTGACTTTGCCGAAGGAGAAATCCTGCAAGGGCTAAACCGATTTGACACCAGCTTATCTATTGAAGCTTACATCGAAAAAAGTTACTATAAAACAGCTTCGCTCATCGCCAACAGTAGTAAGGCAGCAGGAATCTTAAGTAGGGTGTCTTCTGAAACTGCCCAAAACTTGTACGAGTACGGACGCAATCTCGGTTTAGCATTTCAAATTGTTGATGATATCTTAGACTTTACAGGTTCGACAGAAGTCTTAGGTAAACCCGCAGGCTCAGATTTAATCAGTGGAAATCTAACTATCCCAGTTTTGTATGCTTTAGAGGAGAAACCTTATTTAGAAACCCTCATCGAGAGGGAATTCAGCCAAGAAGGGGATTTACAGCAAGCCCTAGAGTTGATCAAAGAAAGTAGCGGGATTGAACGTTCTCGACTGCTTGCAAGCCAACACGCTAAATTAGCGGTGGATAAAATTAGTTGCTTGAAAGCTTCTGAGTCCCGCCAAGCTTTAATCAATCTGGCTGATTATGTAGTTAGTCGTCTGTACTAAAAAAACCTTAAGCCAAATTGGGAGGAAGATTACTAGCACCAGAGGAGGGTTTCGAGCGTAATTGTTGAATTTGCCTCATCATTAACTTTTGTAAATCCTCTGTGCGAATTTCTTTACCAGAGGTTAGATTACCAGGTGTTTCGACAAACACAACGCTATCTACCTGTTCGAGAGTAAAAACCTGAAACAAAATATGAGCAACAGGGACAGATGAAGCAATAATCTGGGGATCTTTATTGACTTGAAAATCCCCAGCATCTTTTAGGGTGGGAAAAGCATAAATAACCTTTTTTTCTAAAGTAGGTTGAGCGCGATTGGTTAAAGTAGTCAAGATCCAATCATCAGCGAGAGTCTGAAGCAGATAATATTCCAGATGTTGGAGTTGGGTAGCGAATAGTCTCAGCACTGGCGCGATCGCCTGTTCAATTGCTACGCTAGACACACCATACTGGGGAGCATCCTGAATCAAAAGAGAAATTTGTTGCTCTAAATCCATTTTTGTTTAATCTTTTTTGAGATGTTAACTACCATTAACTAAAGAAGCAAAGCGCGATCAAAACTCGGCAAAATTTCAACCAGAGTTTCTCGCTGCAATGTCGAGCTAGGGCGTGTTTTCAATATAGATAATTTCGGTGGAAAATCGACCAAAGCGTGGAGGAAATCTTTCAACTACTATTTGAGCGGCTTCAACAGATTACTCGTGCCTCAGTAAACAACTGTCGCGAGGTAGCAGCCCGTATCACAGACGAAGTAACCAGAATTTGTCAACAAAGTAGTAGAATTCAAGCATCTGGAGAGATCCAAAGCTGGGCAAAAAAGTTAGCACAGCACCGTTTAGAACAGTGTTTGCGCTATTATCAATTTGGCTCAGAGCGAGGACGAATCGAACTACAAAGTACCCTGAGCGCGATCGTTTATCGCTATATTTCTGCTGGACAAAATCGAGCTAGCTACCAAGCCAGATTGGTACTAATTGAGGATTTCTTACAAGGTTTTTATGCCGAAGCGTTGAATGCCTTGCGTCGGGAAAGCCAACTCAGCGAAAAATACACGCCTCGAACTCTGCTCGAACTAGCAGAATATATGGCATTTTCCGAGCGTTACGCCAAGCGACGCATTCCGATTAGACCAAACAAATCTCAACAATTGATTATTTTGCGGGCGCAGACTTTTTCGCAACAACAACCTCACGAATCAGTGGTAGATATGGATTTGGCGGCTGAAGGTGGAGTGCAAGAGTCAAGCGACAACTGGAATGACTCGGCGGTGCAGCAGCTTCGGGAAATCATGGTTGAGCAACAGTCAGCTTTTTTGGATGGAACGCTACGCGAGACTATAATTGAGGAACTAATCGCTTATTTAGAAGAGCGACAGCAACCAGAGTGTATTAATTACTTTGTTTTACGTTTACAAGATTTGACTGCAAGCGAAATAGAAGAGATTCTCGGCTTAACCTCTCGCGAACGAGATTATTTGCAACAGCGATTTAAATATCATCTGATTCGCTTTGCTCTTGCTCACCGTTGGGAACTGGTTCATCAGTGGTTAGAAGCAGATTTAGAGAGCAATCTGGGACTTACGCCGAGGGAGTGGGAACGATTTACCAGTAAACTGAATCCAGAACAAAGAAAACTGCTCGAACTGAAACAAAAGAACCGGGCTAACTCAGATATTGCTCAAGCACTCTCGATGACGGCAAATCAAGTTGACAAACAATGGTTTAAACTGCTTTCTCTAGCTTGGAGTATTCGTAATCCCTAAACTACTATTGTTGAAGCTGGTACTGATAACGGGAGTCTTGATACCGAATTAAGATAAAAGCACGGTTGTTAAGTATCCGGATCAGGTGCATCTCAAGATGAATAGTGACATGAATCAAAACTTGGATTTTCTGTATTGCCAATTACTAAATTGGCTTCAAGAAAAGTCCGATCGCGATCGCCAACGCCAAGATCGAGATGAACTAGATCTAACTGCTGATTTTGCGGCAGATTGGTTTGTCGAAGAATTAGACGATCTTGATTGGGATGAATCGGAGCTTCGCGATCCAGCTAATGCCCCCCCTGAATCAGCTATGGGAGAGATACCAACCGTGCAAAATCGTTTTCAGGCGCTTTTGAAGCGCAAAATCCAACAAGAAATTGAAACTCATCTGCCTTTGTTTCCTTGGGAAACTGAAATTCGCGACTATGAAGCTGAGTTATCTGACGAGGCAGTGAACCTTTCAGTTCCGGCTCGACAGTTATGGCAGCCACAATTGGCGAGTTTAAGGTTGATGATGCCAATGCCAGAAAAAGTTTTGGGAGATTTGTTAGAGGCTTGTTCGGAAGCGATGCAATTACCGATTCCGCCAACAGCTAAAATGGTACGTGCGGTGAGTAATTTGTTTCCGGAACGTTCTCAAGCTCTCGATCGCTTAGGATTTGTGTTCCTGTCTCCGAGTTTATCTCCGAGTCGTTCGTCGTCGGTAGAGCAAACTCAAAAAAATTTGGCTTCTTTACTACCTCGAAATTATGAAGCAGCTACCCTGGAACAACAAATTGCCCTTTCTTTACTTGCGGCTAGGGAAATTGTGAATAGTTTGACGCTCAATCTCTCGACGGTGCAAACTACTGTCGAACGTCAATGGGAGACGACAGCAGGTTTAGTAAAAATTCGCGCTGATTTGGCTTTGATGAGCGAAGTTGGTGGCGAGCTTAATTCTGGGACTTCGGTGAGGGTGAGATTAAGATTACCTCAAGGTGGTAGTTTGAATTGGGTTTCGCCTCAAGCTTCGGTGATGGCGCAGCGTACTTATCCGGGCTATCTTTGTGTGGAGTTGTTTGATTGTCAGGTAGGACAAATTTATCCTTTGGAGATTAAGTTACGCGATCCGGCTCAAGCTCCTTTAAATTTTGCGATCGCTGTTTGTGAGTAGTCAAGTTTTTGCCAAAAATGTTTTTGGCAATGCTTGCTGTGAGTTTCGGTGTCGTGTTTGTCTCGGAACATTTTCGTCGAGAGTTTACTTACCTTTTTTTCCTTCTCTGTCTCCGAGTTCCCTTTTCTCGTCTACAACAGCTTGGCACTGATTTTACGAAAATAACGTTTCAGGTGCGAAGAATATTTTCCTCTTTAGCTATTATTCCTCGTCATTCCTGACAACTAAAAGATACCCTAGAGGAGATTGGCAGGTGTTGAAAACCTATCGGTGGTATCTATATATATAGTTGTCGGCAAAAATGTTTAACTCAGATCGACCCAGACATTTACCTTTACTTAGCTCACTGCAACAATTTTTCGAGAGAATACCTTTACCGGAAACTGAGGAATCAATTTCGTTAAGGATTTTAGTACAGGCGTTAGTAATTGTGGGAATTGTCGCGACTGATGTTGCGGCTGTGGATACGCAGATGAGTTTGTGGGCGATTCCGCTTTCGATTGTTGGGGCTTTGTGGAGTTGGTATCGACGGCGTAAGCGTAATATTACCACGAAATTTTTTTTGGCGATCGCCATGCTGTTTGCTTTGGCAGCTTTTTTTGAGAATATTTTTGCTAATTTAAATGATACGCGCTTGGTTTTAGCTCAGTTATTGGTACAACTGCAAGTTATCCATAGCTTCGATTTACCCCGACGTAAGGATTTGGGGTATTCGATGGTGATTGGTTTAATTTTACTGGGTGTCGCGGGGACGATTTCCCAAACTTTGGTTTTTGCGCCTTTTTTGTTAGTATTTTTGGCGATCGCGCTTCCGGTTTTAGTCCTTGATTATCGTTCTCGACTCAATTTTCCCAGTCAAGAATTTATACCCAATTCGGCTAATATACCTCGGAAAACGAGATTAAACCGCATTCGACCGAGTAAATATTCTCCTTTGTCTCCACAACGTTTGGGAGTATTGTTATTAGTTATTATTGCTTTAGGGTTAGCTATTTTTGCTTTAATGCCGCGCTTCCCCGGTTATCAATTACAAACTTTACCTGTAAGTTCCCCGGTGGATCTTGATGATGTTCGTTTCGATGCGGAAAATCGCGGCATTGTTAATCCGGGTAGCGAAGCAGGTGAATCAGGTAGTGGTGGGGTGGGACAAAATCCCTCTGAAGGTGCCGGAGAGGTCGATGAGACTTATTATTATGGTTTTAATACCAAAATTAATCAAAATCTGCGCGGACAATTAAAACCGAAAGTTTTACTGCGAGTACGTTCCCAAGCACCGGGATTTTGGCGAGTGTTGGCATTTGACCGCTATACTGGTCAAGGTTGGGAAATGTCTCGCGCTGAGGAGGAAGAAACTCTCACTCGTCCGAGTTGGTCTTATCAATTTTTCGTTCCTCAACAAAATTTTGTCCCTAAAGTGAGAACCAAAGATGTAATTCAAAGTTACACGGCGGTGGCTGATTTACCAAATGTACTTGCGGCTTTAGCTTATCCTGAAAGACTTTATTTTCCCACACGAGAGGTCGCAATTGGAGCCGAGGGAGATTTGCGATCGCCTTTGGGTTTGGTGGATGGATTAACTTATACTGTAGTTTCGGAAGTCCCATTTCGCGATCGCACTATTTTAGGAAAGGCTTCTACAGATTATTCCGAACAAATTCAAAATTACTATCTCCAAATTCCCCCAGAAATTGTTGACAAAGTTCGCCAACGTACAGAAGAAATTTTAGCTACTTCACCACAACCAATTACTTCTGCTTACGAAAAAGCTTTGTTTCTCGCCCAAGCTTTAAAACAACGTTATAGCATTCAAGAAGATTTACCTTTTTTCGGTCCAGATGAAGATTTAGTGGAAGCGTTTTTATTTAAATATGAAGGTGGCTATCCGGATCATTTTCCCACTGTACTAACAATAATGTTGCGTTCAATTGGAATTCCTGCGAGATTAGCAACGGGATTTAATCAAGGTGATTTTAATCCGTTTACTGGCTACTATCTTGTTAGTAATACTGATGCTCAAGCAATCACGGAAGTATATTTTCCGGGATACGGATGGTTTAGTTTCGATCCGATTCCTGGTAATGAATTAATTCCCCCTTCGATTGAAGAAAACGAGACTTTTGGGGTTTTACGGAGGTTTTGGAATTGGGTTGCTGGTTGGCTACCTTCTCCAGTGACGGCGATTCTTAATCAGTTATGGTTGATTGTTGTTGGGGGACTAACGAGATTATTTGCTAGTTTGTGGCGCTTTTTCTCTAGCGGTTTGTTAGGTTTATTTGGTGGTTTGATTAGTGCGATCGCGTTAATTTTTCTCGGTTGGTTCGGTTGGAATCAATTGCGAAGTTGGAGTTATCAGCGTCGGTTAGCAAAATTACCACCAATGGCAAGATTATATCAGCAAATGCTCGATCTTTTAGCCGCGAAAGGTTACAAAAAACATCCGGCTCAAACTCCTTTGGAGTATGCTAATAAATCTCGTCAGCAGCATCAAGAAGCGGTAGCGGAAATTATTAGCGAAATTTCCCAAGCTTATCTTGATTGGCGCTATGGAGAAAAGTCACAAAACACTGATTATTTGCGCCAACAATTCCGATTGTTAAAGCGTAGTTTTCAGCGTCTTGGTTCTAAATAAAATGTAGTGCGGGCATCTGACCCGCTACAAACATAATAATTGAGTAGAGACGTTTCTACAAAATGATAAATAGAGAATTTACCAAGAAATAAGGATTAACGAACCGCGTCATCTCTGTCAGCGTCGTAGACACCCCATTCTTCAATACCACGATTATTTAAAAGTACCATTTCGGCGCGGGCAATTTCGTCGCTTTTACCATCAATAATTACTAAATAATCGCCACTCGCGAGGCGATCGCTATAAACTCGCGCGCGATCGCCAGGTATTCCTAAACCTGCTAATGCACCGACTAAGCCGCCCGAAACTGCGCCAATTCCACCACCTGCTAGGGTTGTCGCTAACGTGGTTCCAATCGTTCCTGCGGCGATCGCCGGACCAATACCAGGAATTATCAAACTCCCCAAACCGACTAACAAACCCCCAGCCATTCCTAATGCAGTTCCCGTTACTGAACCAATTTCTGCACCTTCTTTCGCTTCGTTACCTTTCGGTTTATTGACATCGGTTCCTCGAATCGAATCATTGTCTCCCGCATCTTTAGCAATAACTGAAATTTGATTCATCGAAAAACCCACATTTTTCAGTTCGTCAATTGCTAATTCGAGAGCGCGGCGATTGGAAAACACACCGATTCCACGTCTATAAACACCTAATGCCATAACTTTCTCCCAAATATCTGTAATTTTAGTTACATTTTTCTAATTACTGGCTTGATTTTCATCAGTCGAGAGGTGTAACTTGCATTTTCAGTCGATTCCAAATCAAGAAAACACAGACAAACTTTACCTACCGAAGCTTAACAAGATAGGTTTCCTCAATCGAGAAGACAGAATACTGTATCTTTAACTAAGATTGCGCTAACAATAATTTTCACGAAGCTTGGTTGTTTAATAATCTTTCTGTAAAGCTAGCTGCGCGATCGCGTACCAATTTTACTTCTGTACCTGCTACTTTAACCGCTTCTTCAGCTAATCTTAACGCTTCGTCTAAGTTACCTTCAACTTCTGCTAACTCAGCCATTCGCAGCAACACTTCCGCCATTGTATCAGGTCGATTAATTTCTTGGCTTAATTGCCGACATTCTTGATAATAATCTTCAGCTTTTTTATAGTTAGCTTGAGAGCAATACCAGCGTCCCATATTTAACAACGGATCTGCCAAATAATAACGATATTTTCCTTTTAACTGAGGAAAGTTTTCCAGCAACTTTTGATAGTTTTGCAACGATAACTTTAGCTGATTGTAACTTGCAGCAAATTCAGCTAATTCTAAATACACACAACCAATAATATTCGGTAATTCAGCTTCCTGAAAAGCCCATTTATCATCAATTAATAATTTGTCTTGATTATCCTTGACAATTTGCCAAGCTTTACTGTAATAATTTAGCGCTAAATTCAATTCACCTTGACGATGTGCTAAAACTCCTAAATAACGAAACATTCGACACTGATTTCTCGCATCATCAAGAACTTGGTATATTTGCAAACATTCCTGAAAATAACTATTAGCATGAACAAAATCTTCCCATTCCATTCGCAGCCATCCCATCTCACCTAAAAGCTGCGCTTGAATAACAATATTCTTAGTCATTTTAGCACAATTAAGAGTAACGTTGCCGCACTGAAAATAATCATACCAATAACCTAAATTCCATAACTTACCGCTTACTTTTTCCCAAACTTGATATAGTAAATCAAATGCAGCAAATTGTTGTTCGCTTTCGGACAAACAAATTTGTTCACAATCTCGTAATAAGCTAAAAATATTCGTTCTATTTTCAACTATCGTTAAATCATATTTACTCATAATT
>JAWQFW010000088.1:0-18295 GCA_035968095.1 Oscillatoria sp. PMC 1068.18
CAATTCCTCCTTGTCCCCCGTTTCCTCCTTGTCTCCCAATCCCTCCCAATCCCCAATCCCCAATTTACGGTTAGCTCACCATTATAACTCGAAATTAGTTCGGCGATCCGCCTCAGTTCACCCTACTCTTTTCAAGAATGCTAAGTCATTATGGTAATAGGAGAGTGTTGGAGTTCGGCTGTGGTTAGATTTTGGGTTATGAAAATACTTGTCTAAAATAGGAGTTGAAAAAGTTTAAGAAAGTTAATGAACTTTTTTACCTTTACGACCGTCTAAATTTGTAATACGATAGTAAGTAAAGCGAACTCATACTGACTTCAAGTTAATCATTTCCTTTTCCGCCGTCAGTAGTGGAAGTGGAGTAAGGAAATTAATAAATAATAAAGGGAGTAATTCAGACGTATTTAACTCAACATTGATAAACACCTTGCTGCCTGCACCAACGCAAGATAGCAGGCAGTATTTACCTCTTTTCCGGGATGTTCTACCGAGACAAAAATAACTATTGTCAAATGTGAGAACGAGCAATTCCCAACCTAGTCAACCCTAGCGACTGTCCTTGTTGCTTGTTTAGGAGTCACCACTGTACAAATGCCCACTGCCAAAATTGACAAACAAACCAAACAACCGATCTTCTCGGCAGATATGGTACGCACTTATCTGCATGAGATAGGTAAAGTACCTCTACTTACCCACGAACAAGAAATTGTCTTTGGTAAGCAAGTACAGAAAATGATGTCCTTGTTAGAAAAGAAAGAAGAGTTGGCGCAAAAACTCGATCGCGAACCCACAGACAAAGAGTGGGCGGAATTTGTTCAGATGAGCGAATCCGAACTAGAGAAAGCGGTGCGACAAGGAAATCGAGCGAAGCGTAAGATGATCGAAGCCAACTTGCGTTTAGTAGTAGCGATCGCCAAAAAATACCAAAAACGCAACATGGAATTTCTGGATTTGATTCAGGAAGGGACATTAGGATTAGAGCGAGGTGTCGAGAAATTCGACCCAATGCGTGGCTATAAATTTTCCACCTATGCTTACTGGTGGATACGTCAAGCGATCACCAGAGCGATCGCCCAACAAGCTCGCGCCATTCGCCTCCCGATTCACATTACCGAAAAACTCAATAAAATCAAAAAAGTTCAGCGAGAACTCTCCCAACAACTAGGACGGAGCGCCACTCCTAGCGAAATCGGGAAAGAGTTGAACTTAGAGCCGACTCAAATTCGAGAGTATCTGAGTATTGCTCGTCAACCTATTTCCCTTGACGTGCGCGTCGGAGACAACCAAGATACCGAACTTTCCGATTTACTCGAAGACGGTGGTCCTTCTCCAGAGCATTATCTTACCCAAGAATCAATGCGTCAAGACTTAGAAAATATGCTCGCCGAGTTAACTCCTCAACAACGAGCAGTATTGTCCCTACGTTTTGGTTTAGAAGACGGCAAAGAGTTATCTTTAGCGAAAGTCGGTAAGAAACTTAACCTCTCTCGCGAGCGCGTGCGTCAACTTGAACATCAAGCAATGGCTCAATTGCGTAGACGCAGAGGAAACGTGCGCGAATACATTGCAGCCAGTTAGCTGTAACCACTAAAAACTCCTGAAGCGGTAGCGGTTTTTCCCTACCGCTTTTGTTTTTTCCTAAAGAACAATTCCCTTCAGCAAACAGTTAAGAGTTATCAGTGAACAGCTTATCTTACTTGTTCTCCACATCTTAACAATTCTCAATCACCAACTCCTCTCCGATCCGAAATTCACTGACGACAAAGTGAAGTAGAAGTAACTGATAGTTCAGAAATTAAACTGTCACAAAGCCTTATTTTCGCTAACACCAGCCGTGAGAGATTAAAAATAGGGAGAAATACTTAATTGAACTAACTTTTTTCGAGTTAGGAACAAAAGTTATTTATTAAAAATAATTAAGCTTCCAGATTGAGTTAATTCATACCTTTGGGAGAAAAAATAAGTCTCAAAATCAAGTAGATTAATAATATACGGGCAGGCGAGAAACAGATCGGGGGAAAAAATGTCTTTACAAAAAACTTTTACAGAAATTGCACCAAAGAAACTACTGTTAAATCTAGGGATTATCCTCGGTGTAGGGCTAGTAAACACTACGGTTTTGCCTTTAAATGCTTCGGCAACTGAAACCCCAAAAACTGAGCAGAAAAGTTTATTGGCTAATTCAGCAATTATACCTTTAAGTGATACAAAACAAGCTACTTCTCTAGCTAGTATTCCAAACGGTGTATACCTTTACGGAGATACTTCAGAAGCAGAACAAATTGGCAATGAATATTTAGTATTTGAGGTAAGAGACGGTAAAACTATCGGTGCGTTTTATCAACCCAGATCTGAATATGCTTGTTTTTATGGCGCGATCGCACCAGAACAAATGAATTTGAGTGTAGTCGATCCTTACGAAGAAGCTGTATCTTCTCACTCAATTGCGCTACAAGAAGTACCTTCCACAATTGCCACAGCAAACGGTCAAGCTCCTCGTACCGTAGAATTAGAAGGTTACAAACGTATTGGTAATATTAGTGACAATGACGAACGGATGCTCAACACTTGTACTGAAAATTATCAAGAAACAGTTTGGGAATAATCAGAAAAAGTCCCCAGAGTCAAGTCTGGGGATGTAAAGAATTTTAAAACTCAATACCCGGTTGTGCTTTGACTCCTTGTTCGCGAAAAGGATGTTTCACTAAAGTCATTTCCGTAACTAAATCCGCTTGAGCAATTAATTCTGAAGGTGCGCCTCTACCAGTAAGAATAACGTGAGTATCAGGCGGTTTTTCTGCTAGTCCAGCGAGAACAGTTTGGACATCAAGATAATTATGTTTGAGAGCAACATTAATCTCATCTAAAAGAATCAGTTTGTAGTCTGGGTTGCGGATATATTCTAATCCCGTTAACCAGGCTTCGTTTGCTTTTTGGGTATCTCTTTCGCGGTCTTGAGTTTCCCAAGTAAAGCCTTCACCCATCGCGTGAAAAACGAGTTGTTCTTCCCATTGAGAGAGAATCGCTTTTTCTGCGGGTTCCCAAGCGCCTTTAATAAATTGCACGATCGCCACTCGGAAACCGTGACCGAGAGAACGTACTACCATACCCAACGCAGCCGTAGTTTTTCCTTTTCCGTTACCAGTGTGAACGATAATCAAACCCTTTTCCAGGGAGCGTTCCGCGACACGCTGCTGTTGTACTTCCTTGCGTCGCTGCATCTTACGTTGATATTGTTCTGAAGTTTCTGTCGTCATAGAACTTGGGTCGAAGTTTGCCAACCCAGCATATCAAAAAGTATTGGTTAAGTATTGGTTGGGCGATCGCTAGATCGATCCGTATAAATATGTAGCAAAAATTATTGATAGGTAAACAAAATTAACAAAAATATCTGTTTTGAAGTTTGCCTAGCGCCAAAGGTGCTAATCGCGTTAATCGTTGAACAGGTAAGGAATTGAATTTTACTCAATAAGAAATATTCCCAAATTTACAGAATTTGTTCTCATTTAAATTAAGTGTTATTATCGAGAGCATCCCGATTGTGCCAGGGTGAAGCAGTAAAACTAAGTTAATAGTACCGGAGCTTTCTTTTTTCTCTTAAAGTCCTAAAAAACTAGAAAGAAAGACAAGCTTTGACAGGGGACTTTGTGTAAACTTAACGCGATCTCCGGGCGATCGCTGCCAATTTTTATTGGGTAGCAATAGCTTCTAGGTTATTTATTGAGCAATAAAAATGGAAGCCTTAATATTACCAATTTTAACTACGGTCAGAGAAATACTCTGGTCACATTATAGCAACGAAGTTGTTATCGGTGGATTCGAGTATCTTGTAAATTATTTAATCAAAGAAGATGAAGGTAATCAAGATTTATTAGAAAGGTCACTTCAAAAATGTTTGCTTGCTTCACTTCAACAAATAGCATTAGAAGTTCACCAAGAAATCTTACCTCATCCTCAGAAATGGCGAGGAATAGCTTATTATCCAGAAGAAAATCGAGAAATACTCGAACAACTCGATAATAAAATCAAGCTATTTGCTAAAGAACTTAAAAAACTGAAGAAAGCAAAGTCAGTCGAACCCATCTTTTTTAAATCTCTCGACAAAGTTGCTTTACTGCTTACCAAAGCAAGGAATTTCAACGAAAACCAAGTTATCGAATTAAACCAAAATTTGAGCAGACAAGCACTTAATTTATACGGAGATTTACCTGAGTCTTACGCAATTAAAGTCACAGAAGATTTGTTTGCTAAACTTTCCGATGAATTTGCGAACGAACTAACCTCTAACTCGAAGTTACAACAAATTTTTCAAACTAAGCTTCTAGCTTCGATAGCTGCAAATACTGCTCAAGAACAAATGAGTATCTCGCAACTAGCCAGTGAAATAAAACAACTTAAAAATAGTCCAAAAACACTGGGAGATAGTAGTTCAAAACCGATTGCTCAAGAAGTAGTAGAACTAGAAAAAACGGCTGAAGGTACAATTAGAATCAAACTACCAATTGAGGAAATAAATGGCGAACAATTGGCAATTTTAATCGAACGTTTACAAAAAATATAGGGAGAAAGTGATGGAAATACGCAGAATTGAAGAAGAATCTGAGAATACCGTCAATTTAGTTATTCAAGGTTCTCAAGAACAGTTAGAGAGAATTCAACAAGTATTTAAATCGGGAAAGCTTCAGGAAATTTTAGAAATTCCGGTAGAAATTGAAGATGTCAAAATAACTAAACCAGTAGCGCCAAAAATTGAACCATCTGTCGTTTTAAACGAATTAGCGCTTAAATCTGAAAAAACGTTAGTAAATTTATCTAATTGGCTGCATAATGTCGCCGAAGCTGGTTGGCAAACAGTTGAAGAAATTTTAGGTCAACAAAGAACAGCATTAGTATTTGCGACAAGAGATGTTACCAGCGATCGCCGAATCATCTTAGCAGAGAAAGTTAACTTTGAAACACCAACGGCTAGTGAACCTTTAGCATTAGTAGTTGACGTAATGCCGGAAAGCGAGATCGAAACGAGTATTTCGTTGCAACTGCATCCCACTGGCGATCGCACTTTCTTACCACCCGGAATCAAATATGCTGTCGTCGATACTTCCGGACAACCTGTGAAACAAATCCAGACAAAAGCTAATGACCAGTGGATTCGACTAGATATCAATGGTAAACCGGGAGAAAAATTTGGCGTTCAAATTGCTTCCAATGACCAAACTGAAACACGCAATTTTGTGATTTAATCGTTATTTTTTCTTGAGGATAAGCTGATGGCAAAGCGAGTTTTGTTCAGATTAATGGGCGGAGATTGCGAAACAGGTTTTAGCGTTGCCGTAGAAGTTTTTCGAGAAAGTGATTCAAGGTTAATTGCTGATGTTGAGGGTAAACTTCCTCCGGTTCAAAATATCTTGGAAAACTACCAAAATTGGCAAGAAAATTATCGTTCCTTAGTTAATGGTCGAGATAGTAGTCCAAGACTAAGCGTTGAAGCAGCTACTTACTCAGAAATTCTTACCAAAATCGCAAACGCTAAAATTCAGTTAGATTCTAGCGTTAATAGCTGGTTTCATCCTCAAGAGCCTTTTTTGCCAGTTTGGACAACTCTTTTACAAAGTTTAACTAAACATGAAGAGATTCGAGTAGTTTTAAAAACAAGTAATACCCAATTACAACAACTACCTTTATTTCTCTGGAAAGCTTTTTTTGACCATTATTATCGGGCTGAACTTAGCTTATGTTTACCAGTATCAGATTCAGATATATCACCGATTCCTAGAGATAAAGTTAAAGTTTTAGCAATTTTTGGAAAAAAACAAATAACAGAAACAACTACACCGATTAATACTGAGGAAGACTGGAATCAGTTAAAAAAGCTTTTATCGCAAGAATCCAATGCTGAGTTAATCAAATTAAAAGAACCTTCTTTGGAAGAATTATCTCAAGAAATTATTAAACAAGAACCGCAAATATTATTTTTTGCTGGTCACAGCAGTTCTCATAACGAACAAGGCTTAATTTATTTAAATCAAAAAGAAAAAATTACTATTAGTTTTTTACGAAACGTACTGATTAAAGCAGTTAAAAATAGTTTACAGTTAGCAATTTTTAATTCTTGCGATGGGATAGCGATCGCGCAGCAACTTTCAGAGACACGAATACCAAATATTATTGTCATGCGCGAATCTATACCCGATCTTGTCGCACAAAAGTTTTTACAGCGTTTTTTAGAAGCATTTGCTGCGGGAAAAAGCTTAAATTTAGCAGTCCGTAGAGCTAGGGAAAAAATAGGGTTTTTGGAGCTTCAATATCCTGGTGCAACTTTATTACCAATGCTCTGGGAAAACCCGTCTACACCACCTTTGACTTGGAAGAGTCTTGGTGGTATTGAAACCAAAAGAAAACAAGCAAGAAATATTCCCTATAATCCAGACGCAGAAATCAAAAACAAAGGTTCAATTTTGTGGCTACAAGATCCAAATGAAGCTAACATTAAACCTAAAAATTATGAAAATATAGATAATTCTCAAACAAAAAAATGTCCTAATTGCAGTAAAGAAGTCCCAAATAATGCTAACTTTTGCATATTTTGTGGCTACAAATTAGGAGAATATTCAACTTGCATTCAAGACTCACTAGAAATAGATATTTCTGGCAATAGTTCCTTAACTACTACCTTAGAAGAGTCTCCACAATCAGAAATAATTCTAGCTGAACATTACCAAATTATCCGAACATTAGGAAGTGGTAGTTTTGGGAATACTTTTTTAGCAAGAGATATTCGTCTTCCTTCCAATCGTTTTTGTGTAGTTAAAGTTCTCAAAAGTTGTATCAGCAATTCTCAAATTCATGATTTTATTCAAGCTAGATTTGAAAGAGAAGCTGTAATTTTAGAAAAGCTTGGTGATGAAATTGTGCAAATTCCTAAGTTGTATGCTTACTTTGCTGAAAAAGGAGAGTTTTATTTAGTTCAAGAATATATACAAGGTGATACTTTAAGTCAAAAAGTAACAGAAACTGGAACATTTGACTCAGAAAAAGTTAAAGCAATTTTGGTTGAACTACTATCTGTTTTAGTAGAAGTACATCGCTACCAAATTATTCACCGCGATATCAAACCTGATAATATAATTTTACGTTCTAGCAATAACCAACCTGTCTTAATTGATTTTGGCGCAATGAAAGAAGTAGTAGGTTCAATGCCTGAAAATAACTCAGATAGTCCAGGAACAGTTATTATTGGGACACCTGGTTTTATGCCAGGAGAACAAGCGTCAGGACGACCAGTTTATGCTAGCGATTTGTATGCTTTAGCGTTAACTGCAATTTATTTACTTACTGGTAAATTGCCTCATGAAATAGAGCAAAATGAATATACAGGTGAGTTACTTTGGCATCAATTTGCTGAGAACTTTGCTCCTGAATTAGTTGAAGTTTTAGATAAAGCAATTCAACCTCATTTAGAGTTTCGTTACCAAACAGCCGCCGAAATGCTGGAAGCTTTACAAACTAGAAAAAAATTAGTTACTTATCCAAGTGAATTTCCGGCTATAGCACCTACAAGTACAGTAAAAAATTATTCAGATCAGAAAAAAAGTGGTTTAATAAAGAGAATATTTCTTTACTTGGCTTATTTTGTATTTGGGATTGTTCTGTTTGCTATGTTATCTGGAATTTTGCTATTAGTTTTGTCAAATTAAAACAATTAGTATATCTTTTTCAGGATGAGAGAAAAAAGTTAGTTGGAAAATTTTAAAGGTGACAATTGGGTCTAATCTTTAACTTAGGACAGATGCAGGATAAATTGAAAGAGGTAATTATCAAATTTAGTTCTTTTTTTGTCTTTAAATGTCGTCTTCTGTTTTGCAACTTGGTTTGACTGCACTGTTAGCATTTTATGTCGCTTGGAATCTCGGAGCGAATGATGTTGCTAATTCGATGGGAACTTCGGTTGGTTCTAAAGCTTTGACGCTGCGACGGGCGATAATTATTGCTGGGGTGTTAGAGTTTTCTGGGGCGGTTATTTTTGGTCAAAATGTGGCTGCGACTTTAGCTACGGAAATTGTCGAACCGGAACTTTTTGCTGATACTCCGAAACTGTTATTACTAGGAATGGTTGCGGTTTTGTTGGCTGCGGGTTTGTGGTTACAAATTGCGACGAGTTTGGGTTTACCAGTAGCATCATCTCATGCGGTGGTGGGGGCGATCGCCGGATTTAGTTGGATCGCGGCGGGCTTTAATTCGGTAGACTGGAGCAATATCGGCAGTATTACCTCGGCTTGGCTGATTACACCTTTCATCAGTGGCGCGATCGCTGCTTTATTTTACAGCCAAATTCAACGTTGGATTCTCAATCAACCCGATCCTCTCGCGCAGTTACAAGAATGGATTCCTTGGCTGAGTGTGATCCTCCTCAGTGTTTTCGGGATTATCGTCTTACCGACAATTTTTGATACACCCTTTTTCAACTCCTTACCATTACCAAACCACGATTTTTCTCTCGCAGTGGGTGCGATCGCTGCTATAACTCTCACCATTACTAGCTGGCGTGGGCTAGAAGCGCTCAAAACCAGAGTAAATGATTCTGAAGCCAAGAAAGAGCAATTACAGGCTGTAGAGAAGCAATTAGGCAGATTTCAAATCCTCAGCGCTTGTTTCGTAGCCTTCGCCCACGGTTCCAACGATGTCGGGAACGCGATCGCCCCTCTCGCCGCGATCGCCTATATTCTCCGCACCGGGACTGTCCCCATCGTCAATTTTGTCATCCCTCTCTGGATTTTAATCCTCGGCGGTATTGGCATCGTCGCCGGATTAGCCGTCTTAGGCAAAAACGTCATCACCACCGTCGGCGAAGAAATCATCACCCTACAACCCAGTAGCGGCTTTTGCGCCGAAATCGCCACCGCAACCACAGTCTTAGTCGCCTCCCGTCTCGGCTTACCCGTATCCACCTCCCAAGCCTTAGTCGGCGGCGTAGTGGGGATTGGCTTATTTCAGCAAAGCCAAAAAATCAAATTCCAAACCGTCAAATCAGTTGTTCTCGCTTGGGTAATCACCTTACCAGCCACAGCAATATTAAGCGGAATCGGCTTTTTCGTGCTGCGATCGCTATTTTTGCCCAACTAACAAAATCATTACTCATCAGCGCGATCCACCAACATTCCGGCTCGATTACCTTGATTAGGGTATACTCGTTCCGGTAACAAATCCCAACCCGCAGCATCAGAAGCCCAATTGCAGAAAACACGCTGACGGGCAAAACAACAAGCAAAATTATAATTGTAAATTCGTTTCCAAGCCACAGACCATTGAGCCGTTTCATCAGCCTGCTGCAAAGCCCGAACATCCGCCAACAAAGCTTCAGCGTGTTGTTGGAGAATAGCTTCAATTTTTGCAAAATGAGCTTGTGGATCTTCCATAACTAGCCTAATTAAATAATCTTGACACTTTTAAGGTTATCCTTGAACCCAAGACTGAGAAACTAACTTAGTAAATTTCTGGCTATTGGGAGATGTCCTCTAATACAATGTCAGCAATAACTACCAAACAAAATGATCTGTTGAATTGGTAAAAAAGTATATTTCTGCCAGAGAAATTAGCAAATCGCTCCCGAACTAGAAAGCGCCCTTAGCGCCTTCAGCCTCGTGGAGATTCCTTCTCGGTCTAATGGTATTGAGGATAAAAGCAAATGGGGCAACTGGACAATCAACCAGAAAACTATCAAAACGCCGATCCTAGGGCAGCAGAAACGCACCTGCGAGAAATTACCGATGAATTAGAAAATCTCAAACAAAACTTTATTTTCCAGTTATCTCAAGAAATTGAGCAACTTCAAACCAGAAAAAACAGCTTACAACAAGAAGTTGAGCAACTGGAATACAATCGTCAGCAGCAACTCAATCAACAACAAGAATTAATCAGACAAATTGCCCCAGCCTTAGTCGATCAACTACAAGATTTACTCAGGCAGGGCTTAACCAACTCAGCAAGAGAGGGAGGAGTCAAGACCACATCTGCTGACGAAGTAGACTATAACGACAATGCTCGTCAACTAATTCTCTCCTTGGATTCTACCCTAAGAACCACTTTCAGAACCTTACAGCAAGACCTCAGCAGCTACCAAAGTTCCCTATCCCAGCAGCTAGGTCAGATGTATAATCTCGAACAACAAGGAGAAGCAATATTAGAAGCATTAGTAAGTCGGTTAAAAACCGAACTGCAAACAGAAGCGATCGCTTCTCCTCCACCAACATCACCAACACCTAGGAGAACTTCTCCCCGCTACCGGGATCGGGAAATTTATCCCAACGAAGTAATTCCCGCACCCAAACCTGCAACACCAACCGTAACACCCTCTTCCCGAAGCAAAATTTCCCCAACCCAGCTTCCCACGGAAGAGCCTCCTGTACCCACCAAGCGTCAACCCAAGACACAATCAAAACTGCAACTGGGGATTACCCTCGCCTTATTTTCTTCCTTAGCGCTATCGCTTTATAACGTCGTTGTTGCGGTTATCCTCACACCCGCCTCAGTTTTTGGCTTATTCGATTTAGGAGGATATATTTCTCCCAGCGTGGGTAATTCCCTACTGATTTTGTGGCTGCGAATGGTAGTCGTCGTGCCGATGATGGCAGTTTTAGCAGGATTCCTTTATCCTCGCACTTGGCAAGACATTATGAACTCTTTGCAGTCAAAAGATTGGGGACTTTGGCTGAAAGTAAGTGGTAGTGGCTTTTTTCTGTTTGTTTCCCAAGTGTTGATTTATATCGCCTTCGGTTCAGCACTTTCTCCAGGAGTAGTAATTACGATTTTCTTCATTTTCCCGATCGTGACTGTGTTACTTTCCTGGTTGCTGTTTGGGGAACGTCCGAGTTTAATTCGGAGTATTGCTACGGCGATCGTCTTTTTCGGAGTAGTGCTAATTTCCTTAGCCGGAGGAGCATCGGTTGCGGGTTTTCCTCTACGCGGTGTTAGTACAGCCGTCGGTTCTGGTGTAACTTTTGCTTTTTATGTGTTATTAACTCAAGCTTCTGCTAAAAAGCTGCATCCAGTTCCCTTTAGCGTCGTTAACTTTGTCACAATTCTGATTTTTTCGGGTCTAAGCTTATTTATCTTTCCTTTTCTACCTTTACCTGCTAGCTGGGATGTGAGTGTAGATCCTTTGATGTGGTCTAACTTGATTGTCAGTGGCATTATTCTGGGGGGATTAACCTTACTTTCTTATCTGCTCAACAATATTGCCATTAGCTTGATTGGTGCAGCCCGCGCCTCAATTTTTGGGGCAACAGGTCCGGTTTTAACCACAATTCTCGCTTGGTTAATTATCGGACGCTCTCTCATCGGGATTCAGTGGGTAGGAATGTTCATTGTTACTCTGGGTGTATTAGGGTTAAGTTTAGAACGAATGTTGAAAAAGCCCAAACCAGCGAAAAATAGTAATCGCTGATGAAAATGTTGATCGGCTGCGTGAGGTAAATCCCGCAGCCGATAGATTAGCAATTGATGATGAGAACGGAGAGGGAGGGATTCGAACCCTCGTTAGAGTTGCCCCTAAACAGCATTTCCAGTGCTGCGCCTTCAACCACTCGGCCACCTCTCCAAAAGGTGGGTCAGTTATCTATCATAACAAGCAATTTCCGATTTTGGTAACATTTGGCGGAAATTTAGAACTAGACGGAAGTAAATAGCGATCGCGATCGCTGCTTTAATATATACTCATGAAACGTTTTTATCGCCTTCAAATTCACGATCGCCACACGGGAACTATCCATCATTTGCAAGTTCCTGACGATCAATATATCCTCGCTAGTGCCGAAGCGCAGGGTGTAGAACTACCTTTCGCTTGTCGTAATGGTGCTTGTACTACCTGTGCTGTCCGAGTTAAATCAGGTGAAATCTATCAGCCAGAAGCAATGGGACTCTCTCCGAACTTACGCGATCGAGGCTACGCTCTATTATGTGTGAGTTATCCCCGTTCCGACTTGGAAGTTGAGACACAAGATGAAGATGAAGTGTACGAACTTCAATTTGGTCGCTACTTTGGTAAAGGTAAAGTCCGCTTTGGACTACCTTTGGACGAAGATTAGCCGCAAACTAATTTTTTGGGGCTTGCTACTACTGTTAGTAGCTTGCCAAACTCTCCCCTCGCCAACAACTCCCACCGGATTAACCGCTCAAGTGCAACGGGTAGTGAGCGGACAAACTCTCGAAGTCGTGGTAACATCCCAACAACCTGCCTTGATTGAGCGAGTTCGACTGATTGGGATTAAAGCCCCAGATTTAGAACAGGAACCTTGGGGAAATGAGGCTAAACAACAGCTAGAAAGCTTAGTTAGTGAAGGTCGCGATACCGCAAATCCTAGTTTCAAAGCTGTAACCGTGGAGTCAGATTTGCAAGAAAAAGACCGTTTCGAGCGTCGTTTAGGTTACGTTTGGCAAGAGGGAAAATTACTGAATGAAGAATTAGTCAAACAAGGTTACGCGATCGCTATTCCCTCATCCCCAAACATTAAATATAGCGATCGCTTGCGTCACGCCCAAGAATATGCTCGGATCATGGGTTTAGGACTTTGGAACCCCGAACAACCTTTGCGATCGCTTAATTCAGAGTAATTTACCTGCTCGAAATTTATGTTAGAACCTTCACCAAAACAACTACAAATATTTCTCGACATTGCTAGCGAAGCTGCTCTGGCTGCTGGCGCGATTTTACAAGACTATTGGGGTAACGTCCAGGCGATCGAAGAAAAAGGATCTGGGGGAGACTTGGTTACTGAAGCTGATAAAAAAGCTGAAGCCGTCTTACTGAAGATTCTCCAAACTCACTTCAGCGAACACGCAATTTTAGCCGAAGAATCTGGTAAATTAGGAAATATTCACAGTCCTTATTTGTGGGCAATTGACCCCCTCGACGGTACAACTAACTTCGCTCACGCTTATCCTTTATCCACAGTTTCCGTAGGTTTATTATTAGAAAAAGTCCCCATAGTCGGCGTAGTTTACGATCCCTTTCGTCATGAGTTATTTCGCGCCGCTAAAGGGAATGGTGCAACTTGTAACCATCGTCCCATTCAAGTTTCTCAAACCTCTGAACTCAACAAAAGTTTATTAGTAACAGGTTTTGCATACGACAGACGCGAAACAACAGATAATAATTATGCTGAGTTTTGTTATCTCACTCATCTTACCCAAGGAGTTCGCCGCAGTGGTTCGGCTGCACTAGATTTAGTCAGTGTCGCCTGTGGGCGTTTAGACGGCTACTGGGAAAGAGGAATTAAACCTTGGGATATGACGGCAGGTATCGTTTTAGTTGAAGAAGCTGGAGGTAAAGTTAGTGGTTACGATCGCAGTCCTTTAAGCTTAGATTCGGGGAGAATTTTGGCAACTAATGGCAAAATTCATCAATCTCTCAGTCAAGCTTTACTACGAACTCCTGCTTTATCATCCTGGGACAAAGAATTTAGTTAAACTACTCAAAGAGAAAAATTAAGATTCGACCGTAAAACGGGGAAGCTAGTTTGTAGCTATTCAATAAAACCTTCAACAACTTACTTCTGTACACAGAAACTATTCAATCCTATGTCTTTTAATATTGAACGCGGACTTTTTAAATTTGATATCACTGATTACCACGCTATCTTAGGTATTCCTCTAGATGCTGATGCCAAAGTGGTACGCAAACAATATCTCAAAATAGCTCGGAGCTTGCATCCAGATAGTTTTAAGGGAGAAGATCAAGAACATAAACGCCAAGCAAATGAAATGTTATCTAAAATGGTTAATCCTGCCTACGAAAATTTATCTAAAGATAAAACCCGCGCCGAATATCAATTGGTACTTTCTCAAACTGGGCAACGGCTTGGTCGTGAAGGCGGAAAACCGTCAGTAGCAGGAAAATCCGCTCAAGAGTTATTGCAGGCAGGTGCAAATGTAGACTTGGCTTACAGTAAATTACTCCAAAAAATTGCGGCAGACCAATATAAAAGTATCGACCAAGTTCTGAATAAAGTGGCGGAAATTAGCGAACTGAATTTGGTTTATTTGATGCTTAAACAAGGTCAGGGAATTAAGCAACCAGTTTCAGCTAAGACGAATCTAAATCAAAATAGGAACAAAGTAGTTAACCAAGAAGAAATACCAACAAAACCAAAATCTAAGGCAGATCCTTATCTGAAACGCGCACAAGAGTATATGGAGAAAAACAATTATTCTCAAGCAATTTTAGAGTTGCGCGATGTGCTGAAATTAGAACCAAATAATGCTATTGGTCATGCTTTGTTAGGTACGGCTTACTTAAAGCAAAAACAAGCAACGATGGCGAAGGTTCACATCAATAAAGCTTACCAATTAAGTCCCCAAGAACCAACGGTAATCCAAGCGAAACAAACACTAGATCAAGTGAGTAAAGGAACGAGTGGTTCTAAAGGCGATCGCTCGAAAGCTTCGGCAAAATCTGGTAATAGTGGGATGTTTGGTGGTTTGTTTGGCAAAAAATAGCTTGCTTAATTATTGAGTTTCTCAGCGTACCTTGAGGCGATATAGTGAAAAAAGTTAGGAAGCCAATTAACTGAGTCGTTGTCTATTAGTTCAATCAACGGCTAAATTGTTTTTCCTAGCTTAATAACCAAGTTCACTAAGATTGTCACCGATGATCCATCAACCACCAGCAGGTGCTAAAGATTTATTACCCCTCGAAGTTGCTCAAAAACAACGTCTTCGCGAACGCTTGCAGGAAGTATTTCAACGGTGGGGCTATCAGCGCATTATTACTTCCACTCTCGAATGGCTGGATACCCTGATGGCTGGTGGCGCGATCGAGCGTTCCACTGTGATTCAATTACAAGAAGGAAATGAAGGTAGTTTGGGATTACGCCCCGAATTAACGGCTTCGATTGCTCGTGCGGCGGTGACGCGAATGTCGTCTGATAGCTATCCGCAACGCCTTTGTTATGTGGCGAATGTGTTTCGTCGGGCTTCAGCGACTTATCCCGGTCGTCAGTTGGAATTTTATCAGGCTGGGGTCGAGTTGTTGGGTAAAGGAGGTGTGTTAGCTGATGCAGAAATTATTCTGTTATTGGCAGATTGTTTACATGAATTTAAGCTTCGCGATTGGTCTTTAATTTTAGGTGAAGCAGGCTTAACCCGCAGTTTGTTGGCTCCTTTTCCGGAATCTTTACGTCCACGAGTACGTTACTGTATTTCTCACCTCGATCGCGTTAAGTTAGACGATCTACCTCTTTCCCAGGAATTACGCGATCGCGCTTTGTTGATTTTCGATTTGCGCGGTAAACCAGCCGATGTGTTACAAAAAGTGGCAAGCTTGGATCTCGATGAACAAGGAAAAGCTACGGTTAATAAGCTGAAGTCTTTGGTAGAATTGCTTCACGAAAGTTCTTCCTTTCCTTTACCTCTGACTCTTGACCTGAGCTTATTACAAACGATTGATTATTACACCGGAATTGTGTTTGAGGTGGTTAGTTTTAGTAATAATCAATCGCGGATATTAGGAAAAGGCGGACGCTACGACCAACTTTTAGGACTTTATCATCCTCAAGGAGAAACAGCCCCTGGTATTGGTTTTGCCGTGAATTTGGAAGAATTGCATCATTTGCTGTTAAAAACTTCCGAGTTACCTCAAGAAATTCCTCCTAGCAATTGGTTGATTGTACCCGATCCGGCTTCTGCCGCCGCCGCTTTTGTTTATGCACAAAAATTACGTCACTCAGAACATTTAGTTCGGGTGGAAATAGATTTGGGTGGACGAAACCCAGAAGCAATTCGCGAGTACGCGCGATCGCATGATATCAGTCGCGTTGCTTGGGTAAAAGCTGATGGTACACCGGAAATTGAGGTGATTTGAGACTGGTGATTGCAGTGCGACCCCGCGCCGTCGCACGGCGCTAGGGAACGCGCACTGTTGGTGATTGGGAGAATTGGGGGAATTGGAGGATATGGGAGACAAGGAGGATATGGGAGACACGGGGGAGTAAATATTGATTATTTCCAACACTCCCAACACTCCCAACACCGATTGCACTCTTTTTTTGAAGATTGGTGATTGGGGATTGGGAGACGAGCGAGATAAACTGTTCACTGATAACTGATAACTGACAACTGTTAACTGACCTAAGCTTGCTAGGGTAGAAATAAATAACTCATCATAGAAAAATATCGAATCACTAAACGAGAGAACACTGTGGCACATACAATTGTTACCAATATTTGTGAAGGAGTAGCTGATTGCGTCGATGCTTGTCCCGTAGCTTGTATTCATCCAGGTCCGGGTAAAAATACGAAGGGGACTGATTGGTATTGGATTGATTTTGAGACTTGTATCGATTGTGGAATTTGTTTACAAGTATGTCCTGTAGAAGGGGCGATCGTTCCTGAAGAAAGACCCGATTTGCAAAAAACTCCTGAGTAATACCAATTTGCTTTAGCTGTACAACATGAAATTGTGTAGAGACGTTCCAGACAACGTCTCTACAAAGTCTGTATCTGTAGTATTCATTTAGGGAAATGGTATTAGTTTGAGAAAGAATCAGGAGAAATGTCAAAGATAAACAGATAATTTGATTTTATCTGTCTTTTTTGGCATCCTTGGTGAAGAAAGTTAAAGCCATTCTGCGGCGGTTTGCTTTTGGATGCGAACTAAATCTTCTCGTAAGGAAACCCAGTCAATTTCTTTTGCGGGTAAGTCTTGAACTAATTTTCCGTCTTGGAGATAAAGGACGCGATCGCTCTTGCCTTCGATTAATTCTAACTGATGATTGACCATGATGACTGTCATTTCACCAGTTGCAGTCAAATCGGTTAAAATTTCTAGGAGATGATTGGCGCGACCAAAATCTAAGGCGGAAGTTGGTTCATCTAGTAAAAGGATTTTTGGTTGCATAATTAAGCCACGGGCGATCGCGATTAATTGTCTTTGTCCTAAAGAAAGCTGTAATTCGTGACGATCTAACCATTCTGCGGGTATATTTAACCGCCCTACCCAATATCTTACTCTTTCCTTGATTTCTGGTTTTGCTAGTTGTTGTAAAATCAAGGGATAAGCTAAAGCCTCGTCAACTCTCATTCCCAGCAATTTTGGTTCTTGCAACACTAAAGCTATTTGTTGACGTAGTTGGATAACAGGTATTTGCTGATAATCTTGGTTTTCGAGATAAATTTTGCCTGTAGTTGGTTCGTTAAGTCGATTTAAAAGGCGTAATAAAGAAGTTTTCCCGCTACCAGAAGCACCGACAATTGTCAAAAATTTTCTCTTTTCAATTGCAAAAGAAATATCGTGTAAAAGATAAGCAGAACCAATTGAAGCAGCCAAAGATACTTCTTCTAGCTGTAAAAGCGGAAAATTGTTCGATGTGTGGCGATCGCGCATAATTTAGTTACTACCAATCCTGAGTTATAACTTATCAGGATCTATCCCCATCTCTCTTAATTTAGCTGCCATAGCTTCAGCTTGCTGTTGCATCACTTCCACTTGCTGTTGCGCCATTTCCGCTTCCTTTTGCGCCGCTTCCGCTTGCTGTTGCGCGGCTTCTTCGGGTAAAGGAACTAAATTACCTGACTCGTCATAAAACCTCAGCCAAACAGCAGTTTCGCGATCGATCGTTCCCTCCCAAGTTCCCAACCAATAACCCAAACGCTGACACCAAAGCCAACCACGTTCGTTTGGTTGTAATTCTTGATAACCATTACCATGATCTAAATGCCAACCTTGTAAAGACTCAGCATCGAAGGGATCGTAAATAAAATAATCGGGAGTACGAAATACCTGTTCGTAAATATCTTTTTTCGGACCTTTATCAATTCTCGCGGTACTTGGTGACATTAGTTCGACGATTACATCTGGGTAGCGACCATTTTCTTCCCAAACCACCCAACCTTGGCGATCGTTTCTACCGTCAACATTTAAGACAGCAAAAAAATCTGCTCCTTTGAAATCATGATTCCCAGCTTGGATATTACGAGCTTGGCTGCTGCTATAGTAAATAAACATATTCCCACCAGTAAAAAAATCACTGATATCGCTATAGCCTTGTTGTAGCGATCGAATCAGGACATTCATGGCGATGCGGTGGCGGTTACTTTCCAAGGGTTCTCCATCATCAAAAATTAAATCTGTAGGAGGCATTGGTAGTTCCCCTTCATCTTCTACCCAAATATTTTCTGGAGTAGTCAGAGAGATTTTTTGGGGATTAGTTTCAACACTCATAAAATTAACCTCTTTTTTGATTTTAAACGATTATTATTAATATTTAAGTAATTAAATTTGTTGTCATAGCATTGACAATTGCCC
>JAWQFW010000089.1:0-18038 GCA_035968095.1 Oscillatoria sp. PMC 1068.18
ATTATTAATCCCTTTTTTTATTGTATATTCAAAATTCTTCAAAACTCGCTCCATTTTCTATTTCTGATCTCGTTAAAGTTAGAGTTAAATTATCATTAAAAATCAAACTTACTTTAAGTAATAACCGTTTAGTATCTAAACGAATAGCACTTTTAATACCTTCGTTAATGTCAATGAGTTCACATTCTTGATTTAGATAATAAGCAATATTTCTAGCTTGCTTCTTACCCTCGCGCATATCCTGTTGAGTTGCACCTCGAACATTGTCAGCATTTTTTAGTTCTTTAAATTCCCACAATTCCCCGTCTATTTCAGCATTAGGAGTTTTGGTTTGAGAATTCTCACTTAATAGTTTAACCTATTTTTCTTCTTGGGCAAAGGTTCGGGCGATAAAAATCTCTGAAGCGGTGGTTTTATGCTCAATGTGAATTAAGATAAAACCACCTGTATTGTCATCAAAATAGTAGCGTTGATATTCTGTTTCAGCGTTTTCGTAGATAGACCTACTTGCTTGAATATTAGTCATAGAGGTTAACTTAGCCCCTAGTAATTGATTTTAAATACAGAATAGACAACACCAACAATTTAACTTATCCGTATTTATCTACATCCATCAATAATTAAATTTTAACTCCGCGAATTGAACAATCCAATAACTCCATTGGGTGCATCAACTGCATCTTTTTACCTTTTAACTTTAAATGTTTAACAATTTGCAAAGAACAACCAGGATTAGCCGAAGCAATTAAATTTGCGCCCGTATTCAAGAGATTTTCTACCTTTTGTTGTCCTAACTCATCAGCTACTTCTGGTTGCAACATATTGTACACTCCCGCGCTACCACAACACAAAGCTGCATCAACAGGTTCGCGCAATTTTACTCCAGGAATTTCGCGCAATAATTGGCGAGGTTGTAAGCTAATTTTTTGTCCGTGTAACAAATGACAAGCATCTTGATAAACCATAATTAATTCACCTTCAGTTAAAGGCGAAAGTTCGGCGGTTAAACCTACTTCAGCGAGAAATTCTTGTGCGTCTTTAACTTTACTAGCAAAGACTTCAGCCTTGGCTTTATATTCAGGATCATCTTGTAAAATATGACCGTATTCTTTTAAAGTATGACCGCAGCCAGCAGCGTTAATAATAATTGCATCAACATCGGTTTCTGCGAAGCTATCAATCATTTTTTTAGCTAAAGTTTTTGCTTGTAATTCTTGTCCTTGGTGGGCGGGTAAAGCGGCGCAACAACCTTGGTTTTTCGGAATTACTACTTCGCAACCGTTGGCGGTTAAAACTCTGATGGTAGCTTCGTTAACTGGGGAGAAAAATAATCTTTGGACGCAGCCTAAAATTACTCCGACTCGATAGCGTTTTTTGCCTTGGGCGGGAATAATATCGGGGAAATTATCGCGGAAAGAAGCTAGGGTAATTTTGGGTAAAATTGACTCCATTGCTGCTAAACGAGGCGAGATTTTGGGAAGTAGTTTGGTGGCGCGAATAAGTTTCTGGAAGCCGAGAATTTGATAAAGCCAAAGTAGAGTTAATAAGGGACGCAAGCGGTTAGGATATGGAAAAAGATTGAAGATAATGGTTCTCACTATTTTGTCCCACCAATTACGCGGGTAGTTTCGTTCAATTTGGGGACGAGTTGCTTCGATTAATTTGCCATATTGGACTCCGGAGGGACAAGTGGAAACGCAAGCGAGACAACCTAAACATGAGTCGAAATGTTGAACGGTAGTTTCGTCGAGAGATGCTTCTTTGTTGTGGATAGCATCCATTAAGTAAATGCGTCCTCTGGGTGAGTCCATTTCTTTGCCAATGACTCGATAACTCGGACAAGTCGCGAGACAAAAACCACAGTGAACACAGGTGTCAATTAGTTTTTGTTGGGGGGGATTTTGCGGGTCAAAATTGCTATTTTGTGCTTTTTCCAGGCGGTTTTGATAATCAAAACTGTTTGGTTCGCTAGTGTTGTTAAAAGTATTGGCTGATGTTTGCATTTTGAGTTGATTTGTGTTATATTTATCGTTATCAAATTCCGCCGACAAAACGACCGGGATTAAAGATATTGTCAGGGTCGAATTGTTGTTTGAGTTGACGCATTAAGTTGAGGGCGTTGCCAGTGTAGCCCCAAGGATCGATTTGTTGTTTGATGGTTTTCGGGGCTGTTAAGATGGTGAGGAAACCGTGATGAGCTTGAGTTAGCGATCGCGTCATCTCAATTTCACCCAGAGCATCCTCTCCAGTAAACTGTAATTTACCCACACCGCTACCAAGATGAATAATACCCAATCCTGGTTGGCGATCGAGAACGGCAACCGCAGCACTAGGTAATACTCCTATTTTGCAAGTAATTGCCTGTTCCGAAGCAGGATTGTCAATTAATTTTGCCGCTTTTTGCCATAATTCAGTTTCATCAAGAGCGTGGTACAATTTAACCTGTAACCCTAAATTTTTGGCTAAATCTGAGATGGTAGCCAATTGTTCTTTAACACTAGCAGCAACACTTTGGAAACGTACCATCAAGCCAAGCCCCTGACCTAGTTCCAGATTTTCAACCACAGATTTTGAGAGTAAATCTGCACCTGTAGGGGTTAAACTAGAAGTAACCAGAGTTTGACTGGCAGCTTGAATGGCACTTTTTGCTCCGGTTAAAAGTGCTGTTCCGGAAGTCTCCGGTAGAGGGTAAGTCCGTAATGTTGCTTGTGTAATAATTCCCAGAGTGCCAAAAGAACCAGTAAATAACTTCATTAAGTCATAGCCAGCGACATTTTTGACGACTCTACCTCCAGCTTGGGCAATTTGTCCGTCTCCACGGACAAAACTCAGTCCAAGCAATAAATCACGTACGCCGCCGTAACGCTGACTCCAACTACCTCTGTCTGCGGTAGCAATAATTCCGCCAATGGTAGCAGAATCAGGAAAGGCAGGGTCAAGAGGGAGAAACTGATTAGTTGCTTGCAGCATTGCTTGTAAATCAGCTAATTTAGTTCCCGCTTCGACGGTGAGGGTTAAGTCGCCAACTGCGTGTTCAATAACCTGATTTAAGGCGAAAGTGCTAACAACTAAGTGCGGATTTTTTACCAATCCACCCCAACTTAATTTAGTGCCACTACCACAGGAAATCAAAGGTTGTTGAGATTTTTTTAGCTGAACAATAACTTCACTGAGTTCTTGTTGAGATTGGGGATAAACCAAAGCATCAGGAGCATGATTAGCACTCAAAGATTTGGTAATTTCTTGCTGCAAAGAAATTTTGAGGTTTTGCCATTTAACGAGATTTCCAGTCAATCCCAAGTTAGTTTCCATATTTTACCATGTTGCCAAAAAAAGCTGCTAAATTATAAAATAGTTTAGATTATGTTAAAAAAATTAATCAAGTATGCTTACATTGAGAGCCTTAATCTAGTTACGCTAGTAACGTAGAGTAGCACTCAATGAGATCAAATAATCATTCTAGCTTAACTACAACTAATAACTGTCAAAAGCTTGCTTGCTTGCAAAATTGGAGAGTGCCAAATATGGCTGTTCCAGAGAAAAAAACTCAAGAGAGATTAATGCCAAATAGAGAAGACCTGCTCAACCGTATTACCAGTCAAATTCGGCAATCTTTGGAACTACCAGAAATTTTAGAGACAGCCGCGCGAGAGATCCGGCTATTATTGAATACCGATCGAATTAAAATCTACGCCTTTTTGCCGGATGGGAGTGGGGAAGTAATTGCTGAATCGTGTAAAAAAAGGAGCCTGCCGACACTGCAAGGCTTAAGATTTCCGGCAGATGATATTCCCCAAGAATCGCGGGAATTATTTATTAAAAGTCAAGTGCGAGTAATTGTTGATGTTGTTTCCGGACAAAAGACATCCGAAGCGTTAGAAAACTCGGAAAATGAAGAAAATCTCAGAGTAGATCGACACCAAAAAGAAGACATTCGCTATACCCCAGTAGATCCTTGCCATCAAGAATATCTGAAAGCAATGGGAGTAGCTTCTTCTCTAGTATTGCCAATTTTAGTCAAAAATCATTTGTGGGGATTGTTGGTTTCCCATCACCGCAAACCACGCCATTATAGTGAAAGAGAATTGCAGATTGTGCAATTGTTAGTGGATCAGATTTCGATCGCGATCGCGCAATCGCAACTACTCGCGAAAGCCCAACAACAAGCCCAACATGAAGCGACAATCAACAAAATTAGCGCTTTGCTCCACTCGCCGCAAGCGATTAACAAGATTCAGCAAACTGTTCTCGAACAAACTGTTGAAGCCTTGCGCTGTGACAGTGGTAGACTATACATTACCCCGGTGGAAGATTGCCAAGAAGCACAAATTTATTGTGCTGGGGAGCAAGCCAATATTGGCAATTTAGAGGAAAAAGGTAGTTTTTGGCAACAAATTCTTTATCAACAAACAGAACCGAATTTAGGAGCAACTGAGTTAGATCTTTTTCTCAGCGAAAGAGAATCGGTTGGCGACTCAGATCAGCTATTTAATTTAGGTATACAGCAATTAGAAATTTCTGAGCCACAAATTTATAAAATTACCGATCTCAAACACGAACCGCAACTTGAAGATGTGATTTCTCTGTTTGAGGAAAGAAAAATTAACTCGCTGCTAATTGTACCATTACGTTACCAACAGCAGTGTGTGGGTTGCTTAACTCTTTTTCGCCAAGAAACTGAAACCGAAACTTTGTGGGCGGGACAGGCTAACCACGATCGGCGTAACCGCCGCCCCCGAAAGTCTTTTGCGGCTTGGCGAGAAATTGTCAAAGGTAAAGCCAAGCCTTGGACGGGGAATGAACTAAAATTGGCTCAAACCCTTGGGATTCATCTTTATTTGGCGGTGATGCAAAGGCGGGTGGAGGAGATGATTCGCCATCATGCTTACCACGATCAATTAACAGGTTTGCCGAATCGGAGATTGTTTAATGAAGGGTTGTATTTGGCGCTAGCAAATGCTCAGTTATCTCGCGGCGAAATGCTGGCGGTGTTGTTTCTTGATTTAGATGGGTTTAAAAATATTAACGATACTTTGGGTCATGCGGTGGGAGATATTCTGCTGAAGCAGGTTGCCCAGCGATTGGAAAATTGTATGCGAGGAGCAGATATTTTGGCTCGTTGGGGTGGAGATGAGTTTACGATTTTACTTTCGCCATTAGCAAATACAACGACGGCAAGCGCGATCGCAGTCGAAGTTCTCGCGGCTTTGAATCTGCCTTTTTCTCATGCTAATCAACAATTTTATATTAAAGGTAGTGTCGGTGTGGCTCTCGCACCTTATCACGGTAAAGATGCTGATACTTTGTTGAAAAATGCCGATGCAGCGATGTATGGGGCGAAGCAACAAGGACGCAATACTTATCAAGTATATACCCCGGCGATCGGAACCAAGTTACAAAAGCGTTTAACTCTGGAAAATAACCTTTATAAAGCCCTTGAACATCAAGAGTTTACTTTGTACTATCAGCCGCAAATCTCTTTGTCTACGGGCGAAATTGTCGGGATGGAAGCTTTGATTCGCTGGCGATCGCCGGAACTCGGTTTAGTTTCTCCGGCTCAGTTTATTCCCCTCGCAGAAGAAACGGGTTTGATTATTCCTTTAGGAAAGTGGATTTTGCAGACGGCTTGCGAACAAGTGAAAATTTGGCAGTCTCAAGGTTTGCCACCAATTCGGATTGCGGTTAATCTTTCGGCACGTCAGTTTCAAGAACAAAATTTATTGAAAACTATTACGCAAGTTTTGGCAACTACGGGAATAGAACCGAAACGTTTAGAGTTAGAAATTACTGAAAGTATTGCGATGCAAGATGTGGAATATACGATTTCGGTGTTGAATAGTTTGCGGGAAATTGGGATTCAAATTTCTATGGATGATTTTGGTACAGGTTATTCGGCTCTTTCGTCGTTGAAACATTTTCCTCTTGATAAACTGAAAATCGATCGTTCGTTTATTCGCGATTTGACTGTCGATTCTCATGATGCCGCGATCGTTGCCGCAGTGATGGCTTTGGGACATGGGTTGAATTTAGAAGTTGTTGCTGAAGGGGTGGAAACCGAGGAACAATTTAATTTTTTGCGATCGCTGCAATGTGATGTTTTGCAAGGCTATTTCTTTAGTCGTCCTCTTCCTACTGAAGCTGCTACCGAGTTATTTCGCCAACAAAAGTTTATTGCTTGGACTACAGAGTAGTAAAAAATAAATTGTCAAGTATTTGTCATTAAAATTAACGATTTTTCTTTAATTTGTGACGACAATTAAAAAGTAATTTCTAATTTGATTTTGGTAGGCGATCGCGTTACACTCGTCACTCTAGATGGTACTTTAAAGTCAGCGAAAAAAATCTTGTATTGGCTGGAGAAAGTGTTTTTGCTTCCAGACAGGAGGTTAACTAACCATTGATTTTGACGATTAATTTAGTAGGAATGTTCAACAGTAAGAATTTCAGGCGAGAATGGTTCTCAAATGTTCGCAGAGATGTTTTAGCGGGTACAGTGGTAGCTTTGGCGTTAATTCCCGAAGCGATCGCTTTTTCCATTATTGCAGGAGTTGACCCGAAAATTGGGCTTTATGCTTCGTTTTCTATGGCGGTGGTGACAGCATTTTGTGGTGGACGACCGGGGTTAATTTCTGCCGCTACTGGTGCGATGGCGTTACTGATGGTGGAATTAGTAGATAATTATGGGTTGCAATATTTGTTTGCAACGACAATTTTAACCGGAATTTTGCAAATAATTTTTGGGCTGCTCAAATTGGGTCGTCAAATGAAATACGTCCCTCGCGCAGTAATGGTTGGTTTTGTCAATGCTTTAGCAATCTTAATTTTTCTGGCACAATTACCCCAGCTTACCAATGTACCAATGGCAGTATATGTGATGACGGCGATCGCGCTGGCGATTATTTACATTTTGCCCCGATTTACCAAAATTCTACCTTCTCCACTGGTAGCGATCGTCGTTCTTACCGTCGCTTCAATTTACGCCAATATTGATGTTCCCACAGTTGGCGATATGGGAGAATTACCCACCACTTTACCTTCATTTACCCTTGCGAATGTTCCTTTCAACTTAGAAACTTTACAAATCATCTTTCCCTATGCTTTAACTTTAGCAATAGTTGGGTTATTAGAATCACTTTTAACTGCATCTTTACTTGATGAATTAACCGATACCCCCAGCGACAAAAATCGCGAAGCAAAAGGTCAAGGAATTGCGAATATCGTTACTGGTTTCTTCGGTGGGATGGCAGGATGTGCCATGATTGGTCAGTCAGTAATTAATATTCAATCAGGCGGACGTAAACGACTTTCTACCTTTTGTGCAGGTATTTTCTTATTATTCTTCATTTTGGTACTAGGAAATTGGGTGCGACAAATACCAATGGCATCCTTAGTCGCCGTGATGATTATGGTATCTATCGGGACATTTAATTGGGCTTCTCTTACCAATTTTCGCCGCATCCCTCGCAGTGAAACTGTTGTGATGATTACCACCGTTGCGATTACACTTTTAACCCACAATTTGGCGATCGGAGTTGTGATCGGAATTGCCCTCAGTACCGTCTTTTTCTCCCGAAAAATTGCCAAAGTTGTTTTTGTTGATAAAATGTTGAGTGCTGATGGTCTGCACTGCACTTATAGCGTCGCTGGACAGTTATTTTTCGTCTCAATTGATGAGTTTCTGAGTAACTTTGATTTCCAAGAAGAATTCGAGCGAGTTACAATCGATCTTACTCATGCTCATATTTGGGATCAAGCAGGCGTGGCAGCGATTGATAAAGTAGTAATTAAATTTCGTCGTCATGGTGCAGAAGTTGAGTTACTAGGAGTTAATGAAGCTAGTGCTACTTTACTGGAAAGATTAGCAGTTCATGATAAACCAGATGCTTTAGATAATATCGCTAGCCACTAAGTATTTGGCTGGATCAATAGTTATCTGAATTGAACAAAAACCTAATTCCTGAAGTTATTAGTTGTCAGTCACAAATTGTTAGTTAAAGCTTTTGAAATTAGCAACTATTTTTTTGTTTTCCACAACTACCGATTATTAATTCATAACTAGAGAGAAACTCATGAAACATATTCTTCTTTGTACCGATGGTTCAGTTTTTGCTCAAAGTAGTTATCGTTATGCAGCTTGGCTAGCACACCGTTTAAATGCTGGTGTCGATGTGCTTTATGTCACAGATATTCGCAGCCAACAAGCCGTTACTACCCAAAATTTTAGCGGTAGTATCGGGATAGATGCGTCACAAGAATTATTGAAAAAATTGGTTGCATTAGAACACGAAAAAGCGAAGATTAATCATCAACGATCTAAATTAATTCTCGCAGAAGCAAAGGAAGTTTTGCAACAGGAGAAAGTTGCAACAGTGAAGTTAATTCATGAAACAGGTTTTTTGGTAGATAGCTTTCATGAATTTGAAGTTGATGCTGATTTAATTGTTTTAGGTAAACGGGGCGAAAATGCTGAATTTGCTTCTAAACATTTGGGTGCAAATGTAGAGCGAATTGTTCGCGCTAGCCATAAACCTTGTTTAGTTACGACTCGTGAATATCAGCCAATCAAAAGGTTATTGTTGGCTTACGATGGTAGTCAAAGTTGTCAAAAAATGTTAGATTTTTTAGTTACATCTCCTGCTTGGCAAGGTTTAGAACTTGAGATTTTAACTGTTGTGAAAAAAAATCATGAGCAGCGCGCGCTCGCGCAACTTGAAGCAGCAGAAAAAAAAGTGCAAGCGGCTGGTTTTAATCCGGTTTGTCAACTGCTTCATGGCAATTCGGAAACAGTTATTAGCAATTATATTCAAGCTCATGATATCTCACTTTTGCTCATGGGAGCTTATGGACATAGCCGCATTCGTCATTTAGTTATTGGTAGTACCACGGTGCAAATGCTTCGGAGTAGTCACATTCCGGTGCTGTTATTTCGCTAGAATTTTGTTCACAAAGTTGTGTTTTTGTCAAGCTATTTTTGAGTTTTTTCTTACTTATTTTGTCGCTGGTGATGCTTGTAATAAATGTTGGAGAAAGCTGAGGCTAATTTCGGCAGTTAAAGCAAAAATTGCCACAGGAATTGCTCCTACTAATAAAATCGAATTATCATATAAAGCGAAACCAAGGACGATAAAGTCTCCTAACCCACCAACACCAATAAAAGCCGCAAGAGTAGCTGAAGCTATTCCTTCAACAACTGCGGTTTTGATTCCACCAATAATAATCGGTAGCGCGAGGGGAATTTCAACTTGAGTTAAAATTTGCCCAGGTGACATTCCCATACCTTTTGCAGCTTCGACGATTTCGGGGGAAATGCTGCGAAAGGCAACATCAGTGTTAATTAAAATTGGTGGTATAACTAAAAGGGTAATGGCGATCGCGGCGGCTGTAAATGTGAGTCCAAAGTAAGGAATTGCGAGAAATAAAATTGCTAGGGAGGGAATGACTCGCAAACCGTTGAAACTATTAATTATTATTGCTGATAGTTGACGATTGCGCGAACTTGCTAATCCTAATGGTAGTCCGATGATTATCCCGATTAATAAGGGTATAGCGACTAATTCTAAGTGTCGCAAACAAGCTGAGATGAGTTTGTCGGAATTCTCGACTGCATACTGGAAAGCTGCGATAAAAATGTTCATAGTAAAAGGCGATCGCCGGATTATTAAGAATAGAAAAATTCTACTTTACTTTCGTGTTATCTTGACTTATACTTTTAGTATAATGGAACATTTGCTTTAAACTTTTCTTGCTCAGATTACCATTATACCGGATACTCATATAATAACACAAAAGCCTTTTTCCTCGCAATTTCCCCTGATGAAATTCGCAAAATATTTATTAACAGACGCTTAAAAAAATAAGTGTAATTTTAGTTACTCTTCTTCATCTAAATGCCATTTTGCGCCAGATTCAGCCGCTTTGGGAGTTATTTTGCGCTCAATTTTATCAGGTGAAGGCGAAGGCAAAAGCTCCAATTGTTTTGACTTTGGTTTGGGTTTAGGCTTCTTAGCTTGCGGACTTTTCTTACTCGTTGAAGCGCGTCTCCGTTCAGAGGTTCTTTCTTCACTGGTTCCTTCTGCGATTACTTCATAAAGGATTGCTAATTTATCTTTTCCGGTTCCTTTACGCAAAACTCTCCCCAATCTTTGGACATATTCGCGAGTTGAACCTGTACCAGATAAAATAATTGCAATTCTCGCATCAGGTACATCAACTCCTTCGTTGAGAACATGAGAAACAACGAGACTTTTGTATTCTCCTGCGCGAAAACGAGTGAGAATATCGTGACGTTCTTTAACTGGGGTTTGATGAGTAATTGCGGGAATCAGAAAATCTTGGGAAATACGATAAACAGTAGCGTTATCGTTAGTAAAGATGAGAATTCGTTCTGGATAATGCCGCGAAATCAAGTCAGTGAGAATGCGTAATTTCCCCTCAGTACCGAGAGCAATTTCTTTAGATTCCCGATGTGCTAACATAGCTCTACGTCCGGGCGCAGAACGAGCAGAAGTTTGGACGAAAAGTTGCCAACCTTTCATGCTACTTAAAGAAATATTAGCTTGGCGGAGAAATTCATTGCGAATTTTGATAGCTTGGTCGTAACGCGATCGCTCATCTTGAGATAACTTAACTTTAATAGTAACAATTTTATGCTCTGCTAAAGCTTGACCAGATAATTCTTCAGGAGTTTTGCGATAAACTACCTTACCGATTAAGATATCTAAATCTTGATGTCGTCCATCAGTGCGATCGGGAGTAGCCGTAAGTCCGAGACGATAAGGGGCGATCGCGTATTCCGCGATAACTCGATAAAAATCTGTGGGTAAATGATGACATTCATCGAAAATCAGCAACGCATACTTGTTACCCAAAGTTTCTGCATGGATCGCGGCACTATCATAAGTAGAGATTAAGATGGGAGTGCGATCGCGCGAACCTCCTCCGAGTAATCCCACCTCCACATCTGGAAATGCCGCCAATAACTGTGCATACCACTGGTGCATCAAATCCAAAGTTGGGACGATAATCAGCGTCGTACGGGGCGTTGACTGCATCGCCAGTTGCGCTAAATAAGTCTTTCCCGCCGCCGTTGGTAAGACGACAACCCCTTGACGATTTGCCCGTTTCCATGCTGTTAGGGCTTCACTTTGATGAGGATAAGGTTCCATTTCAAAGCTAGCAGTAAGTTCGAGAGGCAAAAATTCCCGCGCCTCGTCGATAAAAGTAGTATTATGAGCTTGTAAAGCTTCCACGAGAGGACGGTAGTTAATCGCCGGGATACGGAACTTTTCCACGCGATCGTCCCAAGTAGCGTAATCTATCCAGACTTTACCCCTCGGTGGTGGGTGGAGAATCAGAGTACCTCGATGAAATTGTAATTTAGGAATTCGGGGCATTGAGTTGCGATCGCAGATTTAACCATGCTTATTGTAGAATGTGGCGGGAGAAAGAGGCGATCGGTTAAACTTTTGGCTCATCAAATAAGGTTAAATAGTGATATTTATGACAAATCAGGAGGTCTAAGATTAGTAAAATTAGTCGCAGCATAATGATCGTCAATCATTTTAGCAGATGTTCCTGTCCAACGACCGATAGCAGTCGTATTCACATTAGCTTCAACGCAGAGAGTAATAAAAGTATGGCGGGTTTGATAGCTTTTGCGATAAGGAATCTGACATTTAGCTAACACTGACTTCCAAGCACGATTCGCAAAATTATGGTGATCTAGTAGTTTTCCTTTTGGGCTAGTAAACAGCAGGGATTCTGGATCAACATCTTCATCAGGTCGAATCTCAGCTAAAATTGCCTTTACTTCTGGAGTTATCGGAAAATTACGTTTCTTCTGGGTTTTTAACCCTTCTTTAACGACTAAACCCTCTTCCGAGATTACCACCGATTCTTTAAATTGAATCACCCTGTTAGTAATGTGTTTCCATCTTAAAGCAATAGCCTCAGAAGGTCTGCATCCCGTAAAAAACAAGAAACGGACATAATTAGTATAGTAGGAATAATAGCGATCGCTAGCAAAAGTGCGAATAATCAAATCCCTCTCTTGCTTAGTGAAAGGATTAACATCATGTTCTTGTGAAGCACTCTGCGGAATTGGAACTTTAAGCGAAGCAAAGGGATTTAGCTTAATAAATCCTTCTTCCATAGCCCAATTACAACAAGCTTTAAGTTGAGTCAAACAGCGTTTTGCTGCATTAGGAGTCAAATTAACAACCAAATAATCGCGAATAGCCAAAGCATCATCAAGCGATCGCGTCGGTAACTTAGCAATATGATTACGGTGTCTAGTAAAATCCTTAGCGTAGGTACTAGGACTCACTTGTGGTTTCTTAAACTGACAATACCTATTCCAAAGTTCATCTAGCTCTAGCTGTGGTTTCCGAATTGGTGTAATTGGTGTAACCGTACTCAGTGAAGATTTCGGATGATACTTCTCTAAAGTAGCATCAAATCGTTCATAGAGAATATCTTCTTCAATCTGAGCAGCTTTCAACTGCGCCAATTGTTGATTTACAGGAGTATCCGTTAACCCTGTAGAAACATAGTGACGTTTACCAGCGTAACTAAACCTTAACTGCAAGCGGTTATTAGAGCTAATCACTGATACAGAACCTTTCAAAGCACGTCCTGTAGGCGTTTCCGAGTTTGAGAACATAGCCATTAATGGTGTAAGTCTCCTCTAATTTACACCATTTTTACACCAGTTTTTTGTTTGAACAGGTCAAAGAAACGATACGCCAGAAGTTATTTTTTCTTCTAGCGTAAGCTGAAAAGCCCATTATTTCGTGGTTTTGTTTTGATTTTTGACAGATGCCGAGACGCAGAATTGAACTGCGGACACGAAGATTTTCAGTCCTCTGCTCTACCAACTGAGCTATCCCGGCGAGAACCTTGCTTTTGGCGTTTTTTTTCGCTGTTTTCCTAATTTAACAAAATTATCTAGCATTGACAAGACTAAAAGCAAAAATTTTTCTTTCCGCAATACACTTGAACATCTGCTCAGATGTTGTACAATTAAAGAAACAAGCATTTAGGAGTAAATTATGGCTACGGCAACCTCAATGAAATGTGCTTGCGAGTCTTGCAAGTGTGTAGTTTCCCTCGAAGAAGCAATTCAGAAAAACGGCAAATACTACTGCTGCGAAAACTGCGCCAATGGGCATCCAGAAGGCAAAGCTTGCAAGCATCATGATTGCGAATGCGGTTAATTACCAAGTTAGAGTGAGCTAGAGTGGGAGTTAATAATTACAACTACCCACTAGCAACTATTAATCAAACAACAACTTAATTATTGATCTTATTAGGCAATATGAACCGACAGCGAAATAGTATCCGCGATCGCCACCCAATAACTCTGGCTTTGCATCGCTACTACTTTATCGCTTTTTATACTCCATCATTAAAAGAGGGAAACCCCACAATTTAGGATGCGGCTGAAAAATACTAAACTTAGCTTTCACTAAAGGATCTAAATCTCGCCAAGAAACCTTCACAAACCCTTGTCGCGCATAAAATTTCACCAGCTTAGGCTTACAGACTAAATATAAAGGCTTAGGAGCTTCCCGCACAAGACGCTGAATTAAGCAAGTAGCTAAATTTTGCTGTCGCCATGCTGGTTTAACATATAAATAAGCGAGTTCGGAATTACTTGGATAACAATTTAACAATGCACAAGCAACAACTTTTTTTTGACATTCGACGACCCAATAGTTCGACCAATTTAGCCAAGTTCCTAGAATCATGAATAAACCAAACCAAATTAAATAAAATAAGTTATAAAAAATCAATATTTTGAGAATAGTCTCAATCAATATCTCGCGTCCTGAAAAAGTAACAGTAAGAATCGGTGCTGATTTAAAAAGCCAGAAAATAACTAATAATCGATAACAAATTATTCTGATATCTAATTGTAAAGCTTCAGTTAAACTAAACTCCAAAATTAATTTTTGAAGCTGCCATTTATCTTGCGGATGCGCTGGTCTTAAGTGACACTTTGACGGGAGCTTGCACGGGTTAATAGTCATTCTTTCTCAAGAATCGCTCAAGGAAATTACTAAACTTATTGATTTTTCTAGCCATGCTGTAATTTTAGCAGAATCCCTCGACATAGAAGCTAGACTGAGAGCAATTCCAGCTTGTAAAAAGCTTCTAACCAAACCAGAGAAACCCAGTAAGCTGAGATGAATGTAATGTAATTTCAATATGAGTACCGACCAAGAGAGAAGCGCTATAACTATTTGGCAATTACTAAAATTGAGCTTTAAATGTTGAACCGAACAGTTGAGCTTACCTCTCAACACTGCTAACAATATTTCTAATTTATAGCTATCCCTTTCCTGCTGGGGAAAGGGATACTAATAAATACTTTTAAGTCTTGGAGAAATTTAACCTGAACAATTTTCTTTCCTTTGTTTGCTAAAGAAAGAGGCGTTGGGCTTGAATTTATTCATTTTTAGCTTGATCTAAAAGGAAAACGTGGTGCGAATTGAACCAATTACTAAATCTGAGTTGTCATCGTTGAAACCGGGTGCAGTAATCCAAATTACGCCGGGGGTAATGAAGATATTATCGGTGATTCGTAACTGATAAAAAGCTTCGATGTGGAAGGATGTATCTTCGTCTTTTTCTAAGTCGGCTACGCTGGTTTCAATCAGTTTTGGTTCCATCCCAAAAACGATTCCAGCGAGATTGCCCTCACCGCCTAAGTCTGGAAATCCTAGCCATGCGGCGTAGTTCAGGATTTCGTTGTCGCCTCGTTCGACTGTACCATCGAAAGTAGAAAGTAAGCGGCTGTGGGTGTAGCCAACCCAACCGCCGAGAACGAATTTGTCGCTAAGTTGCCAGGAAAGTTCAACACCGTAGGAGTTACTGCTGGTGGGAATGTTTTCTATTTCTGGAAAGAAAACGTCGTCTAAGAAATTAAAGGTGGTGCGACTGCTACCTGTTCCGGTGTCGTCGGCTTTGTAGGTGTGGATATAGGTTAAACCGAGGTTAAAGCGATCGCCCATTTTCATGACTAATTGTCCTAATGCTGCATAATTACCATTAAATAAACCGTTTCCGATTGAGGGATCGTTAGCGTCTCCGGCTAAGTAGCCTAAACTCAATTCAAAGCTATTTCCTAATTGGGAAGTAATTGCTAATCCTGCGCCGTCTACTAAGTAATAAATTGGGTTGCGCGTCCCAAAGGCAGATAATGCACCATAAGCGCCGTCTCCGTCTAAAAAATTGAGGGTGCTGGCAAAGTCGTCGGCTGCGGCTCCAGCGCCAGCGAGTAAGACTTCGGTGTTGTCTCCGAGAGGAAATCTGTATAACAAGACTTCGACGGCGACATTGTTACCTTCTGGTTGGGCAAATGCTAACTGCCCTTCTACTGTACCTGTGGTGTCGGAAAGTTCGGGAAAGTTTCCGGTGGCGAGTCGGGTAAAGAGTAAGTCTTCTCCAGTGAAGCTGGTATTTAATTCTAAACGAACGCGATCGCCTAAAACTGTAGTTTCGTTGACTTCTTCGCCGTCGGGGGTTTCTCCGGTGAAAATGCTGGCAACACCAACAACTACTTGCCCTTCAAGTTTGGTTGTGGTCGAAAATTGATTGTCTTCGACAAAGGCAACTCTGGCTTCTAAGTCATCTACCCTAGTGCCTAATGTGGCTAACTCGGCTGCAAATTCTTGAGTTAACCGTCGTAAAACAATTAAGTCTTCTTCGCTGACTACTGAGGTGGTTGTAGTTGTACCAGTTTCGCGAATTCTGGCTGCTAATACTTCTAAACAAGCGTTTAAACCTGCGGCAAATTCGTAACGGGTTAAGGCGCGGTTGCCTCGGTATGTGCCATCAGGATAACCTTGAAGACAACCGTAGTTATTAACAAGATTTCGCAATGCTTCATAAGCCCAATCGCTCGGTGAAATGTCGCGTAGCTGGTTGACGTTGGTGATTTGCTCGATTCCGTCACTGTAGCTTTGAATTTGGTTAATGACGTTACCTTCGTTACTGTCTGTGGGTAGTTGAGTGACTGGCGATGTTACTTCGCTTAAGGCTTCTATTTCAGTAATTGTCAGGCTTTCGGGATTTATTTCTGTTTCGAGTTTGGGGATAGTTTCGGCGATCGCCCCAGGTGACGCTAACAATGTTGTTGCTAAGATTAGAGGCGTGGGCTGTAACCTCTTGACAATTCTTTTTCCCCACAGATTCGTTGATTTTACCATTAACTCACACCAAAATTTCTCAAAAGTATCTTACTCTTATTGAATTACTTTTGCAATAAGCTGCGAGAAATCGCGATCGCCTCTCAATAATCTTGGTAAGCTATCACCATATCTCTCAATTTCAATTAGAATGATTATCATTATACAAAACTAGGATGGGATCAACACAAAAAAATTATGGTGACGGGATCGCAGAAAGCCCAGCCCTGCAAGCAGCGATCGCCAGAATCGAGCAACTAGAGCAAAAACTGGGTAAAATATCCAAGTATTCAGTAATGGTGAAACGCCAGCTAAACAGTCTCAGCCAAGAGTTTCACCACCGCTCCGAATTAGAATTACTAGAATCACTCAGCTTAGAAATCACTAGGTTAAGAGAGACAATTAACAATTTATCATCAGAAACACCTAGCAGCCCCAACAACCAAAAGCAAAACTCAACCTTAGTTTCTCCTCCTCAGAAAAACCCTAATTATCAACAATTTGTGCAGCGATATCGTAGCGGAGAAGGAAACTTTAGCAACATCAATCTTGCTCAAATTAACTTAGTAGGAAAAAGTCTCACCCACTTAAACTTAAGCCAAGCCAACCTCACCCAAGCCAACCTCGAAAAAGCCGATCTTTGGCAAATAGACTTCAGCGAAGCCAACCTCAGCGAAAGCCAACTTTTAGGAGCAAAATTACAGCGAATTAACTTTCGCGAAGCCAACCTCGAAAAAGCCGACTTTCGCGGTATTAATCTAGCTGGTGGAGTCAACTTAGAAAGAGCAAACTTAAGTCAAGCAAATTTCACCAAAGTTAACCTTTCTTATCCTCAAATTAACCTCCGCAAAGCCAATTTCAGCCAAGCAAATTTAACCAAAGCCAATCTCAGTAAAATGATTCTGCGGGAAGTCAACCTCAGCAACGCTAACCTAACCCGCACCAACCTAATTGCAACCAACCTCGAAGAAGCCAACTTAACCGAAGCCAAATTCACTTACGCGATCGCCTCTCCAGAAACCATCTTCCCATTCGACTTCGACTTAGAGCAAGCAAATATTTATTTTCTTGCACCCAGTGCATCCTTACCCGCAGCAGATTTATCCAGCGCTGACTTACATCAAATTGACTTAAACCAAGCCAACTTAACCCAAGCAAACCTTTCCTTAACCAGCTTATGGGAAGCCAACTTAAATGAAGCCAACTTAGCAAAAGCTAACCTCAGCCAAGCCAAATTACAGCGCGCACAATTAATCAAAGCTAACTTAAGTGAAGCCAACTTATCCGGCGCTAACCTTAGCCATGCCGATCTTACACAAGCCAATTTAACTAACGCTAACTTATCTGGAGTATACTTAGGCAATGCTAATCTCAAAGGGGCAAATTTAACTGGTGCAAATCTTCAAAAAGCAAATTTGAGTCAAGCCAACTTCCACAAAGCTAATCTTACTCGTATAAATGGAGTAGGTATTTGCTTAAGCTTACTAAATTTAAGCGAAGCAATTTTAGTCGAAGCTAACTTATTAGGAAGTAATCTTTATCAAACCAATTTACAAGGAGCAAATCTTACTGATGCTATTCTGCCTGATGGAAAAAAGTATCAATAATCAAAGAAGTAGTGCGAGCGTCTCGCTTGCTAAAATTTCTCAATTAGAGAGTATTTTTTTCGCGAATATTTCTTTTGATAACTTTTTAATCGCTTAGGAAAACTGCTCATCTATAGCCAAAATTTAGCTTTTTAATTTTAGTTTAAACCTTTCACCAAAAATATATTTTATATAAACTCAAACCTATCTCCTCAAAATCAATCCCAAAATGCTATTCAATTCACTAAACTTTGTCGAATTT
>JAWQFW010000090.1:0-17965 GCA_035968095.1 Oscillatoria sp. PMC 1068.18
CTGCAATCCCCAATCCCCAGTCACCAATCCCCAATCCCCAATCCCTAGCCCCCAATCCCCAATACACAATTAGAGTAAACACTTCAATATTTGTCAAGAAGTGTAAAGAAAAGTTGCAATATTTTTATCGAATTGTGTCAAATAAAGTGAAACATAGCTACATGGTAAGGATTTTTTGATAAAAACTTGTAAGTGCGTTTTGCAGCAGTCAAAGAGCTTAAACTGCACCAAACCTTGAACTGACGCGACAAAGAGCGTGTCTGTATTTTTGCCAGTCATTGCTTAAACGAAGGAGAATCACTGAATGTTCACTCACGTCAAGTCCACCATTCGCCACATAGTACCCGATGATCTCAAGGGACGATCGCTTGTCAAGGTGGTCTATGTCGTGCTAGAGCCTCAGTATCAGAGTACGCTATCGGCGGCGGTGCGATCGCTGAACAAAAATTCACAGAATGTAGCTTTTGAAATCAGTGGTTACTTAATTGAAGAGTTGCGCGACAAAGAAAACTACGAAGATTTCCAGCGAGATGTCGCCGAGGCAAATATATTTATCGCGTCCTTAATTTTCATCGAAGATTTAGCCGATAAAGTAGTTGCAGCCGTCCAACCGCATCGGGAACGCATGGACGCAGCCATTATCTTTCCTTCAATGCCCCAGGTAATGCGCTTAAATAAGTTAGGCAGCTTTTCGATGGCACAATTAGGACAGAGTAAAAGTGCGATCGCCCAATTTATGCGGAAGCGCAAAGAACAGTCAGGGGCTTCTTTCCAAGATGGGATGCTCAAACTGTTGCGGACATTGCCGAAAGTCCTGAAATATATGCCGATTGATAAAGCGCAGGATGCTCGGAATTTTATGCTTTCGTTTCAATATTGGCTAGGAGGTTCTTCAGAAAACCTGGAAAACTTTTTGTTAATGCTAGCTGATAAATACGTTTTGAAATCGGCGCAGGGAAAAACAAATTCAATACTAAGTGAAGAGCTTAAATATGCCGCTCCTGTAGTATACCCAGATCAAGGTATTTGGCATCCTCTCGCACCGAAAATGTTTGAGGATGTAGGGGAATATTTTGCTTGGTTTGATTCTCGCACAGACATTTCTGAAGATCTCAAAGATCCCCTTGCACCTTGCGTGGGTTTAGTCTTACAACGAACTCATTTAGTTACCAGAGACGACGCGCATTATGTCGCAATGGTACAAGAATTAGAATCGATGGGGGCGAGAACAATTCCGGTATTTGCGGGCGGATTAGATTTTTCTAAGCCTGTGGATGAGTTTTTCTGGGACACCACGAGAGGGAAAGAAAAAACGCCTCTGGTAGATATCACGATCTCCCTGACAGGTTTTGCTTTGGTAGGTGGTCCGGCGCGACAAGACCATCCGAAGGCGATTGACTCGCTCAAACGTTTAAACAAACCTTACATGGTCGCTTTGCCCCTTGTCTTCCAAACTACAGAGGAATGGGAGGATTCTGATTTAGGGCTGCACCCAATTCAGGTGGCGTTACAGATTGCGATTCCAGAGTTGGATGGAGCGATCGAACCAATTATTTTATCAGGAAGAGATGGAGCGACGGGAAGGGCGATCGCGTTGCAAGATCGGATCGAAGCGGTAGCGCGACGGGCGATGAAATGGGCGAATTTGCGCCGGAAGCCGAAACTGAATAAGAAAGTGGCAATTACGGTGTTTAGTTTCCCCCCGGATAAGGGTAATGTGGGAACTGCTGCTTACTTGGATGTGTTTGGCTCAATTTATGAGGTAATGCAAGCCCTGAAGCATAATGGTTACGATGTCCAGGATTTACCCGATTCTCCTGGAGAGTTGATGCAGCAGGTAATTCACGATGCTCAAGCGCAGTATAGTTCGCCGGAGTTGAATATTGCTTATCGGATGTCGGTGATGGAATACGAGCGCTTGACACCATATTATCAGCGCTTGGAGGAGAACTGGGGCGAAGCGCCGGGACATTTGAATACTGATGGACAGAATTTGCTGGTTTACGGTAAGGAATTTGGGAATGTCTTTATTGGGGTACAGCCGACATTTGGTTATGAAGGAGATCCGATGCGGTTGTTATTCTCTCGTTCGGCTTCGCCACATCACGGCTTTGCAGCTTACTATACTTATTTAGAGGAAATTTGGCGGGCGGATGCGGTGCTGCATTTCGGAACGCATGGTTCGCTAGAATTTATGCCAGGAAAACAGATGGGGATGTCGGGGGAATGTTATCCAGATAATTTGATTGGGACAATCCCCAATTTGTATTATTATGCAGCGAATAATCCTAGTGAAGCGACGATCGCCAAACGTCGCAGTTATGCAGAAACGATTTCTTATTTGACTCCTCCGGCGGAAAATGCGGGTTTGTATAAGGGTTTGCAAGAATTAAGTGAGTTAATTGGTTCTTATCAAACTCTGAAGGATACCGGACGCGGGGAAGCGATCGTGAATACGATTATGGATAAGTGTCGGCTGGTAAATTTGGATAAGGATATCGCATTACCAGATGTTGACGCGAAAGATATGAATGGGGAGGAGCGAGATCAGATCGTCGGTTCGGTGTATCGTAAGTTAATGGAGATCGAATCGCGGTTGTTGCCTTGTGGTTTGCACGTGATTGGGAAACCACCAACTGCGGAAGAGGCGATCGCTACTTTGGTCAATATAGCTTCTCTCGATCGCGAAGAAGAGGGTATGCTCAGTTTACCTCGGATTATCGCCGCAAGCATCGGACGCGATATCGAAGAGATTTATCGCAACAACGACAAAGGTGTCCTCGAAGATGTGCAGCTTTTGCAAGAAATTACCTTAGCCACTCGCGCGGCTGTAGCTGGTTTAGTACAAGCGCAAATTAACGCAGATGGACGAGTTGCAAAGGTAGCGAAACTGAATTTCCTAAAAATGGGTCAAAAAGAACCTTGGGTAAAAGAATTACACGACCTCGGTTACACCCAAATCAAACCAGAAACACTCAAACCACTGTTTGAATATCTAGAGTTTTGCTTACAGCAAGTTTGTGCAGATAATGAACTGGGGGCTTTATTGCAAGCCTTAGAAGGCGAATATGTTCTTCCCGGACCCGGAGGCGACCCCATCCGCAATCCAAATGTCTTACCAACAGGCAAAAATATCCACGCCTTAGACCCCCAATCGATTCCGACGTTAGCGGCGGTCAAATCCGCGAAAGTTGTCGTAGACCGCCTCTTAGACCGACAAAAACTAGAGAATGGCGGTAAGTATCCCGAAACGATCGCCTGTGTCTTGTGGGGGACTGATAATATCAAGACTTATGGCGAATCTTTAGCGCAAATTATGTGGATGGTTGGGGTAAAACCTGTACCCGATGCGCTGGGACGAGTCAACAAGTTAGAGTTGATACCTCTAGAAGAATTAGGTCGTCCCCGAATTGATGTCGTCGTGAATTGTTCCGGTGTGTTCCGCGACTTATTCATCAACCAAATGAATTTACTCGACCAAGCGGTGAAAATGGCTGCGGAAGTCAACGAACCCTTAGAAATGAACTTTGTCCGCAAACACGCTTTAGCGCAAGCAGAAGAGATGGGAATTAATCTGCGTCAAGCAGCAACTCGCGTCTTTTCTAATGCTTCTGGTTCCTATTCTTCTAATGTTAACCTCGCGGTGGAAAATAGCACTTGGGAGGAAGAGTCGGAGTTACAAGAGATGTATTTGAAGCGGAAATCCTTTGCATTTAATTCCGATAATCCCGGAATGATGGACGAAAAGCGGGAAGTCTTTGAAGCTGCTTTGAAAACCGCAGATGCAACGTTCCAAAACTTAGATTCCTCGGAGATTAGCTTAACCGACGTTTCCCACTATTTCGACTCCGACCCGACCAAAATTGTCGCTAGTTTACGCAAAGATGGGAAAAAACCGAGTGCATACATTGCTGATACTACCACAGCAAACGCACAAGTACGGAGTTTAGAAGAAACAGTACGTTTAGATGCGCGGACAAAAATGTTGAACCCGAAATGGTACGAGGGAATGCTCAACCACGGTTATGAAGGAGTCCGCGAATTATCGAAGCGACTGGTAAATACAATGGGCTGGTCAGCAACGGCTGGGGCTGTAGATAATTGGGTATATGAAGATGTAAATACCACCTTTATCGACGACCCCGAAATGTGCAAGCGGTTAATGAATTTGAACCCAAATTCGTTCCGGAAATTAGTCGGTACATTGTTAGAAGTAAACGGACGCGGTTACTGGGAAACCAGCGAAGCGAATTTAGATCGTTTGCGCGAATTGTACCAAGAAGTCGAAGACCGCATCGAAGGAATTGATTAATCCTGAGTTATCTACTGACAACAGAGGCAAGATGATGTGATCTTGCCTCTGTTGTATTTTGAATTAAACTATTGTGATAAGAGTACAAACAGAAAAAGTTAACTTATGAGCATCCGACCTGAAAACTATACTCTAGGTAAACTTCTCCAAAATAGACTTTTTAGAATTCCTGACTATCAAAGAACTTATAGCTGGGAGACTAAACAGCGTAAAGACTTGTTTGAAGACATCCAGAAATTAGCAGAAAATACAAACAGCGACCGCCACCATTTTATGTCAACAGTAGTTTGCCTTCAGATTCCTAAGAGAGAAGAAGTAGGTGCAGATGAATTTGGCATTTTTTACGTTGTTGATGGTCAACAGCGCCTCACTACATTAATTATTCTTCTTAAAGCTTTAATCAAAGAACTTAATGCAGGAAATGAGACAGATAAAAGAGAAGCTAATAAACTACAAGAACTTTTAGTTAAAGAAAATGGTAGGCTAATCTTACTACAAACTAACCACGATAACAAATCTCTTTTTCGTAATTATCTAGAAAAGGGAAAATTTCCTGATGAAAAAAATGTAGAAACTTTGGCAGACAGTAACATGATTCGAGCTTTTCAGGAATGCGAGGAATTTGTACGTGAGTGGCATCTGAATAATCTTTCTATTTTAGAGCTTTTGAAGTTAGTTAAGAACCGTCTAGATTTTATTTTTTATGTTCTTCAAGATGAAGGTGCTGTTCATACTACATTTGAAGTTCTAAATAGTAGAGGTTTAGCTGTAGATTGGCTCGACAAATGTAAAAGTATGTTAATGGGAATTGCCTATGAAAAACTTGATTCAAATACAAGTGAAGAATGTATAGGAGAGCTTCATACTTGCTGGTCGCAAATATACAGAACGATAGGAATAAAACAAGTACCAGGACAAGAAATATTAAGATTTACAGCAACTTTAGAAGAGTCAGGAAAGAGTAAAGTAGTAGGTGCAGAATATGCTATGGAATTCTTTCGATCCAAATGTGAATTAAATCCAAAACTTGTAATTGAAGTTTCTAATAAGCTTCTTGAAATTACAGAACAGCTAGAAAGTTTAATTAAAAATCCTCGACTCAAAGCTGTAACAAAAATATCTCATGCACGTTTGCTAGCTGTAGCAATCATGCTTAATAAACACTTAAATATAGACGACAAAAAGAAAATTTTAGAAGAATGGGAGAAGATAACTTTTAGGATTTTTGGTATGTCTAGGAGAGACGCAAGAACTAAAGTAGGTGAGTATGTATGCCTTGCACGAGAAATTTTTAACAATCAAGATTGGTCTGTAGATCAAATAATTGAAAAAATTCAACATATAGGAAAAGACTATCCAGCTAGCGAAGCTGTTAAACAATTAGAAAATACTAACTGCTATGAAGGTTGGCAAGAAGAGTTAGTTTATTTATTTTTCCGTTATGAAGAATATTTAAATAGACAACTTAATGGCTCTATAAGTAAGGAAGTTTGGGAGCAAGTTTGGAAGACATCACCAACAAAAACTATAGAACATATACATCCTCAAAAAATAACTATAAATAGGAATCAAATAAACATGGATTTGCGTAAAAAATGGCGTAGTAAATTTGGAATAAAAACAGATTTTGTTGAAAGGCAAGCTCAACGGTTGGGTAATCTCATTCTACTACCACCAGGGGTTAACTCTAGTGCTAGCAATAAATCTTTTCAAGAGAAAAAGGAGATTTATAGTAAACATAGACATTTAAAACTTATAGATGAAATTATAGAGAAAGAAGATTGGAATTTGCAAACAATGGAAGAACGTGAGAAAAAAATTATAAGATGGGCAGAAAAAGAATGGGAATAGAGTAGTTTTTTATTGGCAAGTAAACAATAATTATTGAGTTGGTGGAGAGTCTAGAAATTAGCGATCGCGAAAGCGGCAAATTTGCTTTTACTGTCGCACCTCAAATTAACGCGATCAAGACGAGGATAGAAATTGAATTAAGACCTTGTATAAAAATTCAAGGATCTACTTTGAGAAACGACTACTAGAGTAGAAGTTAGAGCCAACTTCTTTTTCTAAAATGCTTTTGGTAAGCCCGCTTGTTTTAAAACTGCGTTAGCTGTATGGCGCGATTTAATAGAGTTATCAACAACAAAACGTTTCTCGCTGATAGGACTGTACCATATTTCATGATCTCCTTTACCCTGACGTTCAAAATAACATTCTGCTGCCAAGAGAATCTTTTTCAATTGAGGAGTAAATGAACTAGCCATTTTAAGCAACAACCTCAATCATTTCTTGACGATGGCTAATTAGCTCAAAAGCGATCGCACCTTGGTAATTAGCTGGAACAATATTATTCAGCAGCATTAATTCAGGAATCATCTGCCGCAGTTTACTGGTTAGAGATTCAATTGTCTCAGCTTCCGTGACTAATCCGGGAACATCTTCACTTGTCGCTACCCATACTTCAGCTTCTGCATCCCAAAAAGCTTCTACTTTGCATTTCATCTAAGTTTGATTGTAGATAGAGTGAATAACTTTAACTAAATAGACACTACGGGTAATGTCTATTCACTTTGATTAGCTTGACGAACTTCCTTGATTTTATCTTATCTAACTGGTTCAGTAAATCTGTCGCGTAACCTGTCTCCAACTTAGTTCGACAAAAAATACTTTTGTAATTAGCTAAAAAAAATCCAGCAAGCGCGATCGCCTAATTATATCATCAAATGACCGATCTAAGCTTATTTTATCCAAAGTGCAGATAGTTCTTGGACAATCAAGCTTCTCCACCCTATATTGTATTCTTTACCCCATTTTTATCAGAATATGCTAAACTATTCCCTATAAAGGGAACAATTTTATTCTAGAAAATGTCAGCAATTTTCACCCCGAACGAAGCAGCCGCCTTTGTTCAGTTACCAATCAAACGAATTTATAAAGAAATCGAGTATCAAATTATTACTTCTTCCGATAATTCTCCTCGACTTAACTTTACCGATTTAATCTATTTACGTGCGATAAAATCGGTTAACTTTGAGTTTTCTGTTAAATCGAGAATGTCAATTTATCAGCGTTTAGTCAAAGCCTATCAGTCAAAATCGCCAACCTTAGAAATTGCAAGATTTTTGTTCTTACAAATCGAACCTATTAGCCAAGAATTATCCGAATTAATTAGCAATTTTAATAACTGGAAACAAACCTTAGTGACTGACCCAAATATTTTAGCTGGAGAGACAGTTTTCCCCAATTCTCGCCTCTCGGTAAGGCGAATAGGAACAATGCTAGAAAAAGGTGAATTAGACTCAGTTATTCGAGAAGATTATCCTTACTTATCCTCAGATGATTTAGCTAATGCTCGTCTCTATGTTCAAGCTTATCCGAGTATGGGACGACCGAAAAAAGAATGAAGTTTTTAATTGATGAAGACCTCTCTCCGACTGTAGCGCGTTTTTTGTGTGAGGAACTTTTTCTTGATGCAGTTGCAGTTAGAGATAGAGGGTTATTAAGTGCCACTGATTATCAAGTTTTAGAGTATGCTCTTAAAGAAGAAAGAATTGTAATAACTGCCAATGTGCGCGATTTTGAACGATTTGCTCGTGCTTTTACTGTCCATGCGGGCATTGTTTTTCTGCTCGAAGGTGATTTACTTCGCCACCAGCAAATTGCTATTGTCAGAGAGGCAATTGAAGCAATAGAAACCTTACTTGAAACTGGAGAAGATATGATTAATCGGGTGCTTTATATTTCCGGAGATGGAACTAAAAGCTTTGAAATTCTCCCACTATAATCAAAATTCAGTCTTTATCGTTTAATCTGAGATAAAAAATTAGTATTTATATGAAAGTTTGTAGCAAATTTGAAAAGAATTTATTAATTCGTCAAGCTGATCAAATAGAGACAAAACAACATTATTTATTCAACCCATTCTCCTTTTTTATTAATTTTACCGTATTTCCCCTCAAATTTTACCCTTGCTAATCCTTCAGAAAAATCCTCAGCATAATCAAATTGAGGAGGAATAACCCAGGCTCCTTTTTGATTAATCCAACACCATTTTCTCTCGAATTTCAATGAATACTTCGAGCCAATTCGAGCAGTTTTTTTATGTTTCGATGACTTCTCCAGCTACTATTTCATAACCCCAATTGGGATTATTTTTCGCCAACTGTTTCGCTGCATCGTACTCTCCTAATAAACACAATTCTCCTAACTGTTGATAGCCTTGTTCTTTTTCTCGCTGTAATCTATTTTCTAAGAGTTTTTGGCGTTGGGTAGGTGAGGGAGTAACTCGTTGTTTAGCTAAAGGATCGATTTCGCTTAATTTTTGCATTTAGTTAAGTTTAGAAAGGAATTTCTGCGATTTTTTCGTTATTCACTATTATATATCCCCATTGGGGGTTTTCAGCAATTTGTTTAGCAACAATTTGGCGACCTAAAGGAGTATTGTAAGCTTTTTGGAGAGATTCTAAACTGGGAATATTGGCTTGTTTAGGAACTATTTTATCTGGGGGTGATGTTTCTGAAAGTGCCTCAGAGTCGGACTCGGAGAGGGAATGTTGGGGACTAATTGCGGCTAATTTCTTCATCACACTTTCTTTGGTAATTTCAGGTTTGGCTGTGAAAGAAGCTGGAAGGTAAGGATTGGCTACTCCCATTTTTTTCGCTTGCATGGCTGATTCAGCAAGGCGATCGCATTTTCGCAAAAAACCTGACCACAAATCTTGTCCTAAAATTGGGTTCCTTAAATCGGCACGGGCTTTGGAAACTGCGGCTTCTAGGGGTTCTCCTTTGTGGATATAATACTGAATTCTTTCTTCTTCAAAGGCTGGATAAGGGATTCCTGGCTCTATTTCCCAGTCTCGCTGGATTTTTTCGCTTTCTCCTAAGTTTTTTCCTTGAATAAAATCGTCCCATAAAGGTGATTTTATTCCTTTGGTTATGCTGTCGATAACTTTGAAAACAAATCCAGAAGGATTGTTGACTCCTTTTTCTTTAAAATATTCGAGTAAGGCTGCTTGAAAGGCTTCAAATTGTTCTTGACTTGACCAAGGTCCACTAAATTGATATTGAGGTGAAACTTGCACCGAAATGGGTGGGCGAGAGTTGCCAAAGTATTTGTCAGTTTTAACTTTTTTGATTGTAGAATGAGGCGAAAATGGATCTTTGGTTACTTCTACAGAGTGAGTTTCTGAGTTTAAATTAGTTGTGTTAATGCTTGTTTTTTTTTCAATGTCAAGAGGAGAATTACTTAAATTTTGTTGAACAGAATTGTGGTTAAATAAGAACTTGGAAAACTGCTCAAATCTTTGTTCGAGAGTGTCCAAATTCAGGTAAAATTCGAGTGAATCGTGAGGATGAGTAGTTAAACGTTCTTGGAGTAGCGATCGCTGACACAGTTGTTGACGCGCAAATTCTTGTTCCTGTCGCGAAAGTCCGGTTTCTGTTTCAATTTCTGAACAGGACAAAGTAAGCCATTCGTCAGCTTCGTCTTGAAGCGACTGCTGATTTAGCAAATAAGCTAGAAAAATCGCTGCACTCGCGCCACCAGTCACTTTTGCTAACTTGGGATAGTAAACTACTGGTACGCCTAAATTTTGCCACAGTTGTCTTAGTTTCATGGTTGAGGACTCGGAAGAGGAGAAGCATAAATGGTTAACTGATAACTGTTCGCTGATAACTAGACATTTGCCCCAGATTTAAGCTAAAGTGGTAATGAGTTTGAATTAGTTAAAGAGTCGTGGCGGTTCCTTCAACTCTCCAAAATTTTCAGGAAAAAGAATTCAATTCGCCAAAATAGGAGACTTGGGCGCAATTGGGTATACTCCGCAGGAGAACTCGTAGAGTAGCCCAGCGTCGAGAAGGGCGTACCGTAAGGTCGGCGCAGCCATCGCCGCAGAAAATAGGAGAAAAGGAACAAATCATGAGTAATCACCAAAACAACCAAACAGCCTCAACCAAACCCATTAGCTCATTAGAAGACGCTCTCAATCGATGTCAAGAACTGGGTATGCGGGTTAGTCGTCAACGTCGTTATATCCTCGAACTGTTGTGGGAAGTGCAAGAACACCTTTCCGCGAGAGAGATTTACGATCGCCTCAACCAACGAGGAAAAGAAATCGGTCACACTTCGGTATATCAAAATTTAGAAGCCTTATCAAGTCAAGGAATTATCGAAAGCGTCGAGCGTTGCGACGGTAGGTTATACGGTAACGTCAGCGACTCTCACAGCCACGTCAATTGTCTCGACACTAACCAAATCATTGACGTTTACGTGGAACTTCCAGCAGAATTACTTCAGGAAATCGAGGCAAAAACCAAAGTAAAAATCGTCGATTATCGCATTGATTTTTACGGAACCAGGAAAGAAAGCTAAAATCATCTCTCGCTCATCTCCCGGTAGTCAAAGCGAGGAATCTGACCTCTCTTAATCAGGTGCAGCGATTGTCTCATCGTCGCTACTCACGGGAGAATTATCAGCCAAAAATTGATTCGTCAAAGAAGCAGAATCAGCATCATCTGACCTCTCTAAATCAGGTGCAGCCATTGTCTCATCATCGCTACCAACCGCAGTTCCACCAGAAGTTTCATCCCAACTATTAGGCAAAATCGGTTCCCCTTCAACACTTTCAATTTGTGCCGTGAAATAAGTTTCCCCAAATTGATTTTCCTGGATATTTGGAGATTCGACACTCACAGCCAAAGACTGACTATAATGATGAAACTCTTCCCAAGAAAAGAAAGCTCCAGCAGCGAGGGCGAGATTCTTATTGGTTTCATCCAACTGAGCTTTATCCAAACAAGCATTTTTGAGATTAGCAAACTGTAAATCTGCCCCCAAAAGATTAGCACCAGAGAAGTCTGCACCCTCCAAATTAGCTCGGAGGAGGATCGCATTTTGAAGATTAGCATTTACCAAAGTCGCCCAAGATAAATTAGTACCTTCAAGATTAGCACCCACCAAATTAGCTCCCATTAATTCCGCCAAAGAAAGATTAGCACTAGAAAGATTAGCACCAGAAAGATTAGCTTGATTCAAACAAACACCGACAAGCTGTAATTGACTTAAATGATTGCGAGTTTGGGAGAGAAAACAAGTAGGAGAAAGAACAACAGTACGAGCGATCGCGTTCAATAAGCGATCGGGATCGAAATCTTCCGGAGGATCTTCCGGTAACGAAGCGGTGAGTAGAGGAGAACCGCAGGGAGAGAAAGAGATTTCTGCGGCTTTTGCAGTCAAACAAAGCACTAAAAACACATTTACGCCCACTGCTGCATCAACTTGGAGAGCATTAAGCGGATTAGAAATAGTTTGGAGGTGAGTATAAGCCGAAGTGACAATTCCTTCATCTAACCAACGACCATAACAATAAGCCCGATAAAAAGCGAATAAGCGTTGAAAAAAAGTTGTAAAAGAAAAAGCACGCGGGTTACGTTGTTGCTCCAGCCGCAATCGTTCAACGATCAATTCTGCCATTTCCGGTGCAAGTAGACCGTATCCTAAGAAGCGATAGATAGCTTCAGCTACAGCTTGTTCCGAGGAGATCAGCAGCCTAACTTCACCATAACGGTCTGGAACTTTTTGCGCGAGAGATTGAAATTGTTGTGCGAGATATTCCGCCGCGAGATATTCGCCAAAAGTGCGATGAGAGAAACTAATTTGCCAGGGTTTAGTCTGACGTTGAATAAATAATTCTGCTTGAGTTTGATAATTGTCGCTTTTCAAGTTAAAGAAAAGAGCCGGAAGAGGAGCCGCAGTGATTGATTGATTAGTTGAATTGGGTTCGAGAGTTAACTTCCATTTTCCAGTTTGTAAGATTGAGAGAGCTAACTCTTGCATTGAGGAGCGTAATTGTTGAGGTCGTCTTTGGGCGAGTAAATTAGCGATCGCCTCCGCGCTACGATAAGCGTGTGCTTGACCTTCCAAACCTCGTTCCGGTAATAAATTACCTTGATTTTCTCCTAAAAGCCAGCGAGAGATTCGGTTGTAAATCGTAAACTTAAGCTGAGATCCTGGTAACTCCAACGGAAAATCCATTAACCAACCATCTCGATGTAAAATCCCCAACAGATAAAGAAACAAAGGACGACGGATACAGTAAGATAACTCTTTAAACTTTACCGGGCGTTTAGTGAAGAGTCCCTCTTGCTTCAAAAAAGAAAAATAAGCTTGAGCGATCGACTTTGATTGTAACTTCGACCAATGAGTAAACCACTGTCGCCATTCCTCTTGTTCCATTGGCGCGATCGCCGCTCCCACCAATTGCGTCGAGAGAGGTAAAATACTGCCGAGACGATACTTTCTCGTGAGATTAAACAACGTCTCATCCCGACAAGTCAAAACAATCTTCAATTGCACCGGATTGTCAGCTTCCAGACAACGAGAACGAAAACGCATCATTTGGTCGAAAAACTCCAACAAATGACGACCTCTTTGCGCCGAACGAGGTAACTCATCTAAGCCATCGAGAATCAATAAACATGGAGGCGCTTCCACCGAAAGCCAACCATCATTATCGCTAAAACGTCCTCTCGGTAAAGCCGAGTCAAGAGTTTCTTCAAAAGAAGCCCCCAGAGTCGCATCTCGAAGACGAATCACCACAGGCATCCAACGAGGATAAAACTTTTGTGCCACTTGAGCCGCCCAAACTTGGCAAAAACTGGTTTTCCCGCTACCAGACTCACCAAAAATTACCGCGATCGTTTGGGAATCTTCCAGTTGAGCATTTGCCCAATCCAGCAAATCTGTTGTTTGCTGCGTGGTTTCTTGAGTATCTGCTGGTTTTTCCTGACTAGAATCCTCTAAAGGGATGGCTTTGAGAGGAACATAAATATCTTCTAGAGAAAAACTTTCTCCCAAAAGCGGTTTACTCAGGGTTTTGAGCAAATTTGCCCGATATTTTTCGCGGGGTAAATTGATTTCTACTTCCCGCACTCCGGTAATTGTTTGGGTTTCCTGTTCACTGGCATTAGTTGGCGGATAAGAAGTATTAGTCACCAAACCCAAACGGACAAACTTTTGCAATTGTGCTAAAGGTAAAGGATTTTCCGCGATCGCCGCTAATAAATAACCAGGAAGCCCATTCACCAAACGTTGTGTCAACAGCTTGGCTTGAGTTTCTTCTGCACCATTAGCCACTAACCAAGCCAGACAAACGTTATTCATTTGTTGCACGAAAAACGAAGACCCCACCAGAGCCAGAGCTTGTTCAGCTTGAGTATCGCTCAAACGTCCAGGACGTATAGTTCCCAGCATTCCTTGTAACTCAGCATCGAACAAAGGTTTTCCCAACTCCTCACCCGCATCACCCAAAACAATTGCCCGATTTAACCAAGGTCTTCTCACTTGTAACTCTTGTTCCAAAAGCCCAATTAAAGCTTGAAGATAGGCTACCTGAAATGCCAGCCAAGTCCCCTCAGAGCGCTTGAGAGACTTCTTTCTACTCAACAGACGTAACAACCCAATAGTTAAATTAGCAATCGGCTGGGCGACGCGCCAGCTTGCGTAGAGAGGCAATTCCAGAACATCTGCTAAAGAACAAATATCAAAAGGAGTTAAACTCTTCAACTCCATATCCTGGGCAAGACGAAAGGCAACACCAAATACCTCAGAACCCAGATGTTCCAATTGTGTCAGTTTTATATGGCGATCTTCTAACCACTCCCGAATGCTCAGGCTCATGCCAACTCGCTCGTAAAAAATCTTCTACTACTTAACCCTATACAATCAGGCATATTCCACTCAGAATAGCAAATATCAAGTTGCTTAACTTTGACCATTACTGTTTTTGTTAACTTTCTCTAGGTGTACATTAAATCGAAGCTAACTCAGTTATTTTGGTTCTGACGTTGCTTAGGTTCTGAAAACTAATAATTGCTTGATAACTCCGCAAATACCCACGATAAGATAAACTACAACTCTACTTGAGAACTTCTTCTGTGGTCAAAAAACAATCACCTCGATCTCACCGTAAAAGTTCCCCTGCCAAAAATAAACGACGGGGAAGTAAAGTGATCCGACTGGCTCGTTCGGATAGTGCTAGCCTGGGTTTTGAGTATTCTGAACCTTGGCATTGGCAATTATCTCCCAAGAGTGAAATCGGTCGTCGCTTTCGGCGCTTAATGCCTTTGTGGTTGAATACACTCCTGGTTTTGGGGGCTAGTTTAGGTATTGGTGCTTTATGGTTGGCGAAATTACCACCAGCACCAAATTGCCAAAATTTGTCACCGATGGCGGCTGATAGTGAGCAAATGTACTGCGCCCAGTTAGCAGCCGAGTCAGGAGATTTGGAGCAATTACTAGCGGCGATCGCATTAGTTGAGAGTTGGGAACCGGATCATCCCCTTTATCTGGAGGCAGAGCGACTGCTGCAACAATGGTCGGAAGGGGTATTTAAAATTGCTTTGGAGCGTGTCAATTCAGGCGATCTCGAAGCGGGAACGACGATTACGAATCAAATTCCGGAAAATAGTCCTTTGTATCTGGAAGCGCAGACAGCGATCGCCTTATGGAAGAGTGAATGGTACAAGGGTGAGGAAATTCGCACTCAGTTTGAATCGGCTTTGGCTGCCCAAAATTGGCAATTAGCAAGGGTTTTGTCGGCTGAGTTAGCTCGTTTTCAAGTGAAGTATTTTCACTCGACAGTTAATGAGGAATTTCGGGAACGTCTCAGAAGTGAAATTGAAGCGATCGCTAAATTGGAGACAGCCCAAGAGATTGCTCAAGCAAATACACCCCAAGCTTTAGAGCGGGCGATCGCGATCGCTGCTGAAATCGCTGCTGATACTTATGTTGCGGCTCCAAGTCGCAAGGCGCAAAATGACTGGAGTCGGGCTTTGTTACAAATTGCGGCTCAAAAACTGGAAAATAACGATTTTACTGGGGTGATTCAGGTAGCCGATCGAGTTAGGTCTGATTCGCCTTTGTTTGGCGAAGCTCAGGATTGGATTACACTGGGGCAAGCAAGTCAGTCTGCTCACTCGAAACAGATGTTGGGCTTGTTTGATGGGATTGCGGGTGTCAAGCAAATTTCTGCTGAGAGTCCGATTTATCCTCTTGCTCAAGAAAAAGCAGCGATTTGGATCTCGCTCTTGGAAGACCAAGTACAACTAAAATTTGCTCAGACTACTGCTAATCTAGGGCATAAGTTGGCTTTACAATTGGCGATTGAACAAGCTGCCATGATTGAGATCGATCGCCCGAAAAGGGTTGAAGCTCAAACTTGGATTGCGATGTGGCAACAACAAAGACAATTGCTTCAAGATCAATCTACCTTGGCGGCGGCAAAACAGATCGCTACTTCCGGAGAGCTTGAGTCTTTGCGCGCAGCAGTAACGGCGGCAGCGCAAGTTCCTTTGTCAAGTCCTTTGAGAAAGGAAGCTCAGACTTATCTGGCTCAGTGGAATCGGCAGATTCAGATGCTCGAAGACCAACCTGTGCTTGATTTAGCAAGGGATTTGGCTCAACGAGGAGACTTGGTAGCTGCAATTCAAACTGCTAGAAAGATTGGTCGATCTCGCGTCCTCTATCCAGAGGCAGAAAAAAATCTGCGTCTTTGGCTGAATCAAAAGCAAACTGCTCGCGCTCGTGAAATTCTTACTTTAGCTAAAAGTTTAGCAGAGCAAGGATTTTTGGAGTCGGCAATTACCACTGCTAGCGAGATTCAAGCTGATAGTTCCCTCTATACTGAAGCAACGGCGGCGATCGCTACTTGGCGTTCTCAACTAAAATAACTTCTGTAATCGTTAATTTTTCGTCGTTAGCTTGTCGATTATTTGTCAACGAACGACAAAGCAGAAATCATCAATGACAGACGACAAAATCAAATTAATTCTTATCGATGACGATCCGATCTTTCGTTTAGGTTTAGCAACTGCTTTATCAGCTTTTGATGACTTAGAAATTAGCTCAGTTGTCGAACAAGCTACCCAAGCAGTTGCGAGCATTTCGTCATTAACTCCAGAAAAATTCCCTGATGTCGCAATTTTGGAACTAAGTTATCTGAGTTTTACTACAGAAAATAATCAGGTGACTTCTTTATTTCAGCAACTCAAAAATACCTATCCAAATTTGCCAGTTTTGTTACTTTCTTCTAGCTCAAATTCAGAGTTGATAGCTGTTGCTAGAGAGAGTGGGGTTGACGGCTATTGTCCGAAAGGAACTAAGTTATCAATATTAGTAGAAGGAATTCGTCAATTAGCTGCTGGAAAAAATTTCTGGACAGAATTAGAATCTAGTTCTGTTACCGAAAGTGAATCAGAAGTGTCTGTGAATTCAACAGGATTTAAATTACTCCAAACTACCGAAAAGAAAGTCAAAAAATCAGATTTAGGTGCAGAAAATTCTGGGGAAAAATTAAAACCTTTGCCACCCCCTCGATGGCTTTATAACCTTCGCAAAGAAGGATTAAAAGAAATTGAAACTAATTTATTGCGAGTCAGAAATAAAACCCAAAATCCTAAATTATCTTTGTTAGATACTGTTTTTTGGCGTGGACGCGAACGAGAATTAATGTTTGCTCGTTGGTTAGTTAATCAGCTTCTACCCATAGAAGTAATTCTGGAAAAAGAAACTGAAGAAAAACCTCGGAAAAGAAATTCTCTTCCTAATCGGGAAATAGATAAAAATCAAGGAGGCGAATTACTAGCTAGTTCTTTGAGTTCCTATTTGACAGTAACGAGAACTACCCAAGAATCAGTTCTTAATCAATTATTTGCCAATTGCTTACAAAAAGTTAATTTAGGAGTTAATAATCACACCAATATTCCTTTAGAAATTGATATTTTACAACCAGAGAAGAAACAAGAATTATTTTATTTAATTCTCCAAAACTTGAGTAAATTAATCGAAGAATCACAGTTTCTCGAAATCCCATCGGAAAAATTATCGCTCCGAATACCCTTAATTCTGCGCGAAATCTGGCAAAGCTCAACAATTGATTTTTTTAGTCGCTATTATTTACTACCTGGAGAATCTCGCGAATATCAAATAGTTGATATTGTCGTTAAAAATGCCTCAATTATTTCTCGCGATATCCTCGAAAAAATTCCTTTAACTCTTGACTTATTTTCCTATTTATTGTACGAAAATCAGCTAGTTATCGATCGCGTAGCTTATCGTAGTTCTTCACCAGAAGCAATGGCACGAGGAGAGATATTATTAGACAACTTGGTGATTCAAATCGCCAATGCAGTAATGCAAGTGTTATTAAATTATTATGGCGAACTAGAAACAATTAAACTTAGTTTATATCGCCGTAAATTTTTCTCCTCACGGGCGATCGCGCAATTTCGCAATAACTTATCTTGGCGATATCGCAGCGAACAGCTATTTGAAGAACCCCAAGCAATTTTTGAAAGTAAATATCGCTTATTCGTGCTGAATAACAATCATATCCAAAAAATTTATATCTATTCACCGCGCCAAACCGAACTCGAACAACTCACAGGACTGCGCTGGGCAGTTACCATAGCTTTAGAAGCCCGTGACGCGATCGCCCCCCGTTTGCGTAAAGTTCTCGGTTTTGTTGGTGGTGGAGTCGTTTATCTGCTCACCCAAGTCATCGGTAGAGGTATCGGTTTAATTGGTCGCGGGATCATTGAAGGTATTGGTAATTCTTTGCAAAAATAGGTGATTGGGGATTGGGGTTTGGGGATTGG
>JAWQFW010000091.1:0-17894 GCA_035968095.1 Oscillatoria sp. PMC 1068.18
GCCCCTAGTCCCTAATCACTCTACGCGATCGCCGGAACCGGAATTTGCAAATGAGGATAGAGAGGAAATTGCTCACATAAAGCTGCTACCCGACGACGACAATCGTTAGCTACAGTTGCATCTTCTGGATTTAAAAGGCGATCGGCAATGATTTGGGCAATTTCGTCAAATTCCCTCGTTCCCATGCCTCTAGTGGTCATTGCGGGGGAACCGAGACGTAATCCGCTAGTCACAAAAGGCGATTCGGGGTCGAAGGGGACGGTATTTTTATTCGCAGTAATATTAACTTCGCTGACTAATTTATCGGCAAGTTTTCCTGTCATCTTGATGCTACGCAAGTCTAACAACAACAAATGATTGTCTGTACCGTCGGAAACAATCTTTAAACCGCGTTTTTGTAAGCCAGTTGCTAAAGCTTGAGCATTTTCGATTACTGCCGCCGAATAAGCTTTAAATTCTGGTTTGAGGGCTTCGCCAAAAGCCACTGCTTTCGCTGCAATAGCGTGTTCCAACGGACCACCTTGTGTACCAGGGAAAACCGCCTTATTTAATTTTTTCCCTAATTCGGGGTCACGAGTCAGAATTAAACCACCGCGAGGTCCCCGCAAAGTTTTGTGGGTAGTAGTTGTAACCACATCGCAGTAAGGTACTGGGTTAGGATGAAGTCCTGTAGCGACCAAACCCGCAATATGAGCGATATCAGCCAGTAAATAAGCACCAACTTCATCAGCGATCGCGCGAAATTTCTCGAATTCAATAATCCGTGGATAAGCCGAATAACCACAAATAATTAGTTTTGGACGTTCTTGGCGTGCTAATTCACGAATTTGGTCAAAATCCAGGCGTTCGGTATCTTTGTTTACGCCATACTGAACCACTTTAAACCATTTTCCCGACACATTCACCGGGGACCCATGAGTGAGGTGTCCGCCGTGGGATAAGTCCATTCCCATAATCGTGTCTCCTGGCTCTAACAGCGCCAAGAAGACTGCGAAATTCGCTTGCGCCCCTGAATGAGGCTGAACATTAGCCATCGCCGCCCCAAAGAGATTTTTCGCGCGGGCGATCGCCACTGCTTCTACTTGATCAATAAATTCACAGCCGCCATAATAACGCTTACCTGGTAAACCTTCAGCATATTTATTCGTTAATACCGAACCTTGCGCGGCTAACACGGCTGCGGAAGTAAAATTTTCACTAGCAATTAATTCTAAGTGATCCCGTTGGCGTTGCAATTCGCGATCAATCATCGCCGCGACATCGGGATCTGTTTGAGCTAGATAATCTAAATTAGTTTGAGCCATCTTAATTATCGTTTGCGAGTTATTTACCTGAGAAGCATCGATAGCAACAAAAAGACATCACCCCAAATACTTCCCCAAATCAACTATCTTAACCTTTATCAGTTAGCACGTAGCCGCATTTACTAATTATCAGTTAGCAAGTAGTTGACAATGCTTAATGATCGCTGATAACTGATAAGGTGCTAACTGAACACCCCAGTCCCCAGTCTCCAAGTTAAACTATGTAGCAGATTTCACTTAGAACCGAAATCTCCAACTAGAATGAATTTAACTAGAGAAGATATCTACCGGAGGGGTAATATGTTAGTCATTCTTACCGACAAACAAATACTTTCCCCACAGCAAGTATGTCGAGGTTGCTTAATGGCATCCCAAAATGGTTTACCTCGATGGCATCAAGGTAAACTAAGTTGTGGTCGTGCTTTACAACTAGCAGGATGCGAGAGTGATTCAAGATCTTTCTCGGCTAGATCCCCACAACCAAACTTGTATGAGTGTCAAATGGGTTTTCGTTTGGCGAATATTGAGTAAAAAAGAGATGAGGTGGGTGTCAATTGCGATCGCGAAGTTAATAAATTTGAGCAACTGAGACTCTAAAGGACTTCTAAAGCAGTAAGAAGAAAAGTGGTGATTGCGCTATTGTGGAATGGAGCGATTGGCGTATCAAGTGTCAGCGCCTAAACGCGATCGCACAGCCGCTTCCTACTGTCTTCAAGGAGAAAAAATAATGACTTGGCGTGGTTCGATAGATATTAAAGATAAAATTTTTGGAGCGCTTGCTTATCTCTTACCCTTAATTGTCGCTTTCCCCTTTGGAGTTTCTTTACTAGCTCAGTTTCCCGTTTTGAGTATTATTTATTTACCTCTTGCTCCTTTACTGAGTCTTTACTACGGATTTCAATTTGCTAGCTTAATTATTTTCTTTGTCTTGTTTTTAGCCGTAGTCAGAAATGAGAGAATTAGTCACTTTATTCGTTTCAATACCATGCAAGCGATTTTAATTGATATTCTCTTATTTCTAGTTGCTTTAGTTCTCGGTGTTATTGGTAGAGGATTACAAGGCAGTTTACTGCTCGAAACTTTAAATAATGTCGTATTTTTGGGAACCTTAGCTGCTTGCGGTTACTCGATAGTGCAATCACTGCGAGGACAATACGCAGAAATTCCCCAACTATCAGAGGCAGTTTATTCTCAAGTGCGTTAAAAAGAAAAAATGTGAGGAGCAAGAAAATAAATTGCTTAGTGCAAAGTTAGCGTAGCGATCGCCAAAACCACAGAAACTTATCTAAGTTATCAGTGGAGGTGATACCACTTGATTTTCCAAACTACCAATACCTTCGATTTCGATGCGGACGCGATCGCCAATTTGCATTTCGCCAATTCCGGCTGGAGTTCCCGTTAAAATCAGATCTCCTGGAACTAAGGTCATAATCCTGGAAATATAGGAGACAAGAAACTCCGGGGAAAATACCATGTCCGAAATAGACGCTGACTGTCTGGGTAAAGGTTCATCATTGATAAAAGTTTGTAACCTCGCCCCAGCACTCAACTCCCGGACAATCCACGGACCGAGAGGACAAAAACTGTCAAAGCCTTTCGCTCTCGTCCATTGAGAATCTTTTCGTTGCAAATCGCGGGCAGTAACATCATTGGCAATAGTATAACCCCAAATGCGACTACGAGCTTGTTCGACAGTAACATGATGAGCGCGATCGCCAATCACCACAGCTAACTCACCCTCATAATCAACTCTTTTTGATTGCTGAGGATAAAAAATCTCTTTCCCATCGCTAGTAATCGCTGTCGGTGGTTTCATAAACAAAATTGGTTCAGCAGGTACATCACCTCCCATTTCTGCCGCATGGTTCGCATAATTTTTGCCCACAGCGATAATCTTAGAAGGAGCGCAGGGAGCCAAAATTAAATAATCGTCAGGTTCTAACTTCAAATCCGTAGCTTGTCCCCCTAACCACGGTGGAGCATCGAGAACTTGAACGCTACGGCTCAGTTGCAATAAACCGTAGTACACTTGTCCAAGGCTAGTTTTAATTCGGACGTAACGTTGCGCCATAGCAGATTATGTTCAATTTAAGCTTGTTTAAACAAACAGGGTTTTAACTCTGGTGTGAGTGCCAAGTCACCTTAATGACTAGCATTAAAGTACACACTGGTAGTAAGATTTTAAATCCTTGCTTCTTTTTGATGTTGATAGCTAGCAAACAGTCTTTGACTTCTAGCCGCACCTAAAGAAGCCACATCGTCCATAAGGAGCATAACGACCGTGAATAGTTACGAAACAATGTACATTGTACGCCCCAACCTTTCTGAGGATCAGCAGCAACAGATAGTTGGTAAATACCGCGATTTTATTACAGAACGAGGCGCAAGGCAGATCGAAATTAAAGTTCTGGGTAAGCGCCGTTTGGCTTACGAAATTGGCAAACACCAAGATGGTACTTACGTCCAAATGAATTATCTCGCTGAAGGCGCTACTATTGCTCCTCTCGAACGAGATATGCGTCTTAGTGATGACGTAATTCGCTATTTGACTCTCAAATTGCGAGAAGGTAAACCTGGTGATATCATCCCAGAACCAGAGCCACAAGCACAAGCAGCACCAGAACCAGCACCAGAACCAGCGCCAGCGCCAGCACCAGCACCAGAGTCCGAACCCGAAGCAACTCCTACGGAAGCAGAATCAGAATCAGAACCGGAAACCACTACGACTGAAACTGAAACGACTGAAACTCAAGCCGAAACTGCATCTGAACCGGAAGCTACTGCAACTCAGGAAGAAGAGTAAAGTGTTCCTCGTCAGAGCTTGAGCGCTGATTGTGTTTCCATAACTAAGATGATTAAACCCCAAAGAGTTAGCAAAACTCTTTGGGGTTTATTGTCGGAACCGTCTTGCTAGATATAGTCTAGAAATAGCTTGTTTTCCCTAACTATGTCTCCCATGAATACATCAAGACAATTCGTTTTCTCTCTAGCTATTTTTGTCGGAATTGCTACTATTCATCAACTAGCTTTTGCTCAAAGTACAAGCACAATCATAGCCCAAAGTCAAGAGCAAGAGCGACTATTTTTAATTTGGGAAAACGATCAAGCTGGTTATATTGATGCAGCCGGAAAAGTAGTCATTCCGCCTCAATTTGAACGGGCGAGAAACTTTTCTGATGGGCTAGCGCGGGTGAAAGTTAACGATAAATTTGGCTATATCAATACTCAAGGACAAATGGTAATTTCGCCCCAATATACTAGCGCTGAAGATTTTTCTGAAGGCTTGGCAATGGTGAGGATAAATAGCAAAGTTGGTTATATTGATCCTTCCGGTAAAGTAGTAATTTCGCCTCGTTTTGATTTTGGTTGGAATTTCTTTAATGGTAGGGCGAGAGTTAGTAATAATGGAATGTATGGTTTTATTAACAAAACAGGTCAACTTGTTGTCCCGACAAGATACACTCAAGCAATGGATTTTTCTGAGGGGTTAGCTTTAGTTAGTTCGGGTAATAAAGTCGGTTATATTGATCCTTCCGGACAAGTAGTTATTCCCAGTCAGTTTGACTCTGGTTTTGGTTTTTCTAATGGGTTAGCTTGGGTAGCCCAAGGAGACAAGTTTGGCAGCATTAATAAATCTGGACAAATGGTGATTCCGTCTCAGTTTGAGTTAGCAGGAGATTTTTTTACAGGTTTAGCAAGAGTAAAAGTGGGGAATAAGTTCGGTTTTATCGATGCGTCAGGAAAGATGATTATTTCGCCTCAATTTGATTTAGCTGAAGATTTTCATGAAGAACTGGCGATGGTTTTGGTTGATGATAAAGTTGGTTATATCGACACAACTGGAAAGATGGTAATTTCGCCTCAATTTGATTGGGGTTGGGATTTTGAAAATGGCTTGGCAAGAGTGAAAATTGGGACTAAATTTGGTTATATTAATAAAACTGGTGAGTTTGTTTGGGAACCAAGAGATATTTCCTAACTGCTAATTATTTCTTAGTCAGAAAGGTTGATAATTCAGAGTGAAGTTATACTTTAATTATGGTTGCTTTACAAAGCTTTGCAGATGGGGAAATATTTTGTTGAACCTGAGAATGAAGACGATTTTTTGGCTATTCCTTGGGAAAGGTTAGTCTCAGAGTACGATCGCGTAATTTCTAGTTACCGAGTTGCAGAGTCAAGTAGTGGCTATTCGTTGTCTTCTCTTCCTCCTGGTTGTCCCCAAATTCCAGCTAATTTGGAATTGAGAACATATCAGCGTCAAGCTGTCAAGAGTTGGCTAGCAAATCAAGGACGAGGTACGCTGAAAATGGCGACAGGTAGCGGGAAGACGATCGCGGGATTAGCGATCGCGACTGAACTCTACCAGAAAATTGATTTACAGGTACTTTTGGTAATCTGTCCTTATCGTCATTTAGTCACCCAATGGGCGCGAGAATGTGAGAGATTTAATCTAGAACCTTTGCTCGCTTTTGAAAGTGTTTATAATTGGCAAAGTCAGCTTTCGCAAGCATTATACCATCTTCATGCAAATCAGCAAAAATTTCTGACTGTAATTACAACTAATTCGAGTTTAATTAACGAAGGTTTTCAATCACAACTGAAGTTTTTTCCGCCAAAAAGTTTGATTATTGGTGACGAAGCTCATAATTTAGGTGCGCCACGTTTAGAAGCAAGTTTGCCTCGCAATATTGGCTTGCGTCTCGCCCTTTCTGCGACTCCAGAAAGGTATTACGATGATGAAGGCACAGATTGTTTATTGAATTATTTTGGTAACGTTTTACAGCCAGAATTCACCTTAGCCGATGCCATTAAAGCTGGGGCATTAGTTCGTTATTTTTATTATCCAGTTTTAGTTACCTTGACAGAAGCCGAAAGTTATGCTTATGCGAAATTAACGAAAAGAATTGGTTGGGCGCTAGCAGAGAATGCAGATTTGGTAACTAATTATACCGTAACCTCATTATTAATGCAGCGATCGCGTCTTATCGGTGCAGCCAGCAACAAATTAATCGCCTTACGAGAATTAATGCAAAAACGCCTTCATACCACCCATACCTTATTTTATTGCGGCGATGGTTCTGTCGATACTAGCTCTAATTCTCACTCAAAAACCGAGAAAAATCAAGACAATCATGACAACCGCCAATTAGCCGCAGTCGCCCGTATTTTAGGCGCAGAATTAGGCTATCGAATTAACACTTATACCGCCGAAACTCCCCTCACCGAAAGAGAAACAATGCGACAACAATTTGAAAGAGGAGAATTACAAGGTTTAGTCGCAATTCGTTGCTTAGATGAAGGTGTCGATATTCCCGCAATTAAAAACGCCATAATTTTAGCAAGTACAGGCAATCCTCGGCAATTTATTCAACGTCGCGGTCGAATTTTACGCCCCCATCCAGGTAAACAAAGAGCCACCTTATTTGATATGATTGTCATGCCCCCGAAATTAGACCGAAATACCTGGGAAATTGAACGCAATTTGTTGCGTAAAGAAATAAAACGTTTCGTTCAATTTGCTGATTTAGCCGACAACGCAGGTGAAGCCAGAAAAAAATTATTATCCCTCCAAGACAGTTATGACTTATTAGATTTTTAGCTGAGATTCGTCGCTCATTTATCATTCAGATCAAAAGCGAGAAATCAATTTGTTTTAGGCTACAGAAAACCCAGTAATGGCACGTTTTTCAGGTCGATAAAAACCCAACACGATATCATCTTTTACAACTCCTGCTTCCAGCAGTTCTTGAGTGATTCCTTCTTCAATACCATCCCACTCAATCCAAATTTTCCCATCTTTAATTCGTAAATGTAAAAAAGTCTCGTGAACTCGACCAGTTTCATCCCAGCCAATATCCATTAATAAATAGTTATCATTTTCTGCATCACAAATATTAATAGTTTCAATTTTGCCATGACTAGGTTTATATTTTGCGTGTTTCAAGATGATTTTTTGAATAATTTTCCGATAACAATTTAACTTATCCATTGAACAATCTCCTCCGTTCTTGAATCAAAAATTAGTAACTTAATTTGATGATCGATAACAATTTCTTGAATAGCAGATCGTTGAAAAAATTCTTGATGAACGTCTTGAGTGACAGCTAAATATAACTGACGTTGTGGATTTACACGCTTAAGAAAAGTTCGATAAATACCATATTGTCCAACCGCTTTTTGTAATTCTGTAATCAACGAAGGACTGTTAAATACTTTAAGAATTTTCTGCGGCAATCGGCTTTTCTACGCCTAAATCGGCATACAAACGCACTCCTTTAAACTCAATAACGAACGGATCATCTGTGATTACCCAGCCATCTTTTACCAGTGCATTTTTTACAGTTTCATGATCCAAATCCTATTGAGGCATAAGTTAGAAAAAGTAAGCAATTTAATTATAATTAAACTTATCATAAATTATCTAATCAATCAGAGATGACTACTAAGCAAACTGTAATTAACATCCCAGACTCAGTGTTGCAAGCTGAAAATACTGACGCAGATACCTTTGGTCGCGAACTTTGTATTTTAGCTGCAATTAAACTCTACGAACTTGGTCGTCTTTCATCAGGTCGGGCGGCTGAACTAGCTGGAATGTCGCGAGTTGAGTTTTTAATCAATTTGGGAAGTTACAAAGTCTTTCCTATGCAAACAGAACTACAAGAGTTTTTGGATTTAGCAGGAGAAGAACTTAAATAATTACTTCCACTGAACAAATCTAAGCAAACTACTGAATTAAAATTACAGCTTCTTCTGCTTTCGCATTCAAAGCTTTCTTTAATTCTTGCCCCACTTTCGCAATTAATTCGTCGAAAACTTCCTGATTTTCGGTTAATTGTTGTCGGAAAACATTTTCTAATTCCGGCTTCGCTTGGTCACAAATTGAGTCAATTTTATTATCGCCTAAAATAACTCCACGACTCCAACTAGGAACATCTAATTTTTCTTTAATTGCTGCTTGGGTTTTACTGCGAGTTATTTCTACTCCCGCAGCTAGTACAGAAACGCCATAAACTAGAATAATGGGCCAAGTGAAATGTCCGGTTAAAATAAGCGTAATTAAACTCCCAACTGTGCCACTACCAATGACAATATTCACGATTAAAGCGACAGTATCGGCAAGAATTGTATCTCCGATAGATAATTCTGGATTAACTACAGCCGGATTAATCCCTTCTTCAAAGCGCAAACTACTTCTAGGAATTTGATATTTCCGACAAATTGGGTCAGTTTCTTGAGCTAATTCTGGTTGAATTTGACTGTTAAACCAAGTAATGGATTGATTTCTAATAACTTGGCGAACTGCGTCGCTAATCACTAATTTTTCTGCTTGCTCTTTCATTTTTGTTTCGAGGTTTGCTAAGGTGCGAATTTTGTTATTGCGCCAGTCTCTTAAACTCGGTTTGATAGCGTTTTCAATCAAGGTTGTCGCGAGAGGTTCAGCTAAGAGTTGAATTAGTTCGGAAATATGTCGAGAAATCAGGTTTTTGAGCTTGTCAGAATCAAATTTTTGGTTGACTTCTTTTTTAAATTCAGTTGCGCGTAAATCCCAACGTCCGACTCTGGCTAAACCTAGGGCGATACAGCGTTCTGGTTCGGGGTCTGGACGTATTTGGGTGTCAGGTTCGGGAAAGATTTCTTGGCAAATTTGGCGGGTGAATTGCATTCGAGATGCACCGCCTGTCATGAGGATAACTTTGGGAATAATTTCTTGATTTTGAAGTGTTTCTTTCGCTTCGATTACTGATTGTTTGAAGGCTTCGAGCCAACTTTGGTTTTCTAGTTCAGGTAATGGTTGAGATAAAAGCTCTTTCATTAGGGTTTGATTGACTTGAGGAACAAAATAAATTTGTTCGTTGATTGACTCGAAACCACGGGCAAAGTTTTGTCCGGTGTATAAGTTTTCGTTCGAGAAATAATCTTCTTTGGCTTTGCGGGCGGCAATTTCACAACGGGCTTGATGATGGGGATATTGCTGGAAAATTTTTGTGAGCAATTCGCGATCTTCGTGGTTAGTTAGAGTGTGGTGAAAAATTGCTTTATCGATTAAAGATGCGCCGAGGTGATTGCTACCAAAGTCAAGGGGAATTTCGTGTAAACTTTTGACTAAGGTAAAGTCGGTGGTTGAGGAACCAATATCGATGATTAAGACTGAAGATTTGAGGGTATCGTAACCGAGTTTACCTGCTTCTCTGGCGTGCATGAAAGCTGCTCTAGATTCGGGTACGACGTTTAATAAAGGAATACCTGTTTCTTTGAGCAGAGTTTGATAATTTTGGCGATCGCTGAGTGACCATCCGGAAGGACACCCGACAAAGAAGTGGCTATTTTTACCGCCTTCGATTTGTTTACTTTTTTTGAGTAAGTTGTAGTAGGTTTCGAGAAAGTTATGGATGGTTTTGCGGTAATGTAAATCGGCGTTAGGTTTTTGTTTGAAAGCGATTTCTATTTGGGTAACACCAACTTGAATTAAAGCTTGTTCTCCGACTAAGTAACCGAGATCCGGATGCCAACCAAGGGCAGTGATTTGGACTTTTTTATTGTTAACTTCTAACATTTCCGGAGATTCAATATTTTCTACTCTCGCTTTAGCAATCGCAGTTTCTCCGTGTCCCAAATCAAAGCCAATTATTTCGACAATTTCCATGATATTTGTAATTTATATAAGTTCTAATTGAAAGTAATTTTCTTTGAAATTTGCTTGCTGAAAATTCCAAATCTGAACTTGAAAGTTTTTGATAAATTTATTCTTTAGCTTCAGAATAAGCTGGTTCGATAACTCTACCGCGACGTAACAAGCGATCGCCTTTTACCAACGCGGGGGCGATCGTGATGTATTCTTGAGTTGTCGGGTCGATGCTTGGCTCAAAATCGAAGAAAAGGCGATCGCCATTTGATTGATACATTTGCACGCTAATTCCTTGTTCGATTAAGACTTGGGGAACGAGTTTCGTTAGTTGTAGCGCCATTTGCGGTTTTTCCAGCAAGGATGCACCAACTAATCTTTGCAGCAAATTCAATAATTCTGGCAACTGTTCGATACCGTCAGAGTCGAGATTTTGCTGATTATTTTCTACCCTCGTTACCGCCAGATCGATTGTCTGCAACGCATCGGCTAAGTTATCTAATAGCAGTTGACTATCAACTTGCACCGGAGATGGCTCTAGAAGCTTCGTAGAGCTATCTTTTTGGTTATTTTGGTCAAATTGGAATAAAACTTCGAGTCCGACTAGCAGAGACACCAGCAAGACACCCATCCAAGTTGCAGTAGCGCTACGACTGAATAACGAATCTAAAATGCCTAAACAAATTAGTCCTTGAACTACTTTCAGGGCGATCTTTTTCGGGGAATACTGTTTGTTTTGGTGAGATTCTAGTTCTAGGTTTTTCTCCTTGGCTGCGGCTAAAGTTGCTACCGACTGACGTAGTGCGTCGAGGAAAAAACCAGCTAAACGGACTTGAGCGATATTTAATTCACCAATATAGTTTTTTTCCAGATTATCGAGTCGATTTTGGACTAACTGAACGACTTTTTCGGGGCTAGTTGTTTGTTCTATCTGTAATTTTAGTTCGCTGCGTTCCTGACTAAAAAGCGTCAATAAGGTTTTCATAGAGGGAAAATAAGCGGTTACGATCGCGGCAAAGATTACTTACTCTCTCAGTCTACAAAAAAATGCGCTTGGGCGAAGCCGCACTGAGGTTGGGTTTACTCACCTCATTTTCCCATCCTAGTGCAGACACGAAAGTGAAATTAGTTAATTTAGGTTAATTTTGTGGTGGTTGATTGCCGTTATTTTGTTGTTTAAACAGATAGTCGAGAATACCTGCTACGTGCTGCTGTAAAGCCAGGATTTGCTGAGAATGTTCCACTAGCTGCTGAGAATGTTCTCTCTGAACATTTTCCATGCGATCCACACTACGGTCAAGACGGTCGATCGCGCGGTCGATGCGATCGAGGGTACGATTAGTAGTGTGGCGAAACTGCTGCATCGCTTCTTGTTCTTGAGCAAACATTTGCACCAGCATACTCTGACTTTCTGTAAGTTGCGCGATCGCCTGAGTATTGGCGGCTACATTCGCATCTAAGCGGGAAATAGCATTAGCGTTTGCTTCCACTACAACTTCAATGCGATCGAGGCGGCTATTTTCTGCATCGTTACTCATTAGTTATCCTCCAGGAATAATCTTCAGGCTAATTTATGCTAACTTCCACGAGCAAAGCTCTACACTATTTCGTAACAAATTACCACTGACTCATCAGCTAAAATAAAGATGAAGTAGTCCCCTCGTCTAGGAGGCGGTTATGCGTTCTAAAAACTTGTTGACAATTATTGGGATTTTAGCTTTGCTATTTATTGGAATTGGTGATACTGTTCTCCCCGGATCTTTAGGTGAAGCTAGTAAAAATACTCGCCAAAGTATTAATCAATTTATTATTGGATTATTTCCCGATAAAGAATTCACCAATCCTAATGAACGAACCGAAGAAGCTGTAGAAGAAGTAAACAAAAAACAATAAATGGATCTTGCTTAATCCAAACTGGGTGAGTGGAAAATTATCAACACTCACCCATGATTAATTACTTATTTTTCATCCAGCTAAACATAGCGCGCAAATCTTTACCAACTTCTTCAATAGAATGTTCGGCTTCTTGACGACGCATCGCCGTAAATCCAGGTTTACCTGATTGATTTTCTAAGACAAATTCGCGAGCAAATTGACCGGATTGAATTTCTTGGAGGATTTTCCGCATTTCCGCACGAGTTTCATCGGTAACGACACGCGGACCGCGAGTGTAATCTCCATATTCAGCAGTATTCGAGATACTATCGCGCATCTTAGCTAATCCACCTTCAACAATTAAATCAACAATTAATTTAACTTCATGTAGGCATTCAAAATAAGCTAATTCCGGTTGATAACCAGCCGCAACTAAAGTTTCAAAACCTGCTTTAATTAAAGCACTTAAACCACCACAAAGAACCGCTTGTTCGCCGAAAAGATCGGTTTCGGTTTCTTCGCGGAAACTGGTTTCGAGAATTCCACCGCGAGTCCCACCGATACCTTTAGCATAAGCCATTGCGCGATCGCGTGCTTGACCTGTAGCATCTTGAGAAACTGCAAACAAACAAGGAACTCCTTGTCCTTGTTCGTAAGTACGTCTCACCAAATGTCCCGGTCCTTTCGGCGCAACCATAATTACATCTACGTCTGTTGGCGGTACAACTTGCGCGAAATGAATGTTAAAACCATGAGCAAAAGCTAAAATATTGCCCGATTCTAAATTAGGTTCAATCTCATTTTTATAGACTGTTTTCTGCACTTCATCCGGAAGCAAAATCATAATCAAATCTGCTGCTTTTGCCGCTTCTGCAACAGTGTGAACTTTTAATCCTGCGGCTTCAGCTTTTTCAGTAGATTTACTGCCCGGATATAGCCCGACAATAACATTTAGCCCACTATCTTTAAGATTAAGGGCGTGAGCGTGACCCTGAGAACCATAACCAATAATTGCAATTGTTTTCCCTGTAAGTAAGTCTAAATTGGCATCTTCGTCGTAGTACATTCGAGCCATAAAGCTGTCTCCTTTCGTGCAAGTGCGATCAGTCTGCAAATTTCTGATTATACCTTAAAAAGGGATTGGGATTATCGTTTACTCAAATGGTGACTGTTCAATTACTACCTGACCAACTAAAAATTATCTCACGCTGGCGATCGCGCGCAGTTTTTCGAGATCTTCTCGTCTGGAAACAAATAAGGGAATCGTTTGGCTAATTTCTGTTAGCAGCAATTCTGGATCTAAATTTCGTTTCCAAGATCACGAAATCATCAAGGTTTTTAGGTCATGAATCCTGGTGAAAATGCTCAGACTACTATTAACAATCTAGCACTTTTGAGATTGAAGCTTCAGTTATTCTTAGGCAAAATTTGCCTATACTTAGTGTAACTTCTTTTACTTTCAATAATCAAAATGCTGCAATATATTACACTTCCCGACAATATTTTACCTCCGGTTGCACCTTATTCCCATGCTGTCAAAGCAGGTGATTTTCTGTTTGTGACGGGACAATTACCAGAAAATCCTGAAACCGGAGAAATAATTAAGGGTACAATTACTGAACAAACTCGGTTAGTCATGGAAAATTTAAAGCGAGTTTTAACCCACGCAGGAACCGATTTTGACCGAGTAGTAATGGCGCGAATTTTTGTTACTGATTTTCGTTATTATCAAACAGTTAACGAAATTTACGCCTCTTACTTTCAGCCTGGAAAGTTTCCCAGTCGAACCACAGTTGGAATTATTAGTTTAGCTGGTTTAGGCGATATAGAAATTGATTTAATTGTCTATTGTGGTGAGTAAATTTCAGTTACCAGTTACCAATTATCAGTTTATCCTATCTATTTCCTAATTACCCAATCCCCAATCCCCAATCCCCAATCCCTAATCCCCAATCCCCAATCCCCAATTCCCAATCACCAATTACCAATCCCCAATCACCAATCACCAATCACTATCATCTAATCCTGGTCTAGGCATTGGTAAGACTTTTTTCTTACTAAGTTGACGTAACCAAAACCAAGCGACAACACCAATAATTAAAGATACCCAACCTGTAAGCGGTTCTAATAACAAAAACCCACCAATAGCAAACATTATTCCAAATAAAGCAAAAGTAGCAACAATGACTCGCAAGATATCCAAACTTAAATTTTGTACAGGTTGTAAACCAGTACGTTCTTGTTGACGTTTCCAACCCCAACCACCAGGGCGAACACGGCGATAAAATTCATCTAAAGTATCATCTGATTCTGGTGGTGTCAGCAACATAACTGTAATCCAAAGTACCGCCGTAGTCCCAGAAATTACTAGCAAACGTAAGCCAAAATCGGCAAAAATATCGTTAAATCCAGCAAAGAAAGTTGTTATCAAACCGACAAAAAAACCGCCTAACATTGCTGCTAATTCGGCTGCGGCATTAACTCGCCACCAAAACCAACGTAAAATTAAGACTAAACCGGGTCCTGTACCGATCGCAATTACCAGACGAAACACTGTAGCTACATCTGTAGCATAAAAAGCAGCGATCGCCCCTAAAACTGTGACTAAAATTGACGCTAGCCGCCCTACATTAACTAACTCAGCTTGACTAGCATCAGGCTTAATAAAGCGCAAATAAAGGTCATTTGTAAGATAAGAAGCCCCCCAGTTAATTGAAGTGGAAACGGTACTCATAAATGCCGCCACTAAAGAAGCAACTACTAATCCCAACATTACTGGTGGCAAAAAGTCAAGCATTAATTTCGGATAACCTAACTCTGGATCTTCTAAATTTGGATAAATTACAATTGCCACCAAAGCGACAATAATCCAGGGCCAAGTACGCACAATATAATGCAAAATATTAAAGAACCAAGCTGCTTTTTCTGCCTCGGCTTCATCTTTAGCTGCGGCTAAACGTTGGACAAATTCGCCACCGCCATCACTGCGTCGAAATGACCACCATTGCACAAAAACGTAAGCGGAAAAAGTAGTAGCAGTAATTCCCGCCGTGTCACTCCAAGTTAAACCACCATTTCCGAAACTAAAAGGAATTAAAGAAAGCACATCTTGTTCAGTTGCTTGTTGAACTGCGGGGATAAGTTCTTGGATTCCTCCAACACTATTAACAGCAAAAATAGCGACAACAATTGCCCCGAATAAAGCTAGGAAAAATTGGAAAAAATCCGTAGCGACAACGCCCCACAAACCAGAAAATCCGGAATAAATTAGCACTAAAATGCTAATCCCAATGACACTTAAAATTTTGAGATTATTTCCCGGTTCAATACCCAAACTTTGCCATAATTCCAAAGCATCGACAACCTTAATCATTGCCAACATTGCGTAGCCAATACCGATACAATTAATGGGAACAGCAAACAAAAAAGCCTTGGTAGCCCGTAAAATTGCCGCCATTTTGCCACCATAGCGAATTTCCGTTAACTCAGCGTCAGTAACAACTTCCGATCGCCGCCACAAACGTGAGAAAATGTAAATGAGGACAATATGCGCGATCGCAAAACTCCACCATTCCCAGTTACCCGCAATCCCGCGACTAGCCACAACTCCCGCAATATACAAAGGAGTATCGATCGAAAAAGTCGTCGCAGCCATACTCGTCCCCGCTAACCACCAAGATAGCGATCGCCCCGATACAAAAAAGTCTACCAAACTTTTCGACCCACGACGAGACAGGTAAATCCCCAAACCCATCGTCAATAACAAATACAGCAGTACAATTAACCAATCAATTAATCTCATTAATAACCTTCTCCCCCAATCGCTCAAACGGCAACAAACAGATAAACTAGATTCGAGATTGTCTTCTCAAAATCGGAACATTTTTAGTTTTCTCAACAGTCACCAGACGCTAGAAAAACAATTAAAGTACATTTAGTTCCCCGAAAGCAAGTTGAAACCTTTAACTAAAAATCACTGGCGACATATTTTTTTACTTTTACTCTGGATATTTCTCGGTACAATTTTGCGTTTTGTTAATTTAACCGGAAAATCACCTTGGACTGACGAATTTGCCACAATGGTGTTTAGTTTAGGGAATAACTATCAAGAAATACCTCTAGATCGAGTTATTTCCCTCGAAACGTTATTAAAACCGCTACAACCTAACCCCAACGCCAATATTGGTGATGTAATCTCTTTGTTACGATTTCGCGACAATCATCCACCAGTTTATTTTGTTTTGGCACATTGGTGGCAACAACTTTTTCCCACTAACCAAGGATATCTTTCTTTGTGGGCAGCGCGATCGCTACCCGCTTTATTCGGAGTTATTTCAATTCCCGCTACTTTCGGACTCGCAAAATTAGCTTTTCGTTCCCTCATCGTCGCCCAGTTAGCTGCGGCAATGATGGCAGTTTCTCCCTACGGCATTTTTCTCGCCCAGGAAGCCCGTCATTACAGTTTGGCGGCGCTTTTTGTTATTTTTAGTCTTGCTTGCCTTCTCGTGGCTGCTAGGCACATTTGGTCAGGTCAAAAAATACCGTTTTGGTTAGGATTATTGTGGATTATAGTTAATAGTTTTGGACTAACTATTCATTATTTTTTCACCTTAACTCTTTTAGCCGAAGCAATTGCCTTATTAGTTTTTTTCTTCTCTCTAATCAAAACTAATAAACCAACAACTTATCGAGAAGGAATAGCTAAAAATTGGTATCGTCTCAGCCTTACCGCTATCGGCACAATTACTACTGGTTTAATTTGGCTGTGGACATTTATTCCCCAAGATTACGGTAGCGAAATGACTGATTGGATTAAAAATGATTCTCGCAATATTTGGACAATTATTAATCCGCTTTTTCAAGCTCTTGCTGCTTGGGTTACGATGCTAAACTTATTACCAGTAGAAGCATCCTCTCTAACAATTGTAATTATTTCTGGTATAGCCATGTTTTGCTTTTTTATTTGGGCAATACCAATTTTATATCATGGTATCAGAAAACAATGCCAGGAAACTGATTTTCGCTTACCTATAATTATTTTAGCGGGTTTCGTGTGTGGCGCGATCGCCATTTTTTTTACCATCACTTATTTTTTTGGTATCGACATCACTAGAGGTGCAAGATATAACTTTGTTTATTTTCCCGCAGTCATTATTATCGTAGGTGCATCTCTAGCTATCTATTGGCAAAAATTGCCCCCAAGTGAGACAAAAAATAATTGGCTATTCAACAAGCTTGGGAAGAGAAGTTTGATAATTAATCAAGGTAAAATTGTCGTAATTACTATTTTTTTAATGGGCTTATTAGGGGGAATAACTGTTACTATAAATTTAGGTTATCAAAAATATTATCGTCCCGATTTATTTATTTCTGTTTTAGCAGAATATTCTCAAGCCCCAGCTTTAATTGCTACTACTCAACAAACCCTTGTGCAAACAGGAGAAATGATGGGTATTGCTTGGGAATTGAAAGAACATCCTCTGCGCAAAAAAGTTAATTTTTTACTCGTAAATCAGCAATATAAAGGTGAGCAAAAAGCTGCACAAACTCTTAAACAAAATCTTAAACAACTTCCTCGTCCTTTGGATTTATGGTTAATTAACTTTCACGCACCAATAGAATTTAGTAGTTGTGTTATTGATGTGCGTAATTTGCCTAATATTGATGGTTATAATTATCGTTTTTATCATTGCCCAGAAATAGATAATACTCAAACAAAAACTCGTAATCGTTTCAAAGTTTTTTAAACTAAAAAAATATTTATTTTCTTCAAAGCTTGAATTCAATAAATTAATTGTTTACTTCACAAATAAATCAATGTTTTGTTATTTCTCAATGTATATTTAATAGCTAAATAATTCTCTATAAATAGACTTCAAATAATTATGACTGCAATTAGTTATACTAATTTGCTTTAACTGCACTACATAATTTTGTGTAGAAACGTTGCATACAACGTCTTTACGGAGTCTGCGTCTGTAGCATTAGTTTAGATAAATAGTATTACAATCAAAAATTACCTTACTTTCAGATAGTAAAATTTAACTTAAAAAAATAGTCGCTTTCTTAGAAATTAAAAAGTAATAATC
>JAWQFW010000092.1:0-6254 GCA_035968095.1 Oscillatoria sp. PMC 1068.18
GAGTAAATGTTGGTAAGACTATAGCTAGTTATTCCCAATACTGACCATACTTTCAATTTCGACCATTCCTCCCCCTCTCCCAATTCCTCCAATTCTCCCCCCTCTTTCCCAGTCGCCAATCCCCAATCCCCAATCCCAAAAAATACTCTACCTCAGAAAGGTAGAGTATTTTTCATTATCGGGCTTTAAAAATTAGCCTTCACTTTCGATGTAAATAAACAACAAACCCATAGCAATAGCCGGGAAAAGCCAGCAAACTACAGGAATCAAAATCCAGGGTAAGTAAGAAGCTGCGTAAGCGCCTGTCATGTTTAACCTTCCTATGTTTTGTTCAACAATCAATTTTTCAAAGAAAAAGTCAGCATAAATAGCCAAAAAACGCTACTTATTGACTATTGACGATACCACGAATAATTGCATCAAGAGTAGATGAATTTTCGAGCAAGAAATAAGCAACGAAAGCGCCACCCATTCCACCGACAAAGAAACCGCCAGTAAATTGACTCCAACCCTGAGAAGTCTTAAGATCGTTAGGCGCTTGGGGGTTATCTTGCAAATAAGCTACCTGAGAGTCATCTTTCGGGAAAGAAACCAAACCGTAGATAGACATACACGCCGTAGCGATCATAACCAAGGCGATTGTAGAAATCAAAGCACCTAAGTTAGCAGCTTCGCCGTAATCGCGCAAAGGTCCAAATAATACCCAAGGACCAAGAATAAAGTAACCGTGGGCTAAACCAACTTCTAAACCGCGAATTAGTGGAGAAACTCCGGTGCGGTATGCAGGTAAGTTACCAATGAAAGCTCTGGTGAAGCCAGAATCGGAAATTGGTGTGGACAAATGACCCACGAAGGGATCGCCATTATAGGGTTTAACAACTTCTACGTTTCTCGGATCTGCCATATTTATCTTTCCTCTCGCGTTGTGAAAGTTTACAGAAAACTTAAGAATTATTTTAAGCATGGAGAGGTTGCTTAATCGCAGGATTGCTTCTGAGCGTTAGAAAAGTTCATTAAACCGGGATCAAATTACTCCAGTTACCACAAAACTAAGATTTTCGTGAGTCAGCCGTATCAGTTCGACATCCTGCGGAAGTTATGAATATTTCCTCGGAACTATAAAATAGGGCAAAGGACAATGGGAAAATAGTTAAGGAATCATATATTTGGGTTTAGTGAAATGAAACAACTTGTAAGAAAACTAAGTTGGATAATCCGCAGTAGCGTTGCTTTGAGTGCTAAAAATTTGGTTGTGTCTTTAGTTTCAGTGGCGATCGCCTTTGGTATTCTAGTTGTACCTGCTTCGGCGACAAGTGTTTATGAATTACCTAATCTTAGCGCGGGTGAGCAAACTTGGGTGATTGACGAAGCTAACGTTTTGAGTCGGTTGAATGAAGGGAGTTTGACTAACCAACTGAAAAAGTTAGCTAACCAGACGGGTAATGAGGTACGCTTGGTCACGATTCGTCGCTTGGATTACGGAGATACGATCGCTACTTTTACTGATAAGTTGTTCTCGGAGTGGTATCCTACTCCTGAAGCTCAGGCAAACCAAACTTTGGTGGTTTTGGATACTTTGACTAACAATGCCGCTATTAGCACTGGAGAGGGTGTTAAGAGCCTCTTAAATGAGGTGATTGCTACCAGTGTGGTTAAAGAAACGATTGGAACTTCAATCCGAGAGGGAGATAAGTATAACGAAGCTTTTCTTGCAGCCAGCGATCGCGTTGTTGCGGTATTATCAGGTCAGCCTGACCCAGGTCCACCGGAAGTTCAGGATGACTTGAATATTGAGCGCACTTATGCTACTGCTGAAGAAACTGACGATCGCAATGCGGCTGTTTGGGTGATTGGTTTCCTCGTAGTTGCGACAATTATTCCGATGGCTACTTACTTTTTCTATCAAAGCTATGGTGGTTAGTCTTGAACGTAGTCTCTGTTGCTGATTAATGCCGACTCAGCCCGCACAACTTCTCGTCCGAGGTAGGCTGCATGGTCTAACATGGTTACGGGACAGGGCTGAGTTTTTTCCAGGATTTTCACGCAAAGTTCTTTGGCTGTTCTTCCGGTGAAGAGTGTGGTTGCTGTCCGTGCGACTTTTCCTTTCGCGGGGATGGGTTTTCCGGTTTCTGGGTCAACGGCTAATCCGCGATCGTCGATAATATTTGTAAAGTGTTTGGCACATATTAATCCGGCTTCGGAATCTAGGTAGATAATAAAGTAGCCACCTGGATCGAGGGCAATTTCACGTTTGGAGAGTTCGTTGTCGATCGCTGTTATATTTTCAATTGTTTGGTTCATCAGTGTTATCGATAAGTTCTTTTTCCAGTTTAAGAGTCTGGGGTGTCAGTTGTCAGTTTGTCTTCTTTTTCTCTCTTTACCTAGTCCCTTCCAGTCCCCAAAAGAAGAGTTTTGGGGGTATGGGAAGTGTGGGAGGTGTGGTCAGAATTAGAAATTACCAACACACATCTTACTAACCATTTACTCTTCCAATTCTCCCAATACCTCCAATTCTACCCAGTCCCCAGTCCCCAGTCCCCAATTCCTGGTAGCAGTCTGGCGATCGCTGAAATGCCTATTCTTTGGTAAAGTGCTACCAACCCCAGTCTGGGTAAGGCTTTCAAGCTCTTGAATGAGGTGCTTAATGAAACTTATTCTCAATTACTCGTCTTCTCCCTTGACCCCCGGAATTTTTGGTGGTTATAATCCTTTTAGAGAGCGGGTTCTAGATCGACCCTCTTCTAACTTCTTCGGAAGTTGAATTAATGGAAACAAATATTGCCTTACCCAACGGTCTCAGCAAAAACTGATAAACTTCTAACTTCTTCGGAAGTTGAATTAATGGAAACATTCTCCAGCAGTCCTACTCCTTGTACGTAATAAACCGCTTCTAACTTCTTCGGAAGTTGAATTAATGGAAACTCGCCCTCATGCAGTTGCAGCCACATAGGCTGCTGCTTCTAACTTCTTCGGAAGTTGAATTAATGGAAACTGTCCAGGGGGTAGAACTTCTACATTCCGGACTTGTTTACTTCTAACTTCTTCGGAAGTTGAATTAATGGAAACGCAATGTATTCATTCCGACGAAGGAAGGGGTCACTTCTTCTAACTTCTTCGGAAGTTGAATTAATGGAAACAACAATACCTATACAAATATTCGAGTTAGACTTAAAAACTTCTAACTTGTTTGGAAGTTAAATTAATGCTAATGTTGGAATTGTCGTATTGATTGTCATCGGTGAGCGTAGACGTGCTAGCGGCTTCTCATAGAGTAGCGTGACGCGCAGCGATAGCGACGTTAGGAGCGTCAGGATCTCGCAAATTAAACTAATAATTTGAGGATGACCTGAATTTATTAGCAAAAAAGAGGGACAACCACGGGGGGATTGTCCCTACTCTGTATCAAAAATCAAGCTTAATTTCGCGCTTGCTGAAAGGTAAATCTTGATTTATCGCTTCAATTTCTTCTTGTTCCATCCCGTTAATTTCATCGATATAAGCACCAAGAATTTTCCTCATCCGTGGGTCATAAAAACGGTGCATACTGTAGTTAGGAGTAGCCGGAAAACCGCGTCGTCTTTTATGTCTTCCTCCTGCACCAGGGTCGAACATTTGTACTCCTTGACTAATTGCCCATTCTATGGGTTTGTAGTAACAAGCTTCAAAATGTAAGCAATCATATTCTTCAAAACAACCCCAATAACGTCCGTAGAGATTTTCGCCTTTACGCAGACAGAAAGATAATCCTACAGGTTGACGAGAGTTATCTTCATTATACGCTGCGACTAACATCACGCGATCGCGGAAATTCGGATCAAGTTGCGCGAAAAATTTCCGCGTCAGATACTTACTTCCCCAATAAAACTTCTCGCAAGTGCTGCTATAGAAATTATAAATCAAAGGAAACATCGACTTCGGAATTTCTTCCCCAACCAAAGTTTCCACACGCAGCCCAGCTTTAGCAACCGCTTTGCGTTCTCGTTTAATATTACGTCGTTGATTGGCGTTAAACAACTTTAAATAGTCGTCAAACGTATCCAAGCCTTTATTTTCCCAAATATAGCTGTGGTGGAGCCAACCTGTAAACCCGTGACGTTGGATGACAGGTTGCCATTCTGGGTCAACAAAGAGAAAATTACAACCAGAGATAGAGTGGCGATCGCAGAAACGGTCAATCGCTGCTACCATAACCTCAGTCAACTCATCTTCATCTTCTCCAGGTGCAATCAAAAACCGATAACCACCTGCGGGAGTAAACGGAGTCATCCCCAACAATTTCGGATAATAACGCACTCCTAAACGATAAGCCAAATCTGCCCATTGATGGTCAAAGACAAATTCGCCATAGCTGTGACCTTTAAGGTAAAGTGGTGCTGCGGCAATTAATTGGTTATTGCGCCATACTGTTAAATGAGTAGGTTGCCAACCTGTTTTTGCCGTTGCACTACCAGAAGTTTCCAGGTTATTCAGCCATTCCCACTCTAAAAATGGCGTTTTTAGCGGTTTTGCTAACTCATCCCAGACATTCTTCGGGATTTCTGCGATTTTCTCAATCCAAGTAATCGAATAGCTAGGAGAAATTTGTTTAACCATTGCGGCAATTTTTCGTTTCGGGGAATTTACTTCTGAATTTTTGGCTTGACAATTCAGCTAATTTATGGTAAAAAAAACTCAATTTATTTGACACAAGTCTACACTAATTGCCAATTATAGCAACGGTCAGGGAAGCAAGAACGTAAACTAGGAAACATTCGACAATTTTGCTTCTGTAAGTTTCTCAAATAATTAACTTTTTTAGGTAAAATAAAGAAAATGTAGCCGGAAATTAATGAAAACCGATACAATTTTTTCCGAAATCTTTAAAGAATTTCCCCAGATATTTTTTGAACTTATTGGGAAACCAGAAACTAATCCCAATATATATGAATTTAAATCTCCAGAAGTAAAACAACTGAATTTTCGTTTAGATGGAATATTTTCACCTTCATCAGACTACCCGACTGAGCCGATTTACTTTGTTGAGGTACAATTTTATAAAGACGAAGAGTTCTATGAGCGTTTTTTTGCGAGTATTTTCCTTTATTTTAGTCAAGTTAAACCAATAAACTCAAATTGGTACGCAGTTGTTATTTACGACAAACGCAGTAAAGAAATATCACCTCACCCTCGCTATCGTAGCTTAATTGATTCCCATTTGCGAATCTTTTATCTCAACGAGTTAGAAGTAGAAACAATTAATAATTCTATCGGTTTAGGAATTGTAAAATTAATTGTCGAAACTCAGTCAAAAGCTGCTGTTTATGCTAAAAATTTAATCGAGAAAGCACAAGCAGAATTAACCGATACTAATCTTCAAACAAAAGTTCTAGGATTTATCTAAACAATTGTTGTTTATAAGTTTCCTAATTTAAGCCGAGAGGAGATAGAAAAAATGTTGAATTTAGATTTCATTAAACACACCAAGGTTTATCAAGAAGCAAAAGAAGAAGGAAAGATTGAAGGAAAGATTGAAGGAAAGATTGAAGGAAAGATTGAAGGAAAGATAGAAGGGAAGATTGAAGGAAAGATTGAAGGAAAGATTGAAGGAAAGATTGAAGGGAAGATTGAAGGGAAGTTAGAAACAATTCCCAAACTTGTCGAGAAAGGGATGAGTCTTCAAGAAATTGCTCAAATTCTAGATTTAGATATCGAAGTTGTGAGAAAATCTCTCAGTTGAGTTGAATTTGATGGAGGATTTTTAGATAAATTTTTCTTGGAGATACACAATTATGCTGAATCTTGATTTAAGACATACCCAAGTTTATCAAGAAGTTTTCGTTGAGGGAAAAGTTGAGGTAAAATTTGAGGGGAAAATCTTAGGAAGAATTGAAGGGAAGTTAGAAATAGTTTCTAAACTTGTCGAGAAAGGGATGAGTCTTCAAGAAATTGCTGAGATTTTAGATTTAGATATCGAAATTGTGAGAAAATCCCTCAGTTGAGTTGAATTTGATGGAGGCTTTTTAGATAAGTTTTTCTCGGAGATAGACAAAAATGCTGAATCTTGATTTAAGACATACCCAAGTTTACAAAGAAGCTTTTGCAGAGGGAAAAGTTGAGGTAAAATTTGAGGGGAAAATCCTAGGAAGAATTGAAGGTAAATTGGAAATAGTTTCTAAACTTGTCGAGAAAGGGATGAGTCTTCAAGAAATTGCTCAAATTCTAGATTTAGATATCGAAATTGTGAGAAAATCCCTCAGTTGAGTTGAATTTGATGG
>JAWQFW010000092.1:6354-17860 GCA_035968095.1 Oscillatoria sp. PMC 1068.18
GTGAGAAAATCCCTCAGTTGAGTTGAATTTGATGGAGAATTTTTAGATAATTTTTCTTGGAGATAGACAATTATGCTGAATCTTGATTTAATTAGATATCCTCAAGTTGACCAAGAAGCTAAGAAAGAAGAAGAAAGATTATTAGAAATCTTGCAAGTCAAAGCGGAAGTAAGACTAGAAGGAAAATTTCAAGGAAAGTTAGAAATGATTCCTAAACTTATTGATAGGATGATGAGTGTGGAAGAAATTTCTGAAACTTTAGAATTAGAGTTTAAGTTTCTTAAGAAAATTATCGACTTAAGTTTGATTTTGTCTCAAGATTTAACAGCTTTTCAAGCAGAAGTGAAAAAGACGTTTTTGCTGAAGCAATATCTAATATTACAAGAGAAGACAAAAATCAAGTTATTAAAATATTTCTTAACGTTGTCGGCGATAATGGAGAAAAACTTCGTCTGCAATTTTCTCTACACTCAATAATTGTAACTTGGGTGCTTCTGCTTGAGTAAAGCCAATTCCCGCCACTGGAGTTGGTGCATTTGTACCAGCCAAAATTACCGGACACACAGTTAGCCAAAATTCGTCAATAAAATCGACAGCTAACAAAGATGCTACCAGTTCACTGCCGCCGAGAATAGCTACTCGCTGAAAACCTAGCTGTGATAACTGTGTAAAAGCAGCTTTCCAGTCAACTTGGTTGGTGGTAGTTTCAGTGACTAACAAACGTTGAAACTGATCTTGTTTATCCATCCAATTAGCTGCACCTTTTGGGGTTGTCAGTAACCAACGAGGTACTGGTTGCTGAAAAAAGCGCAATTTTGGGCTAAACTCCGCAGTAGCAGAACAAACAATTTGCACTGGTTGAGGTGACTGCTCGCGTTCCTGACGCGCTCGGAGTAAGCTGGAATCAGTAACAGGGAGAGTTGTCTCGTAAGCGCGAAGAGTGTTTGCTCCGAAAAGCACTGCATCAGCCAAGGAAATTTGTTTCTCCAGATGAGCGCGATCGCACTCAGAAGCGAAACGAGCCGCTTCTCGCTTCTCGGTCGCAATTTTCCCATCAGCCGTCATTGCTAAGATTAACGTAGTATGAGGTCGTTGAAAAGTCAAGTTTGAGTTCACCTCTTCAAATAATCTTCACAAAAGTGAAGACTAGCTCCATCAACTCTTAAAATTAAATCATGGAACCCTACTTTATGATGATAGATACAGATTATTTTTTGCTGAAAGTATTTCGGGATCGAGGATTTGATAGTTAGAGCTTAATGCAGCCAACAGCAAGCTAAAAACTAACAGCGATCGCGACTTTATCCTCCGATCAAAACTATTAAAGCATGAATCGTTTCGCATTATTTGCTCTGAAGATTTTCTTTTTGCTAACATCCTATGGGTAAGCCAGGTAAAACCTCTTTTCGTCGGATTTTGCTATCTCGCCTTTTACTTTTAAGCGTGCCAGTATTATTATTTGGGGAGTACGTGGCTTATCGAAAGGCTCGTTCAGCTTTATTAAATACAGCAAGAAATAACCTTACCGCTAGTGCTGCAAGAAAAGCCGAAAGTATTTCTCAGTCAATCGAAGCTCTTTCAACTAACTTATTAACAGCTAGCGATAGTGCAGTCTTCAAATTAGGCGATCGCGAACAATATCAAACCTTTACCAAACAATTCGCTGCGAAATTACCGAATCAAATTAATTGCGTTCAACTAATCGAAGTTCCCAGCGAACAAGTTGTAGCCAGTAGTTGTGGTCGTGAAGCTCCTCAAGTAAGTTTACCAGAATTTGCGCCTTTACGCGATCGCCTCCTTCCCGACTCTTCCCAAGTTCACATTCAACCAATATTACCAACCCCAGGAACCCAAAGTCAAAAAAGCACTCAACTGGAAATTTGGTTCGGTGCGCCAGTATATAATCTCAGAGGAGAAATTAACTACGTTCTCACGATCAATTCTAGCTTACTCAAACAAGAAAAAGTTGCACCAGGATTATTTACTGGTTATCCAGTAGTAATTAACCAACAAGGAACTATTTTAGCTCATCCTCTGGCGAAAGAAGTAGGAACAAACATCAAAAATCAACCCAACTCAGACAGACTACAAAGTGTCTTACGAAACGCGATCGCGGGGAAAGAAAATTTTCTGCATTTGTTATCTTTTGAAGATAGTAATGTCGAGTTACTTGCTGGCTATAGCTCAATGAATAGCCCAATTACAACCGAAGAAAATCAAAAATGGGCAATTTTGACCTTCACCAGTTTAGAAGATGCTCTCGCGGGCTTACAAGATATTAAAGAAGTTCTGATTATCTTAGGATTAGCCTTAATTGCTGCAACTTTAATCGCCACTTTGTATATATCTTATGAATTAGCTCGTCCCTTAGAAAAACTACGAGATTATGCACTCGATCGAGAAAATTTAAATTCTCCAGAAGAAATTCCCCACAACTTTAAAATTGAGGAATTTGAACAATTAGCAGTCGCACTTAATCGGATGGTAGTAAGACTAAAACATTGGGCTGAAGAATTAGAAATAGCTTGGAAAGAAGCCCAAACAGCGAACCAATTGAAAAATGATTTTTTAGCAACTATTTCCCATGAATTACGAACTCCTTTGAATGGAATTATTGGTAGTATCCAGCTAATTCAAGATGGTTTTTGTGACGATCGCGAAGAGGAAATGGAGTTTTTGCAGAAAGGAAACGAAGCAGCGCTACATTTACTATCAATTGTTAATGATGTTTTGGATATTGCCAAAATTGAATCAGGAAAACTTGCGGTTAATCTCGAACAAGTGTTACTTAATGAATTACTGGAGGAAGTGATTGATATTCAGTCAGCAATAATGCGTCAAAAAGGTTTAGCGAAGCAAGTTGATTTTGCTCCAGTAAATATCTTTGTTAATGTCGATCCTGGAAAACTTAAACAAGTTTTGTTAAATATTGTCGGGAATGCGATTAAATTTACTGAGTCAGGAACGATCGCAATTAGGATGCAGATTTCCTCGGAAAATTCTCAGGAATTGAGTGCTGAAGCCTCGGAAAATCTCAGTCAAAAAGTTAATTTATTTGACAAAAAAGTAGTAATTTCAGTTATTGATACAGGTATTGGAATTGAGCCAATTCAACAACAAAAATTATTTCGTCCTTTTGTCATGGTAGATGGTTCGAGAACTCGCAAGTTTGGTGGTACTGGTTTAGGTTTGGCAATTTCACGTAATTTAATGAAATTGATGGATGGTAATGTTACTTTAGCGAGTCGAGGAGAAGGTTATGGTACAACAGTAACAATTGTTTTACCGATCGCGAAAATTACTCCTTTGGTGGAAGTGGAAGATTCGGCGGCGACGGTCAAAAAAATGAGTTAAGATGGTTTTTCTGGAGGAATAGCGATCGCGGCTCCTCCTTGTTCCAGGGAAAGGGTTAAACAACTGAGAATTTCCACGAGTTTTGTTCCTACCCAACCTGACGAAATCGGATCGACTTGATTTTTGAGGATCGATTCAAGAAAGCGATCGCAAACTCTTTGCAGTGGTTCGGCGGCTTCAAATTTAATTACTTCGCGATTTTGACCAGCAGGGACGAAGTTTTCATCTTTTTGATGAAAATAACCTCGCTGGAGGGTTAAGGGGCTTTCTGCAAGCATTTCATCAAAGATGAGAGTACCTTTACTCCCCGCTACACCCAAGCGACGCTGTTTATCCGCATTTGACCAACAAAAGTGAAACTCCGCTTGAAAACCGTTCGGATAAGTAAGCGTGACCCAAACCAAATCAGCCAAATTCGGCTGTAACCAAACCTTTCCCCTCGCAGCGACGGTAATCGGTGTTGCTTGTAACCAATAGTTAAAAATCGCCAGATCGTGAATCGCCAAATCCCATAACGCATCAACATCTTGACGTACAGGTCCGAGATGAGTGCGACTAGCATAACCATAACGCAGTTCTCCCAACTCTCCCGACTCAATTAATTCTCGACCTTTAATCACCGCCGGATGAAACAAATAAGTATGATCGACAAATAACTGTTTCGCTTGATTTGCTGCTAACTGACAAAGTTCTTGACACTGAATCGGGTCTAAAGTCAAGGGTTTTTCCGCAAAAACATGATACCCAAGTTGAAGCGCATCAGTAATTAAAGCATAATGAGTCGAAGCCGGAGTCGCGATCGCCACCGCATCTAATTCAAGTATATTTCTGATCGACTCCCATTCCGCCGCCATAATTACCTTGTCATCGAGTTGCAAACGTTCTCGACAAGCAGCTAATTTATCTTGATGAGGATCGACAACAGCCACCACTTCCGCTTGAGGATGTTCGTGAAAATTTCTAATCAAATGAACCCCCCAACGTCCAGCACCCAAAACAGCAATTTTAGTGTTCATGATTTTGAATAAAAGACAAATAAGCTTGTTTCGCTGCGGCTTGTTCAGCAGCTTTTTTTGAGCGTCCCGTCCCCGTACCCAAATGACGCTCTTCAAGCCAAACCTCAGCAGTAAAACGATTCTGAGAAGCGTGTTCTGGTTTAGTTTCCCGTACCCGATACTCTGGGAGCAATTTGTAATTACCCTGAGTCCATTCCTGGAGAGCATCTTTATAATTTTGTCGAGCAGGATCTTCGCGAACCTCAGCCGCTTTAGATTTCAAAAGCGGATCGAGCCAAGGACGAATCATACTCATCGTTTGGGTACTCAAATAAATAGCCCCCAAAACCGCTTCAAAAGCATCAGCAACGCGAGAAACTTTCCCCGCATTATCGGCGGCTGCGCTGCGAGAAACCAACAAATAGCGTTCCAAACCAAACCCCTCAGCAAACTCAGCCAAACAGCGATCGCTTACCAAAATCGAACGAATCGCCGCAAACTCACCCACCGGACAATCAGGATAAGTTTCCCACAACACCTCTGAAGCAGCCAAACGCACCACCGCATCCCCAACAAACTCCAACTGGTCGTAATTTGCCTCTCTCGAAACACTAGGGTGAGTTAATGCCAAATCCAGTAACGAGAAATCGATTTTTTCGATCTTCGTCAATCCCAACTTGAACAAAAATTTTTCTAGTTCCTTGCTACGCCTGGGGTCTTGAATCATTAGTCAGCAGAAAGCGCGATCGCTTCTCAATAAAATAATGCCTTGGCGAAACCTGGACAAAAGCCCAAACCTCTGACTCGCTCAAGGAAAGCCAAAATCTCGGAGAGAGTCGGACATAAGCCGGGTTCTGTTCCCACAAAAATTCTCTTGTGAGGGCGGTTATCTATCTGGGACGACTGTTACCAGCCGCCTCTAGCGGTACTCCTTGCAGCCTCAGCGAACCTCAACTGCGGCGGAACTGGAAAAAGACCAACCATCGTTCCTTCGACCTTGCTTCCAACCGGGGTTTACCGAGCCAGTACCTCTCGATACTGCTGGTGCGCTCTTACCGCACCTTTGCACCCTTACCTTTTTCAGGGATTCAGCTATCAGTTACCACTGGTGACTGTTCGCTGTTGACTAACCCCCAAAAAAGGCGGTATTTTTCTGTGGCACTATCCTCACGGTCGCCCGCACTGGGAGTTACCCAGCAAGTTTGGTCTTTCGGAAGCCCGGACTTTCCTCAAACTTACTCGAAAGGCAAGTCTGCAACCACCTGCGCCTACTCTCTCCATTTTTCAGTGTAATTGTTTGTGAGTTGTTTGTCTTGAGCAAATTCTGTGAGTTTGCCACCAAATTCGTCAAAGTTTATTTCTTTTTCTTCTTTTTATCCTTCGATTTCCAACCCAAAGATTTATACCAAGGTGGACTTTTAATCGTAAACCGACAATTTATCGGGTGCAAACGTCCCTGTCCCATTGAATCCAGAAGTCCAGTTTGCTGAATAATTAAGAGTATGGAAAACTTAATTGGTTTTTCTGCGGTTGCAGCTTGCATTTTTTTCGGATCGAATAACGGTTTGGCGATCGCCAAACTTTCTCCCGGAACACCTTCAAGACTTTTCTCGCTCGTTACTTCTTCTTTTAAAATTTGACCAGGTGCAATCACTCTTGTTATTTGCCCTTGAGACAAATCAATCCTCATTCCTGGAATTGACGAGCGAATTAAGCGCTGCGATACCCCATCTTGATCGGAAATTGTACTTCGTTCCCAATCGACTAAAAATGTATCTTGCTCAGATTTGTTGACAATTTTGATCGGTATTTTTTCAAATTTTGGAGGTTTAATCCGATTTGGCACATCAAATGTGATCTCTAAGATGTCTTTTAAATTTCTTGCTTCTAGTTCCGCATCCAAAGCTTCTTTATCTAATTCGACAGCGACATATTCATCAACATCTTGCACCATTTTGTAAAATACATAAGCCACACAAAGTAAATACAAAGTTAAAACAAATAAATTACGTTGGTTCATTGGTAATTAGAGACTGGGAAGTGGTTAGTGGCGATTTGGGGAGGTGGAAGACAAGGGGACAATAAGGAAGTGGATAGTAAACTGCTAACTGTTTACTGTACACTGTTTACTGATAGCTGAACCCAATCCCTAACAGTGCGCGTTCCCTAGCGCCCGCAGGTGGCGCGGGGTCGCACTGCAATCCCTAATCTTCCTTCACTGGATAGAAATTTTCAAACCAACCTTGTCGCCAAAAGAACCAAATTAAACTAGACGCGATCGCCAACACAATCAGCCAAAAACCCAAATAACCCCACTTCCAACTCAATTCCGGTATCCGTTCAAAGTTCATACCATAAACACCAGCCATAAACGAAAGCGGAATAAAAATCGTCGAAATCACCGTTAACAGTTTCATAACTTCGTTCATTTTGTTACTAATCGAAGACATATAAACATCCATCAATCCCGAAGCTAACTCGCGATAAGTCTCAACAATATCTAAGATTTGAATCGCATGATCGTAAGAATCGCTAAAATAAATTTGGACATCGTGACTAATCAGATCGCTACTACCACGAACCAAAGTATTAATCACATTTCTGAGGGGCCAAATCGCACGTCGTAGCGCCAGTAATTCCCGACGAACTTGATAAATTTTCCCTAAAGTTCGCCGCGTCGGATTGAGAACAACTTCATCCTCCAAATCTTCAATTCGTTCTCCATAATCCTCTAATACCGGAAAAAAACCATCAACGATCGCGTCCAAAAGCACATAAGCTAGATAATCAGCCCCACATTGACGTACTCTACCCTTATTGAGACGAATGCGATCGCGTACCGGATTAAAACAATCTTGCAAAGGTTCTTCTTGAAAAGTTACTAAATAATTTTTTCCCAACACAAAACTTACCTGTTCGCTAATAAACCCGGTTTCGTCTGGCTTCGGCATCACCATCTGAGCAATAATTAATAATTGCTCGTTATAATCATCTACTTTTGGACGCTGAGGAACATTCACTACATCTTCTAACAGCAGCAGATGTAAATTAAAAATCTTTCCAACTTCTTTTAAAATCTCTTCACTTCCCAAACCTTGTACATCCAGCCAAGAAACTGAATCAGTTTCGAGACAAGAAATACACTCTGATGGGTCAATCTTAGTTTTCCTTCTCGCTTGACTTTGGTTATAGTCAATCAGAATAATTTCTGTTGGTAACGCATTGGGATGGATACTCAGAGTACCAGGTTCACTTCCAGGTTGATCGAAAAAGTAGTCAAAATAATCTTCTTCTTCTTCTTCTTCTAATCCGATAACAATTTCCGACTGTTGAGGTGGTAATTGTGCCATACTAATCTCAAGGTAGGTTCGTGGTTGTGCGGGATTCACTACTCTGATAATAAGCTTTTTGGCTCACGCTGAACGTATTTTCTCTGTCTTTCTCAATTTGTAGTTGCACTTTGACGAAATTAGGGGATAATCTTTTCTAGAGTAACTAACCGAGAAAATTAACCATGATTGACGAAGGTTACGTTAAATATAACTGCAATTGGATTCCCTCATCTCCTCTTCCCAATGAGGAAATCCAAGAACTAAATTTATGGCGTTCAAAATTATATCAATTAGGTTTAATTGGTATTTATGATAATGGTATTGGCTTCGGCAATCTTAGCATTCGCGCTCAACAACCGGGGCAATTTCTTGTTTCGGGAACTCAAACCGGAAAAATTGCCCAATTAACAAACGAACACTATACCACAGTAATTGATTTTAACTTAGAAAAAAATTCTTTAACTTGTCAAGGCGCGATCGCGGCTTCTTCGGAATCTTTAACACACGCAGTTATTTATCAAGCAAATCCCCAAATTAAGGCGATAATTCACATCCATAATCTGCAAATGTGGCAGAATTTAATGCACAAAATTCCCACAACTTCTCCAACTTGTCCTTATGGAACTCCAGAAATGGCAAAAGAAATCTTACGTTTATTCGCAGAAACAGATTTAATGACTAAGAAAATTTTAGTTATGGGTGGACATGAAGAAGGAATAATATCTTTTGGCGACAATTTAGATACCGCCGGGAAGTTACTTTTAAAATATTATAATTCCTAGCAAATTATCTGAATTTACTACTTTTTGATAGTTTCAATTACGGTCGGAAAATTAAGCAAGATTATCTAAAAATAGCCGAGAAAATAACTTATTATCCTCAACTAAAAGACCCTCACTAATATTAATGAGAGTCTTGAAATAAAAGCTAATGCTTGAGATTTTATGACCACAAAATTGCCAAGTTTCGTTAATTATTCAGAAAGCTCTTGAGGAGTAGTTTCTTGACCAGAAACGCGACGAGCATAGTCTATTCCTCTATAGATTCCATAACCAACTAAACCTGTTGCTCCTACTACTCCAGCAACCGGAAGAGCAACAGTTGAAGTTACACCAATACCTAGCATCCCCAAAATTCCTGGTGCAGAGGTGGTGATAGTCGCAACTGTTACGGAAGCTCCGCTAGTAGCTGCACCAATGGCTGTCGCCATTCCTGTAATCGCCGCTACTGCACCAATATCTTTACTAAAGTCAGTAATTTTTACACTTTCTTGATTCGTAATTTTCGCTGTTGCAATGCCAGGATCTGCGTAAGCGGGATTGACAAAGCTACTAAATGAAAGAATGCAAACTAAGAAAACAGCACACAAAGCCCGTAATAATTTTGAGTTAGGTAACATGGATATTTCCCAATTTTTTAACAGTTATAAATTGTTGTAAAAGCCTTATAATTAGTGTGCGTAGCGAGCAATTACTTTTGCTCCTACTTTTACTCCTACTTTTGCTCCTACTCCTACCCCAGCTACGCTACCAATAGCTGTACACATTGGAGTTAAATAAAGTGCTACTGGTGGTGCAAAGGGAGCAATAGCAACATCAACCGCATAGCAAACTGTTACAGTACCTACAGCACCACCTAACGCGCCGCCTATACCTCCCCAGAAATTATCGGTAAAGGATTCTAAGGCAGACATTGGACTAGCATATACAGGGCTAGTGAAACTACCAAAAAATATCGCCAACGTTAAGACCGCAACCCAGAAAGCTCGAAATATTTTATCTTTCAACAACATTAGATTTAGTCCCTAACCTACTTAGAAAAAGCAACAGTTGTTTTAATCAAATCAATCTAGTGATAACATAATCAATTATTCAGTTTCATGGGTGAAATCACGGAAAATAATCCCTAAACCTTTGATTGTATGATGGTAGAAAAGAAACAATATTTAAAAAAAGATAGAGACGTTGCGTACAACGTCTCTATTTTTATTAGGTGAATTAGCGATTCACGGGGGCAGTTTACATCATACCCATGCCGCCCATGCCGCCCATGCCACCCATGCCGCCCATGCCGCCCATAGCGTCCATACCGCCGCCAGGAGCAGGTGCAGGGGGTTCTGGTTTCTCAACGACTAAAGCTTCGGTAGTTAAGACCATACCAGCAATAGAACCTGCATTTTGCAAAGCCGATCGCACAACTTTCGCAGGATCGATAATTCCCGCAGCAATCATATCCTGGAATTCGCCTGTCAGTGCGTTATAACCAACGTTGAATTCGGTATCCCGTACTTTCTCAACAATTACCGAACCTTCGACACCAGCGTTATCTGATAATTGACGCAAAGGTGCTTCTAAAGCTTTGGTAACGATGTCAGCAGCAACTTTTTCTTCGTTGTTTTCCATCTTGTCTCTGAAGTCAGCGATCTTCTTCGCCAAGTGGATTAAAGTTGTACCACCGCCGGGGACAATACCTTCTTCGACTGCTGCTTTAGTAGCATTCAGCGCGTCTTCAATGCGTAGTTTACGCTCTTTTAGCTCAGTTTCGGTAGCTGCACCAACTTTGATTACCGCGACACCACCAGCAAGTTTAGCGATTCTTTCTTGCAGTTTTTCTTTGTCGTATTCGGAATCAGTTTCGGCTAGCTGTTTGCGAATTTGAACAATGCGTTTTTCCACGTCTGCTTTGTGGTCGTCGCCAGCAACAATGGTAGTATTGTCTTTTTCGATGGTGATTTTACGGGCTTTACCGAGCATATCCATTGTGGCGGTTTCTAGGTTCAGACCGATTTCTTCAGAAATTACTCTCCCACCAGTGAGGACAGCGATGTCTTGTAACATTTGCTTACGGCGATCGCCAAATCCGGGGGCTTTTACCGCAGCTACGTTTAAGACACCTCTGGCTTTGTTAACGACTAAAGTGGCTAAGGCTTCGCCTTCTACGTCTTCAGCCATAATTAACAAAGGTTGTCCCGCACGAGCAACTTTTTCTAAGACGGGAACTAAATCAGCGATCGCGCTAATTTTCTTGTCGGTAATCAAAATCGCCGGATTCTCAAAATCTACCAACTGTCTTTCTTGGTCGGTGATAAAGTAAGGCGAGGTATAACCGCGATCGATCTGCATCCCTTCCACAACTTCTAATTCGGTTGCGAGAGATTTCGACTCTTCTACGGTGATCACACCATCTTTGGTCACTTTATCCATCGCTTCGGCGATCATTCGACCAACTTCTTCGTCGTTACCAGCCGAGACTGTCGCTACTTGCGCGATCGCGTCTCCTTCTACTGGTTTCGCGACTGCGGCGATTTCTTTGACTAATTCAGCGACTGTTTTCTCAATCCCACGTCGCAAAGCTACCGGATTAGCGCCTGCGGCAACGTTTTTCAAGCCTTCTTTAATTAAAGCTTGAGCAATTACTGTCGCTGTAGTTGTTCCGTCACCTGCGATGTCTTTGGTTTTCGAGGCGACTTCTTGAATTAATTTCGCACCCGTATTTTCGAGAGGATCTTCAAGTTCGATCTCTTTCGCAACGGTAATCCCGTCGTTAACGATTTGCGGTGCGCCAAATTTTTTCTCTAAGAGTACGTTACGACCTTTCGGTCCTAAAGTAATTTTCACCGCATCAGCTAAGGAGTTAACTCCTCGCTCTAGCGATTTTCTAGATTCTTCTTTAAACGAAACGATTTTTGCCATATATTTTCTTAGTTCCGTCCTGTCTCCATTAGCAAATTTAGCACTCTTAGGCTCAGAGTGCTAACTCTAGCGATGGGTGGATATCCCTACCAGGAGGAGGGGGAGGACACGGAGGAGGGGGAGGACATTGAGG
>JAWQFW010000093.1:0-17587 GCA_035968095.1 Oscillatoria sp. PMC 1068.18
GAATCTCCCCAATGGTTCGGTAAATGTCCTAGTTGCGGAGCTTGGGATAGTTTACAGGAACAAACAACACAACCAAGTGGATCTAGTGTAGTTAATCGAGGTGGATGGCAGTCTCAGAAAAGAGAAACCAGAAACGCCAATCAACCAGCACAACCTCGGATCTCGTTAAAATTTTCCCAAATTGCTGATGATGTCCAAACCAGATTTGACTCTGGTTACGGAGAATTAGACCGGGTATTAGGAGGAGGAATAGTTCCCGGTTCATTAGTGCTAATTGGTGGCGATCCGGGGATCGGGAAATCAACTTTAATGTTACAAGTTGCTAACCAAATTGCTCAACGTTTACCACGGATTCTCTATGTTTGTGCCGAAGAGTCCGGACAGCAGGTAAAATTACGTGCAAGTCGTTTAGGTGTGGGGGTTGCTGCGCTTGAGCAAGACCAAGAAACCTCAGCCGCGATCGCCTCCCAAACAACTAACAATAACGGTAAATCTCCACCGAATTTACAAAAAGACCCAAATCTCTACATCCTCCCAGAGACAGATTTAGAAGAAATCCTGCGCGAATTAGAATCTCTCCGACCCCAAGTAGCAGTAATTGACAGTATTCAAACACTTTATTTTGCTTCCCTGACCTCAGCCCCAGGTTCAGTAGCCCAGGTGAGAGAATGTACCTCAGCCTTAATGCAAGTTGCGAAACGAGACAATATTACCTTATTAATTGTCGGTCACGTCACCAAAGAAGGAGCGATCGCCGGACCGCGCGTTCTCGAACATTTAGTCGATACCGTATTATACTTCGAGGGCGATCGCTACGCCTCACATCGTTTACTGCGATCGGTAAAAAATCGTTTCGGTGCAACCCATGAAATCGGCATCTTTGAAATGATCGATCGCGGCTTAAAAGAAGTGGAAAACCCCTCAGAATTATTTCTAGGGAACCGTGAAGAACCCTCTCCCGGTACAGCCACAGTCGTCGCTTGCGAAGGAACCCGTCCCATCGTCGTTGAATTGCAAGCCTTAGTCAGTCCTACCAGCTACTCTTCACCCCGACGTTCCACCACCGGAGTCGATTACAATCGTTTGCAGCAAATATTAGCCGTCCTCGAAAAACGAGTCGGGATACCTCTATCCAAATTAGACGCTTACGTGGCTTCAGCAGGCGGTTTAGGAGTCGAAGAACCAGCCGCCGACCTGGGGATCGCGATCGCCACCGTCGCCTCATTTCGCGATCGTATCGTCGATCAGCGTACCGTCTTAATCGGTGAAGTTGGCTTAGGGGGACAAGTTCGCCTCGTTTCCCAAATGGAATTACGCCTCAAAGAAGCCGCTAAACTTGGCTTTAAACGGGCGATCGTCCCTAAAGGACAAACCCTTCCCGAAGACCTCGGAATTGAGGTTTTTCCCGTCGCTAAGGTCATCGAAGCGATCGTTGCCGCAATTCCCTCCCAACCCAGTTATGGTGGTACAGCTAACGACTGGTTAGAAGATGAAGGTTTCGACGAAGAAGAAAATGATTTGAGTTCCTAAAATTTGTCGAGACGTTGCAATCAGCGTCTCGATATTAAATTTAATTTGTGTATATCGTTGTGAACAGAAATTAGAGGTCGAGAATTGAATGGTAAAACAAATTAGTGTCCGGAAGTTCAGAAAGAACTTAGCAAAGTATCTAGACACTGGTTCTCCTGTTGCGATTATGCGTCACGGACAAACCGTAGGGTATTTTTTCCCTGTTCATAAACAGCCAGTCGAAGCTGAACTACAAGCCCTCAAACAAGCAGCAGCCAAACTCGATACCTTATTAGCTAAATTAGCCGAGCAAGGAATTAGTGAAGACGAACTAATGCAAGAATTTCGCCAACTCCGCGAAAATCAGACGTAAATGGTTTCTATGTCAACTAAGAAACAGATTATTTTAATTGACGAAAAGTACATAATTTCAACTCTTATTCCGCATTGATAAATTCTAAATAAGAATTACTCAAATCCTTTACCGCCAATTCATAAAACTGTTGACCGTGTTCCGGTGTAGCTAAAGCCGGATTCGACCCCATTCTACCATCAGGATAACGAGAACGAAAATTCCTGGCGCTATAAATCGGATATCCCGAAGCGACTTTTTCACTCAAAGGTGCTTCTTTAATAAACTCTGGATAAACAAATTGCGTCAATGCTACCTCACTTGGTGTCGCATGAGAACCTTCTTGATTGCCGTATAATTGCTTGGCTAATTTATAAACTGACGGACACATAAACCAGTTGCTAATCTTACATTGAATTTGTTCTGCGTGAGGAAGATTAATTTCAGCTAAGTAATAATAAGTCTCAGCAAAAGCAGCCTTTAGTGTCGCAATATTCCCGCCGTGACCATTAATAAAATAGAATTTTTTGAAGCCAGCTTTTGCCAAACAAGTCACATAATCTTTGATCGTCGCGATCAGCGTACTCGGACGCAGGCTAATCGTACCAGGAAAAGCCGTATGGTGTAGCGCCATCCCCACATTAATTGTCGGTGCAACCAGAGAATTCGTAGCTTCACCGACACCTTGCGCGATCGCCTCCGCACAAATAGCATCCGTCCCAATTAAACCAGTCGGACCGTGTTGTTCGGTAGAACCAATCGGCAAAATTATCCCCGATGATTGTTCTAAGTAAGTTTCTACTTCTTGCCAGGTAGTTAAATGTAATCGCATTTTTTCACTTAGCACGTAATTGCATCAAATACAAATAGTTATCAATTGAAAATTTAGTCACTACAGACTCTTAATTTGAGACTGGGTAATTAGCTTATTCCTCACTTACTGTTCCTCTTTCTATTTTTCCTCTTCTCTAATCTAAGTTAACAGTTACCAGTCCCCAGTCCCCAATCCCCAATCCCAAAATAAAATTACTGCGTCAGAAAGAAGCATTTTAGTGTATATGTTTGGTAGGAACAGTTAAAAAAGTACATTTTATGCTATCCCTCGACATACCACAGAGTCCGACAAACACCGAATTTGTGCAAACAAACCGAGTTTTGGTCGTGGAGGACGAAGATTTAATTCGAGAAATGGTGGTTTTAGCCTTGGAAGAAGAAGGTTATGAGGTTACAACTGCTAGTGATGGACAAACAGCCCTGAATTTAATTCAGAATAACGAATCTGGTAGCGGAGGAGTTAGTTTTGACCTGATTGTTCTCGATTTGATGCTACCTCAAATTAACGGACTCGATATTTGCCGTCTTTTGCGCTACAAGGGTCAAATCATCCCAATTTTAATTTTGAGTGCGAAAGCCAGCGAAACCGATCGCGTACTGGGTTTAGAAGTTGGTGCAGATGACTACATAACGAAACCCTTCAGTACCAGAGAATTAGTGGCGCGTTGTCGAGCTTTACTGCGCCGTCATCGGTATAATACCAACAATCAGATGCCTGTTTTGCAATATCGCGAGATTGCTCTTTTTCCTCAAGAATGTCGAGTGACCGTCCGAGGGGAAGAAGTAAATTTATCCCCGAAAGAATTCCGGATCTTAGAATTATTTATGAGTTATCCGCGCCGAGTTTGGTCGCGGGATCAATTAATTACCCAAGTTTGGGAAGCCGATTTCTTGGGAGATACCAAAACCGTAGACGTTCATATTCGTTGGTTGCGTGAGAAACTAGAACAAGATCCTTCTCAGCCAGAATATATTATTACAATTCGGGGTTTTGGGTACAGATTTGGTTGATTTTCGCGATTGGCGCGATCGCCCCTTAGGGCGCTGGGCTATGCCCAATCGCGTCAGCGCCTTCGCCAATTTCTGCAACAATTAACAAAAGCACCAAAATCGATTCGACTTACCGCAAAAGTGTAACTCGTGTCGTGTTGCTGCTGAAACCACCAAAGTAACTTCAAGTGCAACTCAGTAATTGGATAACTTCTAGACAAGCGCGATAAGCTGATAGCAATTGCCGAAGCACGAGCGATGATTTTAAATCCATGACTTTGCTTGCATTTATTTTGGGGTTAACTGTAGGGATAGTAGTTTGCTTTATCCGTCAGCGACAGCTTAACCGTCAGTTACAGCGCATGTTGTATAAACTAACAGATGGTACGGCGGAAGTTGCTTCTTTATCTACCATCTCTCGTCTGCGTCGAGAAATCTCTCGCGCTTATCAGCATCGTCAAGAGTTAGAAACACAAATCCAGATTGGTGAAAATCTCTTAGAAATTGCGCCTGTGGGTTATTTACAGGTGGATGAAGAAAATCACCTAATCAAGTGCAATCAACAAGCGCGACAGCTATTAAATGTCGATCGCTGGCAACCGGGACAGCAGGTGCGTCTATTCTTAGAATTAGTTCGTTCTTATGAATTAGATCAACTAATCGAACAAACTCGCCAATCACAGCAACCTCAAATGCAAGAATGGGTTTTTTATAGCACTAATCTTCCGGATGAAGAAAACACTGAAGTCAAAAATAACTATTGTAATTTACAGAAATCCCTCCCCCTCAAAGCTTATAGCTTACCTTTACCTCAAGGACAAGTAGGAGTTTTCCTGGAAAATCAACAATCGCTAGTTCAACTGCAAGAAGTGCGCGATCGCGCTTTTAGCGATCTTACTCACGAATTGAGAACTCCTTTGACTTCAATTCTTTTAGTTGCGGAAGCGTTAGAAACTCGTCTCGAAGGAATCGAAAAGCGCTGGGTAAGGCGAATGCAAGCAGAAGTTAATCGCCTAATCCATTTAATCCAAGATTGGCTAGATATTTCTCAATTAGCGGAAAATCCTACCCTATACCTTAATTATCAGTCCTTTGATTTACGAGAACTAATTGCCTCAGTTTGGCAAACTTTAGAACCGATCGCCAAACAAAAACAGTTAACTCTCGCTTATACTGGAAGTCCCAGAATTGACCTGAAAGCAGATCGCGATCGCCTGACTCAAGTATTCCTCAATCTTTTGGACAATGGAATCAAACATAGCCCTCCGGAAACTAAAATTCAAGTAGAAACTAAGCTCTTAGACAATCAACGCATACAAATTAATATCATTGATACAGGTAACGGTTTCCAACAATCGGATTTACCTCATGTTTTCGATCGACTTTATCGAGGCGACAAAAGCCGACAACGAAGTTTATCTGAGTCTGAATCAAAAACCGAAAATTCCTGGCGTAGGGGTAGCGGTTTAGGACTCTCAATTGCTCAACAAATAATTATCGCTCACGGTGGGTCAATCCAAGCTAAAAATCACCCCACAACTCAAGGGGCGTGGTTAGAGATCGAACTACCCACAATTCCTGAAAAGTGATTAAGCTAGTAATCAAAACCAAACCAACTATTTTTTTATTGAATGTAAACTTTTTTCACCTTGTTTACCCAAAATAACAATCCTGAACTAACTCATTTTCGGCGATCGCTAATTCGTCTCGAACAAGATGTGCTTCGCATGGGCGCTTTGGTCGAAAAATCTTTTCGACTCAGCCACCAAGCTTTGTTTGAACGCAACCTGGAAGTAGCTAAAGAAATTAACTTACTCGATGAGCAAATTGACCGCTATTATCACGAAATTGAACTTGATTGTGCTAGTCTGATGACTCGTCAAGGACCTGTGGCGCAAGATTTACGCTTATTAAGTGCTTTTATGCAATTAGTCCGCGATTTGGAACGGATTGGCGATTATGCCGAAGATTTAGCCGAATTTGCCGTGAAACTTTTTCCTTATCCGCCTCATGAGTGTATGCCGGAAATTGAACAAATGTCTAACTATACTCAAGCAATGGTCGCTACCAGTTTAGTCGCTTTAGCCGATCTTGATGATAGCGCTGGACGCACAATTAAGGAACTCGATGATACCGTAGATACTGCTTACGAGCGTCTTTATGAAACTTTAGCAAGTTTACGCGATCTTCAAGGTGTAGTGGAACCAATTATTGTCATGGCGCTGGTAATTCGCCATTTGGAAAGAATGGCCGATCATGCTACTAATATTGGTCAACGAGTATCTTATATTGTTACTGGACATCGAAATTAATTTTTTTGCTTCACTTCGAGAAAAATTTCCGCATTTGTGCTATTACCCTCCAAGAAATATTTAAGTATTAACCCAGTCTGACACCAGAGAGTTAGCAAATTATTAGGAAACTGCGTAAATCTGCTTTTGCTTAACCTGGAGATTACCTAAACTTTACTAATTTATAAACTTAATTGGGTAGGATGACCGATGTTATCTATTATTTAGGTTGAGCAGTTTGCCAAAATTTTCAACTAGACAGATAAATTAAGTTAGCTATGGCGATTAAACGTCGGAATTTTCTTTGGTTTTTGGGGGCTAGCGCTGGTACGGTTGCCCTAAATTCTCTTGCTGATTACCAAGATAACCAGCTTGAGGCTTTGTTTCCAGGAAAGGCTGTTTCTGCTACAGAGTCAAGAAAATTAGATTTTGTTGATTTTGAGACGATTCCCTATCCTGTACCTTTAGAAGTTGAAAAGTTGTCTAAAGCGCAACAAATTGAGCTTTTTCAGCACTATGAAGTAAGAGACGATTTAGTGTTACCTCCTGATTATGAATATCAGCTTATTGCGGCTTGGGGTGAACCAGTAGGAAATTCTCGCTTTGGTTACAATAATGATTATTTATCTTTTGTTGAAACTGCTGAGAATGAAGGTTTCTTGACCGTAAACTTTGAATATATTAGCGATGGTGTTTGGATGGAAACTTACCCAGAAGTGATTGGGAAGTCTCTTCCTTTTCCTGAAGTTATTGCGGCGGCTGCGAAGCAAAAACAACAAATAGATGCTTTTAATTTGTCTGATGATAATGTTTTAAAAGCGCAGATTCAAGCGATCGCTAAAGAATGTTTAACCGATCTCGGTTTAGGGATTATTTCTCTCCGTCGAAAGGCTGATGGAAGTTGGGAAAGAACTAATTCCAGTAGCGATCGCCGCATTACCGGAATCTCTGGCTTAGAAGATAACAAGTACCTCAAATCGACGGGTGCTGCTGTAGCGGTTTTTACAAAAAAGCACAAAATCGGGTATGATGATCGCCTGGGAGACAAAATTATTGGTACATTTCAGAATTGTTCAGGAGGGACAACACCTTGGGGAACCGTATTTAGTGCCGAAGAAAATTTTCAAGATCAAGTTCCAGAAGCAGTTATGGCAGATGGTTCAGCTTTTGACCCCAGTACCCGACCTTTTCAGATTAGCGATCGCCAATTAGAGGGAAGCGGTAATGTGTTTGGGTTAGCAGGCAATAAGTATGGTTGGATGGTGGAAATCGATCCTGCCAACCCGAATGATTATGGAACCAAACATACTTGGTTGGGCAGATTTCGTCATGAAGCCGTCGGAATCAAAGCAGAAACAGGGAAAAAATTGGCAGTATATTCAGGATGCGATCGCCGGGGCGGTCATGTTTATAAATTTGTCTCGGAAGACACCATCAGCAACATCAAAGCCAAGTCTAATTCTCGGTTACTCGAAGCAGGAATGCTCTACGGTGCGAAATTTAATCCTGATGGTACGGGAAAATGGATTCCTTTAACCCTGAGTACCCCAGTAAATCCTGTCCTCCCCTCACAAACAATTCCTCAGAAAGGTAAAGGTTTAGTCACCTTACCAAATAGCGATCGCACTGCTGGCGGAACAGTTGCCATAACTGACGACGCAGAAGCCATTTCTTTCTCCGCAAAATTTGCCACATTAGGCGATCTTTACCTGGGTAACGACCTCGAAAAACAAGGCGCAATCTTAATCGATGCTCACAACGCCGCCAATGCTGCGGGTGTAACTTGTACCGCCCGTCCTGAAGACACTGATATCGCCCCTGACGGCAGTTTGTATATCGCCTTTACTTCCGGAACTCCTGGCAGCGACGGCAGCCCAGACAAAGCAATTTTTCAAGGTTCGAGAGGAGAAATACCTTGGGAATGTGGCTGGATTTTTCACCTCGAAGAAGACAACAACGACCCCGCCGCGATGACTTTTCGTTGGTCATCCTTAGCAATGGGAGGTGAACCCACGGCTGGGGGGGCAGGTTTTGCTAATCCCGATAACCTCGAAATTGACGACAACGGTAATGTTTGGATGGTTACAGATATTTCTACCTCCAAACATAACCAAGCTGTTCCCACTCGTCTGAGCAAAGACGGAACCGTTTTAGATCAAGGTGAGATTCAAGGCATTTTTGGGAATAACTCGATGTGGTTTATTCCCACCTCTGGTGTTAATGCCGGAAATGCTTATCCTTTTGCGATCGGACCAATGGAATGCGAAACCACCGGATTATTTTTTACGCGCGATCGCCAAACCCTTTTTCTTTCGGTTCAACATCCCGGAGAAAAGAACGGCATCCGTCAAAACCAAGCTTCAGAAACCAGAAAATTCGCCTTAAAAACCACTGACGGTGAGGAATTCATTCAAGAAAGAATCGTCCCTCTTGGTTCCAACTGGCCCCGCAAAGGAGTCAACGATCCCCCTTATCCCGCAGTTGTCGCAATTCGGCGCATTGATAACCAACCAATAACTGGAATCACCTAAGCAAAAACCATCTTACTTTAACTCAAAATTTCTCGCTCAATCAAGGTAATCTAGATCGCAAACTATCCCCTTTCTAAAATGCTTTCTAGCGCCTTTAAATTTTTCTCTTTGCACTCTAAAAAGTTACTCAGGAGGTAGTAAAAATTAAACAGGATAATCAATTTAGTTTCCGATTTACAATCAAGGGTATAACTTCTAACCTGCAAAGCTCAAAACTTACTTAGGAAATAACATTTACTCACAAATAATCAATTACAAGTAGTATTATGACAGTTTTTTCTTTGTCACCTTCTTGAGAAGTATTCTCAAAAGCACCTAGCCCAAGGCATCTGGCTAAAGTCCTATAGCTCTGAGACCATATCAAGATAAGAAATTCAAATACGCCTTGAGAATGAGCGCAAATAAATGATATCTTTTATCAAGAATCTCAACTGACAGTTGTTAGTAAAGTTAAACAAGTTTTCCCGTAAATAGTTTTAGGTGTGAGGAAGAAAACAATGTCCAAACTAAGATGGAATTTACTAAAAGCAACTCCCGTAATTCTAGGTACTTCTTTGTTGTTTGCTAGTAGTACAGTAGCAGCACAAAAAACTACCCCAGAAAACTTGGGCGAAGCCGAAATAACAATTAGTGAAGTAACAGAAACTAGCGACTTAGCAGCAAAAGCAACCACCAAGCCAGAAAAAGCTGGAGTTGGTTTAGCAGCTAGCCCAAACCTCGATTTAGAAACCATTTCTCTCGAAGCAAACAGCGACAACTTAGCGGCTGAAAGCTTTACTCCCCAAACAACTGAACTAGCTCAAAATACCGAGAATAACCGCGAACTGCTTCAGCAAATCAACCGTTACAGCGACGAAGGCGATGCTAGTTCCCTCGATCAAATCACCAACGTGAATCAGTTGCGCGACGTTTCCCCCAGCGATTGGGCTTATGAAGCTTTGCGGAACCTGGTTAACAACTACGGCTGTATCCAAGGTTATCCTGACGGCACTTATCGCGGTAATCGCGCCTTAACTCGCTACGAATTTGCCGCAGGTTTAAACGCTTGTTTAGAGGTACTCGCAGCCAGAATTCGTGAAGGTGGTGGCGGCACAACTACACCTCCGGTTACGGAAGAAGACTTGCTCGTTTTGCGACGACTAATTCAAGAATTTGAAGCGGAATTAGCCACCCTAGGAACCAGAGTAGACGACCTCGAAGCCCGTGTCGCTTTCTTAGAAGATAATCAGTTCTCGACGACAACGAAGTTAAGAGGAGAAGTAATCTTCAGTTTGGCAGGTGCTTTTGGGGAAGATAAAGCTATTTTCGATCAAAATATTCCTAACCAAGGCGATGCACCAGACGTTGACGAAAATATTGTCTTGAACGATCGCGTCCGTCTCAATTTTGACACCAGCTTTACCGGAAAAGACCGTTTGCGGGTTCGCTTAGAAGCAGGAAACTTCACTAGCTTTTCAGTACCTACAGGTACAGAAATGGCTCGTTTGGGCTATGAGGCAGATGGTGGAAATAACATCGCACTTGGTGATGTCTACTACCGTACTCCTCTCGGCGACAATATAACCTTCTACCTTGGTGTCAATGCCACTGATGGAAACGATATCATGAGTCCAGTTAACCCCTATTTCAGCAGTAGTGGTACAGGAGCTTTGACTCGTTTTGGTCGTTTCAATCCTCTAATTTATCGTGTTGGTGGCGACCAAGCAGCAGCTTTAAACATCAAGTTTAGTGATTCACTAGGTTTAGACTTAGCTTATTTAACTGGTGATGGTGAAAGCCCTGCTCAAAAAGATGGACTTTTTGATGGTGACTACACAGCCCTAGCACGTTTAACTTTGGGCTTAGGCGATGCTTTTGATATCGGCTTAACCTACGGTCATTCTTTCTATCCCGGAAGCGATGTCAACCTTTCTGGTAGCACTGGTAGTCCACTAGCAAAAAGACCTTTTGGAAATGTTGCTACTTCAGCTAACCGTTACGGTGTAGACGCTAATTTGCGCCTTGGTAGCCGTATTAGCCTTGGAGGTTGGGTAGGTTACATTGATGCTGAAGCGGAAGCTGATGTTCGTAAAGGTGATAATGCCGATCTTTGGACTTGGGCTGTTAACTTAGCTTTCCCCGATCTGGGTGGCGAAGGTAACGTTCTCGGTGTGATTTTCGGGATGCCACCGAAAGCCACTGATGTAGACGGTGCAATTGACGATCCTGATACTTCGTACTTGCTCGAAGCTCAGTACCGCTTCAAGATCACAGATAATATCCTCGTTACACCAGGAGCTTACGTGATTTTCAACCCCAATCACAATGACAATAACGACACTGTTTACGTGGGAGTCGTGCGGACGACGTTTCAGTTCTAATTCGGTACGAGAAGTGTTGGTTTAACGCGACATTGGATTTGACTAGCTTGGGTTGATTGAAAGTTAAACCCAAGCTTTTTTTTGGCAATTAGTTCGGAATAACCGACCAAGTTTTTATTAACTGAAAATTTACTAACTTTTAACCTTTTCATAAACTATTAGAAATATTGTAGTAGGAGTTTATTATCTAAAATTAAATTATCGCTCGATAATGATTTTCTCTCTCTAAGTAAGCCGTTGTTAAAAATATATAGATTCACTGTAAAATAACAGAGACTAATTTCTTGCTAACTCAGGAAAGTGACTATTGGATAGCAATAAACTTTCGTCAAATGTTACTTTCGGGATGCGATCAGCTATTTGCTAGCTACAAAAATTAAGAGCGGTTATTGAGTAGCTAATAATTTACCCAATTTGCTGACGAAAGTAACTAATTTTGGCGATCGCGTCAGCTACCCAAATAACCTACTGCTCACCTGTAAAAAAGCTCAATAGACATTAATTAGGATTAAAGATGTTTTCTGTAAAACGTTCCCAAAAACAACTCTTACTTGCGCCCTTGCTAGCTTTAACTCTTGGTATTGCTTCTTGTGGTAGCGGTGAAACTGGAGATGACACAGCAGCCACAGATGGCGGAGATGACCCAGCCGTTACTGAAAACGTTTCTCTTTCTGGTGCTGGTGCGAGCTTCCCTGCACCTCTGTATCAACGTTGGTTTTCTGAATACAACAAAGAAAATTCCAACATTCAAGTTTCTTATCAGTCAGTTGGTAGCGGCGCTGGTGTTGAACAGTTTACCCAAGGAACCGTTGACTTCGGTGCTAGTGATGTAGCCATGAGTGATGAAGAAATCGCCCAAGTAGAAAAAGGTGTCCTGCTTCTGCCGATGACCGCAGGTAGTATTGTCATGGCGTACAAACTTGAAGGTGTCGAACAACTGAATTTACCACGGAAAGTTTATGTTGATATTCTCCTGGGAAATATCACCAACTGGAACGATCCAGCGATCAAAGCAGCAAATCCTGATGCGGAGTTACCCGACCAAGAAATCACGGTAGTATATCGTTCCGATGGCAGTGGAACTACAGGTGTATTTACCAAACATTTGAGTGATATTAGCCCAGAATGGGAAGAAAAAGTTGGTTCTGGTAAAACTGTTGAGTGGCCCACAGGCGTTGGTGCGAAAGGAAACGAAGGTGTTACGGCGCAAATTCTGCAAACTGAAGGTGCAGTGGGTTATGTCGAGTATGGATATGCGAAGCAGCAAGAAGGGTTGACTGCGGCGAAGTTGGAAAATGCTTCTGGTAAATTCATCGAACCTTCTCCGGAAAGTGCGGCGGAGACGCTTTCGGCAGTGGAATTACCAGAAAACTTTCGGGCTTTTATTACTGACCCCGAAGGAGAAAATTCTTATCCGATCGTAACTTATACTTGGATTCTCGCTTATAAGAATTACGACGATCCGACGAAAGCCCAAGCTCTTAAAGATGTGCTTAATTATGGACTGAACGAAGGACAAGCCTTTGCCGAAGAGTTGGGATATGTTCCTCTACCGGATAATGTTGTCGAGAAGGTTCAAGAAGCGATCGCGCAAATTAATGCTTCTTAAGAATTAGTAAACTCTTCACCAGCAGATTTCCTCACCCTTTCTGTAATTAGCCCTACTCCTCAACGGTGTGGGGTTTCTTTTTGCGGGTTATTTTTTGCTCAAAAAGTCATCAACTCTTAACATACTTCGGGAAAGCTGCTCGGTATATTTTCGGCGCTTGACGTAGTAGCGTTAGGGCTACAAGCAGCGATCGCCTTTTAGCTAAGTAAATTTACAGGCAATTTTGGGAATTCATTCTTTATTAGTCACGAAAATTACGGAAGAGAGAGAAAAATTCGTGTAGTAATTCTTTAGTACCAACACTGTGACAATTTCTCTCAGTTTTCTAGCAAATTTACTTCTGGAAGAAGATCCAGATTAAGACTTTTGAGAGATATCTGAGAAATGCTAGTTGCTGGAAGGGAAAAATATCAATAAGATTGAAAAATTCAATTCCCCAGATAAAAAATTACAGACAATACAATTAAGATATACGACCGGAGCTAAAAAATGATCGACTACTTATATCATCCCCCAGATAAAACACCAATCAACCAAGCAGCCTTTCGTAGCTTAAACCGAGCCATCAAGTTATCTCAAGGTGAGTTCTCCTTAATTTTAGCAAAATGCGATCGCCCTTCTCGGAGTAGACAAATAATTAAACAATTACAGCAAACCTCTGGTTTACCGATCAAACAACTTACTTTACATCCGTCAGTAAAAACTCTCTTTACCACAATTCAAACTGCTCTAAATTCTCAGCAACCACCAGCCTTAATAATTTTTGGTTTGGAATCGGTAGTTGCTATCGACGAGCTTTTAATCGCCACAAACTTGATGCGAAATGAATTCAGCAAAGAGTTTTCTTTCCCTTTAATTTTGTGGGTTAATGACGAGCTTTTACAAAAAATGCGTCAACTTGCACCAGATTTTCGGAGTTGGGCTACTAGCCCAATTTGCTTTTTGCAGTCAAAGCCTTGTGAAGCAATTACTGCTTAAAAATCCCTTGGGGTGCTAAAATAAAGCACCCCAAACTTAATTAAATTGTTGTCGGCTGCCAAGGAAAATGTTTGTATTTAAGCCAAAAACCGAGTAACATCAAAAGCACAATTACCACTGTTCCCAGACCGAGATAATCAGGCAACCAAAAAATAGTCTCAATGTAATTAATTTGACCTGGTTGTAGTTGCCAAACTAATTCATTTCCTTGTCGAGTTACTTCCGGAGCAATGCCGTTATTGATGCTTGTAATTGTGCGAATTTTTCCGGGAGAACGCAAACGAAAATCAAGTTCTACCAGGGAATCTGGACTAATAACAATGTTATCTTGTTCCGCGATTACGCCAAGGGCGCGCAAGTCGATGGTGAGGCTTAAACGGTTACGCTGAAAGAAAAGTAAGTTATTCGCTTTGGCTTGCATAACTGCATTAAGCTCAACTAAATCTAAGGCTTTAGCGCGAGCAGAATTGTATTCTTTGGTATTCTCTGGATTGAAGAAATCGTTAAATTTTGTTTCTAGTTCTTCAAGATTACTAAAAGGAATAGAAACCTCTACTTCTTGTGGCGAAAGTTGCTTGGCTTGACCACCGAGTTGTTGCGCTCGTCTTTCGACGCTATTTAACCATTGTTGTGTATCAGTGGTGCTAAAACTGGTAAGTTGTTCTCCTAATTTAATTCGTTGGGTAATTGTTCCTTGATGGGAATTGTTGAAGTTAACTCCTAAGTCATAGTTGACGCAACCTGTAAGCAAAGTTACTAGAGATAAGACTAGGGGTAAGAGAAATACTAAAGGATGTTTGTTTTTTTTCTGGGATGACATTTTTACCTCGTTGAGCAACAATTTTTCTGAGCTACTTTTGAAAAAGGTTAGGATTGATAACGCTTGCGCGTGACTATTAACTACTAACTAAACCAGAATAAACCGCCGAGGGTAAGTAAAGTAAAGAATAAGGCGATCCAGATAAATTTGTTATCTTGAGTATTAATTTGGGATAAATCGAGAGCTTCTGGTTCGGTGGATTTTGAGGTAGACTTAAGTTTATTTACACCACTACCGCGTTGTTGAGTAGGATCGCTTTCGGAGACGCTACCGAGATCGGGAATTTCGGTCATCCATTCTGCGGGTCTTTTCAGTTGAGGTGCTTTAATAATGTAAAGGAGATGTTTGGCTTGTTTGCGAATTTCTGTGTGAGGATGGGTACAGAGTTTTTGCGCTAGCGCGATCGCCTCTTTTTCCTCTCCAGCAGCCTGATAAGCTGTAATTAGCCACATTCTGACTTCTCCCCCCAAACGAGACTGAGGATTAAGCAATTTACCTGCTGTTTCTAAGTGTTGCACACTCTGGCGGTAATTACCTCGCTCGAAAGCCATTTTTCCCGCCTGATACTCCTGTTGAAATTGTTCTTGCGTATCTGAAACCACTTTGCTGTTTTTTACGTCGTTCTACCTAGACTTTAAAATTGTAGCTAAGTGTACTGACTTTTCTTGGATTAATTATGGATAAGATTAAGCGATCGCTGTTTCAATTCCGCTTTGGCTTGGCTGCGGTTACTCTCGGAATTAGTATACTCGGTTTGACTGCACCAGCTACACAAGCTAGAGAAATTATCCTTCGCCGCGAGACTTATCTCCAGCGCCCAGTGCAGCAACCTGCGGTAAATTATATTTATGGTAGCCCGATTCCAACTCCTGTACCAGTTAATCCGGTGACTGGTGTTCCAAGTATTTTTGAACCGCGCTATCGAGGTGTAGTTCCCTCACCAAATATTAATCCTATTAATAGAAGTAGAATTCGTAATTCGACTTTAGTTAATCCGACGGTGATTAATTCTGATATTTCGGATTCGGTTTTGATTAATCCGGTAATTGTTAATCCTGTTAACAACTATTCTGGCTATCCAACTCAGAGAAGAGTTAATTATGGTTATCCTCCTAGTGTGAGAATTCAAGTCGGTTATTAAAAGTAATTAATTTAGCTGGAGTTATCAATATTATTTCGAGACGTTGCCTTAGTGTCTCGACAAAGTTATGATTTTTGATGATATCTTGGTTAAGTTATCTGATTACTAAGTTATTGGAAAAATGTCTTTTAATGCTAAGAACTTGTTAAAGTTGCGCGAATCTTATCCTGAGATTACCAAGCTAGTTAGCGACGGATCAACCTTAACTGAGATAATACAACAACAACGCCAACTCAAACAGCAAATTGTCTTTACCAATGGCTGTTTCGATATTTTACACCCCGGTCACGTCATTTATCTGTCTCAAGCTAAAGCTTTGGGAGATATTTTAATCGTGGGAGTAAATTCTGATGCTAGTGTTCAGCAATTGAAAGGTTCTCAACGTCCCATTAATAGTTTACGCGATCGCCTGCAAGTTCTCGCCGCTTTAGCCAGTATAGATTATCTCATTCCCTTCGAGGAATCTACTCCAAGTGAATTACTAAAAATTGTTCGTCCCCAGATTTATGTTAAAGGAGGCGACTATACACGAGAAACTTTACCCGAAACACCAGTAGTCGAAAAACTAGGCGGGATTATTAAAATTTTACCATTTGTCGGATCTAATTCTACTACTAAAATTATCGCCAAAATTCGGAATTTAGAATCACCGAATTAAGCTGTAACTAACTCTCGATTTGATAATTTCGGTAGCCATTCTTCACGTAATTTAAAGATTGCTTCTTCTTTTAACTTTGCTTCTACCTCAATCCAAGGTGCATTTTTGTAGCTACTAGGCATATTTGTAATTAAATCACTATGGCGCTGATCTCCAAAAGCTTCTTTCCCATTAGAAATATGCACTAATTGATGTTCGGGATTTGCCCAAGTTGTGCGGGCTGCGGCTAACATTTCCGCAACACTTTCATGGTCATAACTGTCTAATTTTTGGTTAACTATATGATGATGAGCATCAAATACCATCGGTATTTTTGCTTCCCGACAAACTGCTAAAATATCCTCAGAACTATAAGCATATTCGTCGTTTTCCAACGTTAATCTTGAACGAATATTGTCAGGTAAAGCCCGAATTGTGGCAATTAATTTTTCCGCGCGATCGCTTTTTCCACCATGAATATTTAACAACGCCCAAGGACTTTTTGGTTGTGCCAATAAATCCATAATTCGTGCGTGCATAGCCAGAATTTTAATACTATTTTCGATTACTTGCGGACGGTCAGAACTTAAGACAACAAATTGATCTGGGTGTAGCACTAAACGCAGCTTATTTTCCGTAGCGCGATTACCTGTAGTTTGTAATTCATCTGTAAATTCAGTTAAGATTTCTGCCCCCATTTCGGTATCAGCGAAGGGAAATAATCCCGAAGTCATGCGATACAAATTAATTGCATTATCGAGACAAAAATCGATTGCTAAATTTAATCTTGCTAAATTTTCTGTATAGAGTGCGTGCAAACGTTCGGCTTGTTCTTCTAAAGTCATTTGTAAGAGTCGCTTCCGGGTAATTGTCCGATAGCGCACTTGTTTAGAAGTAGTGATACAGACTAATCCTAAATGGGGTTGTGATTGGAGATTTTTTTGCTGATTGTTGTTACTCATAGCTCTAAGATATCGTTTTTAGCCAGCAAATCAATCGGTAAAAAGTTAGAGTTTAATCTTCAAATATTCGCGCGAAGACCCTAAGACACAAAGACAGATATTCTGGAGGAGAATTTACTTTCAGTAGGCGCTAAGAATTGTCTAGCACAAAATAGAAAATAAGACAAGATTGAATAGTAAGTAGTTATTGTCCATATTCGAGACGGGCTTTTTCGACTATTTCTACAGTTACCACATCTAGGTTGGCTGCACGAGCAATTTGTTCGATACGTTGACGGGCTTGGGAACGGACGAAAAAGGGGATACTTTTGAGTTTAGCTTTAGCGTCTGGTGTCCAGTGGAGGTTTTCGTTGAGATAGTCTTGCATGGTTAATTTACGGTTTGGTAATTTGGCGATTTGGCGATCGCTATGCTCTCATTTTACTGCGGTGTTGTTTGTTTTTTAATTTCCAGCCCAGAATTTTCACTTTTTCTTAATTGTTACCAAATTAATTTAATATTTAGCACAAATCCAGGTAAAACTTCTTCCCCAGATCCTTCGCTGCGCTCAGGATGACATTTTTCTACATTATC
>JAWQFW010000094.1:0-17583 GCA_035968095.1 Oscillatoria sp. PMC 1068.18
TTTGCTCAATCTCACCGTTGAATTGAACTCGACAAATACCTTGTTTTGTTTGCTCTTTTTTGAAGCTAAATTGATAAGCTGTAGCACCTTCATCAACTCTACCAAAAGTTAGATTGACATTTGCTGCGGGAATAGTATACTGTTGGGCAATAGCTTGTTGACAATTGGCTCGTAGTTCTGGAGTATCGCCAAAAGAACGAAATTGACAACCATAGCTAAAAGTGGCGATCGCTAAACTGCAAATTAGATAAGATTTTCTAGATTGACCTTTCCCGAACATTCTCTTAACCAACTGGCTAACTGGTTAAATTATTAGACAAAGAATTAACTTAGATGTTCCAGGAAGGAAATTTCTGAGAGATAATTGTTTTGATAATTTGTGGAATCTAACAATTAGTTTTGATTATTTGCTGATAGTTAATTTCTGCGATTTTTGAGGCTGTAGGTTTCCAGAATAATAAGTGTCACAGCAAAGAAAAACTAATCAATATTTTCTGGAAAAAGCCTCTCCTAAACTTGATGTCAAGCAAAAATGTAGAGAGTAAAAGACGTAATTTTTAGAAAAGAGTTCCGTAACCAAAACAAATATAGCAATCCTAAATGATTCTTCAAATGAAAAGCCCTTGAAACCCTAGTTATTTATAGATTGCTTTTTCATAAATCAAAAAGGATTACTATAGTAGGGTGAGTAAAAAAACACACCCCACAGTTAAAAAAGATTAAAACACTACAAAAAAACAAGGTTATTTAATTTTGGGAATCAATTGCTTTACGATACAATTTTTGAATCTTTTTAATCGCTTTATCAAAAGCAGATTTAGGAGGTTCGTTTTCCGGGTCGAGTGACTGTAAACGAGTTAGTAGTTTACTTTCCTCAGTAGCAACTTCATTATCGCTGTAAATCAAAGCACTAATAGCTTCCATCAAATCTTGGTAATCTTCTTTGCTAGGATTTTCCCCCAAATAATCTTCCAACCAGTTGTAACATTCGGCTGGCTTAACTTGCTTAATTTCTGATAACAAAGCCTTAATTTCTGGGTCATCAGCAAGATGATTATCTTGCGCCATTTTATTTAAACGTTCACGTTCTTCAGCTTGGATAGTACCATCAATCCAAGCAGCACCGATAAGAATTTTTAACAGTTGTTTGGTTTTAGTGGTTTTTGTCATGGAAGTTAGAAATTTTCTAAGTGGACTATTTGGCAAAAAATTGAGTTTTAATTATCCAGTCAAAGCTTACTAAGAATTTAATTTTGCCGTTTCAGTTTTACCATAAAAAAACCATCCATTTGATATTGGTGAGGTAAAATTTTAATCCAGCCTAATTCTGTCGTAAAATTGGTAACTGGGGAATTAGCTACAGGTAACTCAATTTTCCAGTCAGGGTGACGATCGCAAAAAGAAGCGATCGCTACTTCATTTTCTAACTCATTTAACGTACAAGTGGCGTAAACTAAAATACCTTTTGGTTTAACCCAACTAGCCGCAGAGTCTAGCAGTTCGGTTTGTAACTTAGCAAGTTCTTGAATTTTCGACGGTGTTTGTCTCCAGCGTAAGTCACTTCTGCGGTGAAGCGTACCCAAACCCGAACAAGGAGCATCAACTAAGACTCGATCTGCGCTATTAATAAATTCAGGAAAATCACGACTATCACCAGTTTTGCAACGTAGAGACTTTAACTGTAAACGTTGAGCATTTTCTTTAACTTTTCGCAGACGTTTTGCACTCGTATCGTACGCCCAAATTGTACCGCGATCTGCCATTAATTCAGCAATGTGAGTCGTTTTTCCTCCCGGTGCAGCACAAGCATCGATTACCACATCATCCGGCTGTGGGTCAAGCAAATAACTGACCAATTGTGCGCTACTATCTTGGATAGTCCACCAACCTTCCTGAAAACCAGGTAAAGCTTGAATTTTTCCCGCACCGCCTGTTATTCTCAAAGCCTGGGGTAAATGAGGAACACAAGTAACCCTAACTCCCGCAGCTATCAAAGCAGACGTAACTTCCTCAAGCGAAGTTCGCAAAATATTCACTCTTAAATCGAGTGTCGGTGGTTGATTAAACCAAGCACAAAGTTTTTCCGTCTCTGCAAACCCCCATTGTTCTAACCAATTTTCCACAATCCAATCCGGAAAACTGTGTAAAATTCCTAAACGAGACGCGAGATCCTCCGGTAATTTGAGAGGATCGTTATCCTTAGCAGCCAACCGTAAATATTGCCGCAGCAAGCCATTAACCACACCTGCAAGGCGAGAAAACTGATTTTCTTTCGCCAACTCCACCGTCGTATTAACCGCCGCCGAAGCGGGAATTTGAGCCAGATAACGCAACTGATACAAACCGATGTGGAGAATAATGCGTAAATCCGGAGGTTGTTGACGAGCCTTTTTTTTTCCCAACTGGTCGATAATAGCATCCAGCGATCGCTGCCGACGCACCACCCCATAAACCAATTCTGTCAGTAAACCTCGGTCAGCCCCACTCAAATCGCTCTTAGCCAACACCCTATTTAATGCTACATCACTATAAGCCCCTCGCAGATACACATCTCTCAGAGCCAAAAAAGCCAATTGACGAGGATTACTCATGAAACCAACCACCTACAAACCTGCTTATCTTATCAGCCTAAATCCTCAATACAACTAAATTTGCCTAAACGAATAAATGTGGATTAAGCTGATCTTGTCTAGAAATCACTTACTAGCAAATCGCTAATTAAAAGTTAGTTAAAACTCAACAGAATCAAATAACACAGATTATGGAACTTAATTTACAAAACCAAAAAGTTTTAGTTAGTGCTTCATCGGGCGGAATTGGTTATGCTATTGCTACCGCTTTTGCGAAAGAAGGTGCAGAAGTAATTATTAATGGTCGTAGTGATAAATCTGTCGATCGCGCGATCGCTGAAATTAAAGAAAAAGTTCCTGATGCTAAATTACTCTCTCTCGCAGCAGATTTAGGAACAGCAGATGGCTGTCAATTAGCGATTAAGACTTATCCAGAAGTCAATATTTTAGTTAACAATCTTAGTCTTTACGAATCAGTTGATTTTTTTGAAATTACCGACGAACAGTGGCAACGTTTATTCAATATTAATATTATGAGTAGCGTTCGCCTCTCTCGACATTATCTCAAACAAATGCTCCAAAAAAGTCAGGGACGAATTTTATTTATTGCTAGTGAAAGTGCCATTTCTCCCGCACCAGAAATGGCTCATTATAGTGCCACAAAAACTATGCAGCTTGCTATTGCTCGTTCTTTAGCAGAACTTACTAAAGGGACAGAAGTAACAGTAAATTCTTTACTTCCCGGTTCTACTCGCACAGAAAGTGTAAAGAAATTTATTCAAGATGTATTTGACGATGAGTCCCTTTCAGCCGAAGCAGCCGAAGAAAAATTTATGGTAGAAAATCGTCCTAGTTCTTTAATTCAACGTTTAATTCTTCCTGAAGAAATTGCCAATGCTGCTGTGTTTCTTTGTAGTCCCCTAGCCTCGGCTTTTAATGGTGCAGCAGTACGTGCTGATGGAGGATTAATACGCAGTGTTTTTTAACTAAAATTTAGTATTAAAATCAGTTAAATGTAGCTAACAAATAACATCTTGCTCTAGGATTAAATTTCGCATCAAATCTGGATGAATATCTGTATTTATTTGATGTTATAATATTTAAAGCAAAAACAAAAATTGTGTAGAAATATTCTCAGATTCTCAAGCTAAAGCCAATGATCTTCCTTGCTTAAGCCATACCGATAGAAACTCCCAACCCATGACTAAAAAAATCAAACCCTAAAGGGACGATCTGTTCTATTGTAGAAATCGATACCTTAAAAAAATAAGAGTGTTGGCTTGGTTGAGGAATTTATGTTTCTCACTCAATGTATCAAACAGAAAATCTCGTAGAGCAACGTAATTCACTCAATGAATTATCTCAACTAATAAAGGATTAAATTAAATGGACAACAACCCTCCTAGCGCTCCTGCACAATGTCCCTTCCGGGGAACCCGTGTCGGAGGTGCGCTCGGCTCCAAACCACAAACTGACGATTGGTGGCCAGAGCGACTTCAGGTCGAGCTACTGCACCAAAATTCCCCCCAGGCAAACCCGCTACGGAATTTTAACTACCAGGAAGCCTTTGAAAAGATTGACTTCCAGCAATTAAAGAACGACATTAAAGCGCTGCTAAAAGATTCCAAAGACTGGTGGCCCGCCGACTATGGCAACTACGGACCTCAGATGATCCGCATGGCGTGGCACTCCGCAGGAACCTACCGGATTGCAGATGGACGCGGCGGAGCAGGTCAAGCGATGCAACGCTTTGCGCCGATCAACTCTTGGTGGGACAACGGCAACACCGATAAATCGCGGCGGTTACTTTGGCCAATCAAACAGAAATATGGCGCAGCCCTAAGCTGGGCAGATCTGATGATCCTGGTTGGCAACTGCTCGCTCGAAATTATGGGCTTCAAGACATTCGGCTATGGTGGTGGTCGCATTGATGCTTGGGAACCAGACCGAGCTACCTACTGGGGACCTGAGTTCTGGAACGGGCAACCATTCGGAGAAAATGGTAAGCAACATGAAGGTCATCCAGATCAAATGGTCACTCGAACAATTCGCTGGATTGGGACACCGGATGATGAATATTACGACCTGGAGAACCCTCTAGCGGCGACGCACCAGGCACTAATTTACGTCGATCCCGAAGGTCCGGCTGGTAACGGCGACCCTGCCGCATCTGCTCGCGATATCCGAGAGTCCTTCGCGCGGATGGCGATGAAAGATGAAGAAACTGTGGCGCTGATTGCAGGGGGTCATGCTTTCGGTAAAAGTCATGGGATGGTAGGGGCAGACAAAATTGGTCCGGCTCCTGAAGGCGCGCCGATTCAAGCTATGGGTCTGGGGTGGCAAAACCCCGAAGGTACTGGTTTTGCTCAATACACCATGACGAACGGGATTGAAGGATCGTGGACACCGAATCCCACCCAGTGGGACAACAGTTACCTAGAAAATCTCTTTAAATATGAGTGGGAACAAACCAAGAGTCCCTCTGGCTCTATTCAGTGGAAGCCGAGCGATCCTAATGCGCCGAAGACACCAGATGCTCACCAGCCCGATGTGAAGAATGAGTTAATGATGATGACTTCGGATATTGCGTTAAAGGTCGATCCGTCTTATCGCGAGATTTGTGAGCGTTTTCTCAATGATTTCGACTACTTTAGCCATCAGTTTGCACTCGCTTGGTACAAGCTAACCCATCGGGATATGGGACCGAAGGTGCGCTATTTGGGTCCGGAAGTTCCGGAGGAAGATTTGCCTTGGCAAGATCCGATTCCGAAACTCGATCATGAGGTTGTAGACGAGGCTGAGATTAGCTCTCTCAAGGAAAGGATTTTGTCGAGTGGACTTTCTGTTTCGGCGCTGGTATCAGCAGCCTGGGGGTCGGCATCGAACTATCGTAACTCTGACAAACGCGGTGGTGCGAATGGCGCACGCATTGCTCTAGAGCCTCAAAAGGATTGGGAAATTAATCGTCCAGAGGAACTTAGTCAGGTTCTCTCGACGCTGAAACAAATTCAATTAGAATTTAATGGCGCTCAGTCAGGTAAGAAAAAAGTCTCGCTGGCGGATCTGATTGTGCTTGGTGGCTGCGCTGCGGTGGAGAAGGCGGCGCAAGATGCTGGTGTTGAGGTTCAGGTTCCGTTCACTCCAGGTCGAATGGATACTACTCAAGAAGATACAGATGTGGAAAGCTTTGAATGGCTGAAGCCAGTTTCGGATGGTTTCAGAAATTATCATCATGAGGCTGTGGGCTATAAGGTGAAGGCGGAGCGGATTTTCCTCGATCGCGCCCAGCTTCTGACTTTGACTGCACCGGAGTGGACGGTTCTTGTCGGTGGACTTCGTGCGCTCGATCAAAACTGGGATCGTTCTCAGCATGGGATTTTCACTGACAAACCTGGGGTTTTGACTAATGACTTTTTCCGGGTTTTGACCAGTATGGACTATGAGTGGAAGCCGATGGACGATCGCGAGATGTTGTTTAAGATCTGCGATCGCCAAACAGGTGAAACGAAGTTTACTGCAACTCGCTGCGATCTGATTTTCGGGTCGAATGCGGAACTACGTCAGGTGGCTGAAGTTTATGGCGCTAATGACGGTCACGAACGGATGGTTAAGGATTTCGTCGCCGCTTGGAACAAGGTGATGATGCTCGATCGCTTTGATGTTCGCGCCTAAAGGTACAATTGTTGTTCTGGATGAGTCCGATTGATCGGACTCGTTCACTCAAAAATGACTGCTAAATATCGCCAACTTAAACAATAATTATCTACTTTCTGAGAAAAGAGAAGAGTTTTGCTTCAAGCTTAGATAAAAAACGAGCTTTGGTCAAAATGGCGATCGCGTAATCTCTTTTCTCATTTATTTAAAGTTCCTCGCATATCCTAGTCATAAGTAAAATATACTTAGCTTTAAATACAGCATACATACTATGAGTAACTATCCCAGAACATTCTCACATATTGGAATTTCCGTTCCTGATGTAGAAAAAGCCGTTGATTTTTATCGCAAGGTTATGAATTGGTATCTCATCATGAAACCAACGGTAATCACCGAGGAATCGGAAACACCAATAGGTCAAATGTGTATTGATGTATTCGGTACTGGTTGGGGTTCATTCAAAATCGCTCATCTGTCTACGGGTGACAGAATTGGTGTCGAAATGTTTGAGTTTAAAAATAACGAGAAACCAAAGGACTTTGAATACTGGAAGACAAGCACATTTCATTTTTGTGTTCAAGATCCTGATATCGAAGGTTTAGTTAAAAAAATTGTGGCACACGGGGGAAAACAAAGAATGCCAATTCGAGAGTATTATCCTGGTGAAAAGCCCTACAAAATGGTTTATGTAGAAGATCCTTTCGGTTTAATATTTGAGATCTATTCTCATAGTTATGAACTTACTTATTCTCAGGGTGCATATTAGCATTGAGTAATTTAATGGATGATTTGATCTGAAATACATAAATGTTTGCTACACATCATTACTTTGTACCAGACGTTGCAGAAAACGTCTCTACATAAAATCTGTAACATTTTATTTTCTATTTCAGATTAAATTATTTTAGAGCAGATCAAAAATAAGCCAAGTTTTGCACAACCTGACTTACTTTTATTTTTTAGCTGTTTGAGAAAAAGTTAACTAACCTTCCTTCCTCAAATCACAACTTGGAAACCAAAATCGTCGAAGGAAGCATCGAAACCAGCTTCATTAGCGACTAAATCCTCGAAACCAAACGTATTATCTCCTAACAAACGCACTTGATCTGAACTACCTGAATTAGCATCTAAGAAAGCGAAGTAAGTATTCGTCGTTTCACCATCAGTAGAAATCAGATAAGGTGCATAAAGTTCACCACCAGTCAGATTAGCAGAAATAGTCTCACCTTCAGCAAACTCTACCACACTAGCTGACAAAGCCGCTTGAGCATAACCAGAATCTCCAGGATTAACACCCCCAACACTACCGAGAAGATCGTCAATGCGATACAAACCACCGCGATTAGTTAAACCAGACTCACCAAAAGCTTTGAAGATAGCAGAAACCGAAGTATCAACATTACCATCATTATCAAGATCTACTTCGCGCAAATCAACAATTTCTCGTAGCCCTTGAAGATCGGTTCCCGATCGCGTATCCTCGGTAGTTAACTCCACATTGAATAACAAATCGTCGAAGTCACTTCCTGTATCGCTACCGTTTACAGGTAAATCTTCCCAACCGACTGTAAACGCATTTGTTCCTAAATCGGAAATCTCTAGCTGGTTCAAATCTACGCTACCGAAGTAAACTTGACTAAAGGGTACTTGTCCAGCTAAAACTTCATCAGTAGAACCATCGGAAACCAGATAGAAACCGAGATTATCACCACCGCTAAATTCGATAATTCGTTCGGGATTAATAAAGAAATCTGTCGATTGATTCGATAACGAGGAGAAAATTACTTCTCCGTTGCTGAGGGCTGCGCTAGCATAACGTAAGTCTCCCGGTGCAATTCCGTTAATCGTTCCAAATTCGTCATCAATGCGATAGAAACCAACTTCGTTGACATTGGCTGCATCGGAAAGGGCTTGATTTAAGGTAAACTTGAGATTGACATTTTCTTGATTCCCACCGATCGCAAAAACGTTATTATCATTACGAGTCAGGGTTGATGGTTCGCTGATTGTTCCTTCTTCAACAGTAATCGCGATCGCATCAGTATCGGATAACGCACCACCTGTACCGTTATTACCTAAGTCATTCGTGGTAATTGTCAGCGTATCTTCGCCACTGAAATCAGCATTTGGTGTATAACTTAAATTATCCAAAGCCGTGTTAATCTCTTCAACAGTACCCGTCAAGCTGATTTGATTCGTACCATCTCCACCAAAAGAAACTAATCCAGTCGTATCACCACCTAAATCGAGAATACCATTTTGGGTGCTTAAAGTTACGGTGACAGGATCGGAAGCTGCGTCAACATCACTAATTGAAAGTTGATTTCCATTTTCGCTAGAAAAAACAACTGTAGGATCTGTTTCGGTGACAGTAAACTCCGGAAGCGTCGTCTCGTCGATAGATTCACCGTTAAAGAGATTTACTGGTGCATCATTAACCGCATTCACCGTAATTTCGATAACTTCACTGTCGCTTAACGGTCCACCAGCACCATTATTACCCAAATCGTTAGCAAAAATTTCAATTGTCGTGTCACCAGCGAAGTCAGCAAAGGGAGTGAAAGTTAAACCATCTAAAGCTGAGTTAACCGCATCGAGTGTACCAGTTAAGAGAATGTTGCTGGTGTCGTCTCCATTGAAGAAAATTAAGCCTGTAGTATCGCCTAAGAGTAAGTTACCATCAGTAGCGACTAATTCGACAGCGATCGCGTCATCAAGGACATCAGGATCGGTAATTGAAATCGTGAAATCGTCTCCAGAAAAGACAATTCCCCCTTCTGTATCTTCGTCGATTTCTACCACTTCTGGAGCAAGAATTTCTGGTGGTTGATTAGCTTCCTCGATGACAATGTTGACAGTAGCTGTATCAGTGTTACCGTTACCGTCGTCTACTTGGTAAGTAAAGCTATCAAAACCCGTGAAATCAGCATTGGGTGTGTAGGTAACAACGTCGTCAGTAAAGTCGTCAGGAGTACCATTATCGTTAACTACCGCCGTACCATTGCTAGGATCTGTGAGAATGGTAATTTGTAGCGGATCTCCTTCAGGATCGGTATCATTAGCAAGGACATCAATTTCCACTGGTGTATTGAGATCGGATCTCGCTAAATCATCTTCTGCTTCGAGTTGATCTCCTGCCACACCACTAACATTAACAGTAATCGTCGCTGTGTCAGTGTTACCGTTAACATCAGTCAAAGTATAAGTGAAATCTTCTGCACCGACAAAACCCGCATCGGGAGTATAACTCACAAAATCATCGGAAAAATCGCCCGGAGTACCGTTATCGTTAACAACTACCGTACCATTAATTACCGAAGCCTCATCTACTTCTAGATTAGCTAAACCATCACCCAATAAATCGTTATCGAGAAGTTGAATATCGATAGGTGTACTTTCATCGGTGGTAACTGTATCATCAACCGCATCAAACACACCACCTGTTGTACCACCCACCGTCACCCTTACCGTCGCAGTATCACGATTTCCCTCCGCATCAATTAAATCATAAGTAAAGTCTTCCACACCCACAAAATCAGCATCAGGAGTATATAAAATAGTCCCATCCGCATCCACAACTGCGCTACCATTTGCGACTCCAGAAATACTTGCCGGATCTACTTCTAAATCGCTAGGATCGGCATCATCGTCAGTATCGTTAGCAACAACATCGATATTTATCGGCGTATTTTGGTTCGTTGTCGCTGTATCATCAACTGCTTCAAACACACCAGTTGTAGCCCCACCCACCGTCACTGTTACGGTAGCTGTATCACGATTCCCATCCGCATCGATCAAATCATAAGTGAAGTCTTCCACACCCACAAAATCAGCATTGGGAGTATATAAAATTGTCCCATCTGCATCTACTGTAGCTGTACCATTAACTACCCCAGAAATACTTGCTGGATCTACCTCCAAATCGCTAGGATCGGCATCATCGTCAGTATCGTTAGCAATCACATCGATATTTATCGGCGTATTTTGGTTCGTTGTCGCTGTATCATCAACTGCTTCAAACACACCAGTTGTAGCCCCACCCACCGTCACTGTTACGGTAGCTGTATCACGATTCCCATCCGCATCGATCAAATCATAAGTGAAGTCTTCCACACCCACAAAATCAGCATTGGGAGTATATAAAATTGTCCCATCTGCATCTACTGTAGCTGTACCATTAACTACCCCAGAAATACTTGCTGGATCTACCTCCAAATCGCTAGGATCGGCATCATCGTCAGTATCGTTAGCAATCACATCGATATTTATCGGCGTATTTTGGTTCGTTGTCGCTGTATCATCAACTGCTTCAAACACACCAGTTGCACCAGTAACAGTAATCTCCACCGTATCCGTATCAGTTAATGCACCACCAGTACCACTGTTACCTTGGTCGTTTGTAGTTACAGTTAAAGTAGCCACACCCGCAGCCGCAGGATTGAAAGCTAAACCATTCAGCGCCGCATTGATATCGTTAAGAGTACCTGTAAAGGTTAGCGTCGGATCTTCAGTACCATCTCCAGTAGTAAACGTTAACCCAGTAATATCTGCAAGAGTTAAAGTTCCCGAATCTACTGTTAATGTAACTTCAACAGGATCGGCAGCAGGATCGGCATCAGGGTCTAAAATTTGGATATCGTTACCTGTATCTGTCGCTGCATCGGTTTGAAAAAGTAGCGGTGTACTGAGATCAGTAGTTTGGGCTGGAGGGACTGAGTTAAACGGCGAATCGTTTACGGTGGGGTCTATATCACCGATGAACTCGACGTTAGAAGGGTTATTATCATTAAAAGTATTGCTACCACCGTCGGTTAATTGAGCGTTGTTACGGTTGCGTATTGCGCCACCTTCATCAGCCGCAGTGTTACCAGTAAAGTCACTGTTAGTAACGTTGAGAATTCCTTCACCCGCAGCGCCATCGTTTTCAATAGCACCACCACCATCTTCAACACCATCGTCTCCGTCGGCTGTGTTATTGAGAAACTGGGTGCTATCGACGTTGAGAGTACCAAGATTGAGAATTGCACCGCCATCGTCAGCCGAGGAGTTATCGCTGAGAGTGCTATTTGTAATTGTTGCAGTACCCCCCTGACTGATAAAAATCGCCCCACCGTCGTCAATTGCGATTGGATTAGCTGCGGCACCGCTAGCTACTTCTGCTCTACCTCCTGTCAGCGTAACGTTGTCTAAGCTGAGATTACCAGGAGGAGTGCTAGTACCGTCAATATAAAAGAAACGGAAAGCGGAAGCGGCGGGATCTCTAGCTATAGTCGCTCCGTTACCATTAATTACGATATCGCTAGTAATTGGGGGTAGTGCGGAAACGCCGTTATCGATCGCTGCGTTACCATCAGGGATATCGGGAAATGTTGTCGTTCCGTCGAAGGTGTAGGTTCCACCTGCTGCGAGGTTGATGATATTATCGGCAGCAGTTCCGTCGTTAATTGCTTCAATGGCGGCTACTAAGCTAGCAACGTCTCCGTCAGCAATATTGACGGCAAAAATGCCTTGGTAAGTAAGTCTCGCTGTTTCTGTAAAGGCGAGGGGTGAGGTAATTTTTCCGGTGGTGTAATCTAAGTCCCAGTTTCCTCCTTTGGAGGTGTTACCTACTGGATGAGAAGCGGCGGCGATTTTTGCTCCGGTGATGCGACTTAATTGTTCGACAAAGTTTTTACCTTTGTTTCCTTGGGCAAGGTTACAACTATAAAGAAATAAAGATTTACCAGACAGTGTTTTTGCCCAATTTTTTAATTCGGCAAAATAATTATCGAGGGTTTCTAAGCTGAGTTTACTGTTACCTAAAAATAAGCAACCAGAAGCTCCGTGAGCAACTAAATGTAAACTTTTGACTTGTTGTGTTTGCAGCAATTCTGTAATTTGTTTAATCCCATCTTTTTTCTTGTCGAGGATGAAGACTTTTGTCTTTTTTTCTACTTGTGTTGCTAGAATTTGGTAGTCTTGTACGCTTTGATCGATGACTACTAGCATTGCTGGATTTTGATGATTAAAAGAGCTTTTAAGTGTTGTAGCGGTTGTTGAGAAGCTCTTGTCTTGTGCAATTACCGATTTCATTGATTTTTACTCCGAGCTTGACGATGGGGTTTTGCTGGTATTTGCTGCTTTTCCCAACCGAGAAGTCGTTGTTTCAACCTTGCTGGGGTTGGCTGTGCTGTCAGTTGGTATATCTTTTCGATCCCTGGTTATCTTTACCCCATCAATTTTCGATCGTTCTCCGGAAGAATCGGGAAGTTTTTCTGCGGTTTTTACTGAGATTTTTTGAGAAGATAATAAGGGCTTTTTTCGGAGAAAGAAGTATCTGTTTTTCTCTTTTTTGCGAGAAAATTAAGGTATTATTTTATTTCGATGAAGTTTAATTTTTTTAATTTATTTGTCTCGTTTCTTTAGGAAAACAGGAGAATTTGAGCAATTTTTCAACAAAAAAATAGGGGCGTTCTTCGGAAAAGAAACGCCCATTTTTCTCTTTTTTGCGAGAATAGCAAAGTCTTATTTTATCTCGACAAAGTTTAAATTAGTTTATTTATTTGTGCAGATTGGAAACAATTTTTTGTTTAGCTGAGGGATGCGCGGCTGCGATCGTAGCTGACTCGGAAGCTGGAATGAGGTTTACCTTGAATGTGATTCCAATATTCCCTATCAACGTCCATACCGATTTCTGATGCTGCACGTCCAAGCATTGATTGTTGACGGTTTTTAACTAATTGATGATGACGCATCATTAAAGCGCGGGATCTTTCTTGACTAGACATTTTCCTTTCCTCCAGGTTACTGAATCTGTATCGGTGACAGAAATGATTGCTTTCTATATTTTTACTATAACGGAAATTTCTGTAACATTGGCTACAAAATAAATATTTGCAACAAAACTTAATATTTGGTCGATCTGGAATAAGATTCCAGGAGAAACCCAGCTAGAATCCTGAAACGACTCAGTTAACGACTTACAACCGCTTGAGTTGAAAGATAATTAATCAAGAAAGCACCTTCGTAAATTTATAAATTTAGAGAGAATTTATGTTCGATCGCGTCTTGAGCTTGCAAGTTATACTACCAGATAGCATCGCAACTCCAGCGATCGCTGCCGGACTATTGAGTTTAATTACACTTTTAACAATTCTCTTTTTCCAAGGAATTTCCCATCTCAAACTACCGCAACTCACAAAATCCTTCAGCGATCGCTTAAATTCCCCAACATCTCAAGAAATTATCCAAAAGCTAATGCAACCTTATCAAGCTTGGCTAACTTGGGTAATTCTAGCAATTATCGTTGATTTAACCGTTCTCATCCTACCCACACCCGCTTGGCTAATTTTATTTGAATTTCCCTTCAGTATACTCTTAGCCATCAGTATCACTTGCTTCGGATTCAGACTTTTTTCAGAAATTTTCGATAACTACCTACTAGGAGTTGCATTAGACGACAAAGCCAAAATCAATACCGAACTCCTAACACTAGGTAAATTTTTAACTCAAGCCCTAATTGTCTTAATTGTAATCTTTTGTTACGCCCAAGCCCATCAAGTAAACGTAATCGGTTTAGTAGCAAGCTTAGGAATTGGCGGATTTGCGATCGCCTTTGCATCCCAAAAAGTAATCGAACAAATTCTGTGGAGTGTCGTCCTTTACATCGATCGTCCCTTCACTGTTGACGATTATATCCATTTACCGGATCGAATTCTTGGTAAAGTAGAATCAATCGGTTGGCGATCGACAAAAATTCGTCTTTCTGGGAAAAATACCTTAGTCGTAGTTCCCAATAGTAACCTAGCCCAAATTAACATTGAAAACCTCAGCAGCGCCAGACGAGTCATTTCAATGGTAACGCTAACCTTTTTTAGAACCATGTCTGATGAAGAAAAAGCCATCCTCAAACAACTTTTTTTAGATAGCACCAGCGATATACTAGGAATCGATCGTCAACTAACTCAAGTTAACTTTCAAGATTTACCCGATAACTTTGGTCAATACCAAGTTCAAGCACAAGTAATTTTCTTTATTTTAGGAGCAACAGAAACCTCAATGGAATTACGCAAAGGTTTGTTAGGAATGGCAAAAGAAAACATTATTAAAAAGTTACAAGAATACGGAATCGCCTTTGATATTAAAGAAAGTATTGTTGATGTCAGTCAGCCAATGAATATTTAGTCAGAGGAATCGATTAAAAATTCACAAGCAATGTCAATAGAGTCAGAAATCCTGCAATATATTTTAGAATTAATGGTAAGACTAGGCTTATTTTCTTTAGCTGTAGTCGTTTCGCCATTTGTTGGGCAATTTTCGCTGAAGTTTGTGCAGTTCATTCTTAAATTCTTAGAAAAAAAAGCCATAATTAATGCTAAAGCAGTTTATCGGCGTTCACTAAGACCATTTGAAAATTCTCTGTGGTTAATTAACGTATTTTTTTTTATTGCAATTTCACTCAATTTATTAGTTAAATACGAAGAACTACATAAATTTTTAGGTTTCTTTGTTTATTCAGTTTTATCAATTGTCATGGGTTGGTTTGCTGCGAGAATTGTCCGCCAACTTATCCATCATTCAGTAATTAGTTTAGTGCATCGCTGGTTTGGCAAAGTTAATGAAGTGGTGCTGATCTTTGAAACTTTGAGTTACGTTTTGATTGTGGTTATGGCGATCGTAATTTTTGCCATTGGACTACAGGTAAAAATAACTCCTATTCTAACTGGTTTAGGAATTAGTGGTGCGGTACTCGGTTTAGCAGCCCAACAAACACTCGGACAATTTTTTGGCACTTTAGAATTATATTTAGATCGCCCTTTTCTGTGTGGAGAGTATATCCGAGTTAATTTTAATCCTTATGGGGAAGACGTTTATGGTCGGATTGAATCAATTGGTTTGCGTTCGACAAAAATTCGGATTGTGGCTCAAAATACAATGATGATTGTGCCAAATTTAACGATGGCAGGAAAAAATATTGAAAATGTGAGTCGAGGGAAAAAGACAATGGCGATGCTTTGCCTCGACTTTTCGAGATATCTTAGAGAAGAGGAGCAAGCGCTGGTTACTCAAATTATCGAGCAGGAAAGCCGTTTATTTTGGGGTTTCGATCGCGCTAGTACGCGGGTACAGTATGAAAAAGCCGATCCTGCTTCAATCACTCGCGCACGAGTGTTTTTTTTCCTGACAAGTCCGAGTCAGAATTCTTTAGAACTGCGTAAACGACTTTTAGAGTTAGCGAATGAAGCGATCGCCAAAAAACTAGCAGTCCAAAATCTGAGATTTGTGGTTCCAGAACCAACTGTTTATATTGATTCACCGATGTCTCTCTAATTTTAGGAACAGGATTACCTAATTTGCGATTATTTTAGCCTAGATTTTCTTTGAAGCTGTTATTTCCGCGCCAATGACATGAATACTCCATCTCCCTCTGAGCCAAATCCCGATCTGACTAGCAACCAAGATCGGGAAATCTCTCTCGAAATTGTTCAAGAACAATACTTGAAACTGAAGCTTAATGTTGAGGAACTCGAAACGAAGGTAACTCAAATCCGTGGGTTACTTCAAACTTTGGTAGTTGGTTTGGTAATTGCTGTGTTGTTAGCAATTGGTATTTCTGGCTGGTTTGCTTATCGCTTACTTTTACAAGAACAAATTTCTCAACGTGAGATTGAACAGTCAGCAACAGAAAATGCGGCAATCCTCGAACAAATTGAGGAGATGGAGGCTCAGTTACAGCGCCAGAAAAAACAGTTAGAAACCTTTCGCGCCGAAGTACCAGAGGAGTTGGAAACTTTAAGTGATACAGTTCAAGCGAATCAGCGTCAGTTACAACTTTTGCGATCGCGTCTCGAACAAGTGGAACCAGATTCAGCTTCTGGACAAACTAACAATTAAAAGATTTACGCACCAGAGTCTAAACGACGCTCCCATTCGGCATCAATTTGAGCGGAACGTTCAATTTCTTGGTCGAGTAAATCAGTTTCGGTAGAGTAGGTTAAATTCTCTTCTCCAATGACTTTCTCTGTGGCAAACTGACGGGCATAATTAATTTTTTGCTGTAAATGGCGATCGCCACTATTTAAGGCTAAAGCGCGAGTTTCTCGTTTTTGATTCCGAGTTTGTAGGCGCGAATTTTTCCACTGAATCCAGAAATAGCGTAACAAAGGTATGGTTAAAAATGCTGTTCCGTATCCGAGTAAGAGCCAGTAGATCGAATCCACAAAGGCTACTAATCCTCCGATTTGAGCCGCAATTTGACCATCTTGTAATAAAGAATTGAGTACCAAAGCGCCAATAATATTCACAGCACCTAGTGCAGCCGCAGAGATCAGTTGTCCGCTTCCGGCTCGACTAAAGCGCCACAAATGTTCTTGAAGATATTCTGATACTGCAAGGAAAGATTGATTTTTTGCTGTGACTTGTAATTCAGGAAAATAGTAGATAATTTCTCCTTCTGGGGAAACTTCGGGATAGCCATTAAAGCGAGTTAACACTGGTAAAAGGGCATCTTCGTTGTCGCTGCGATTGTCGAAGTTATCTAAATAGGGAATGATTTGTTCGGCGACTACTGCACCTCGATGGTTACGAATTACTGCACCTATTTGTTGCCAACGACGCGCTTCTAAGTCGGCGTTTGGGTTGCCGTCACCGAATAAAAACGAGAAGACGGCTTCGAGGAAGTTGAGTTCGTTTTCGTTGCTGGAACGACGATTTTGAGAACGTTGTCGCGATCGCGGCGAATAGTTGGGGTCAAAAAACCAGAAAATATCGGGTCCAATCCAGAAACGAGGGAAGAAGAAAATACCGCCGCCACCAGAGCGATTTCTGCTGCCGCCAGAGTTATTATCGCTGTCGCTAGCGCTAATAGTAATGATAATTATGGCGATCGCAGCAAAAATTAGCACAATCGAAACAATTAAGATGATTCCGAAAGAAATCCGCATTAGGTAGAATAAAACCGCCCAAATTTTGTCCCACCATTCTTTCAGCCGTAACCGTAAGTATTTATTGCGGAGAATCGAGCGAAAGTTTTTCGGAAATAAATAAGCAATGTCTCCTGATTCTGCTACTTGCAGGTGTCCCCCAGCTTCGGATGCGAGGGCGAGTAATCCTTGCTGGGCTTGATTAATTTCTAATCCTGCTTGTGCAGCTACATCACCAACGGTGACACGATAATTTAGTTGTTCTACAGATTTGATCAGGGCAGGATTGGGAGTCATGATCGCTCCTAGAAAATAAAATGCCTTCTGTTTCTAGTTTGACATCCTCACCGCCCTAAAAGGGACGGTGATTCCTAAACCTTACGATTTAGGTTTCTGTTTCCTCGCAGTTGCCTTTACCGATTTACTCGGTTCGGGTCTTACACTCGCTCCACAGACTA
>JAWQFW010000095.1:0-8178 GCA_035968095.1 Oscillatoria sp. PMC 1068.18
CTTCTCAAGCCTTTGAAAGAATGCGCTTGCAGTCTCATGCTTATATTAGACAGCAAATGGACCGCGATCAACAACGTCTTTTCTTAGTTTCTAAACGCCTAGACAAAAAGCGTACCTGTAGATATAATGCTCACTCAGCCTTTTTACTTTGTGCCGTAAATCCTAGTGGTGTTTGTGCTGAATGTAGTCATTATCAGCCGGAAACAGAGGACGAAAGCTCAACTAGAAACTTTTAGAACTTATGCCAGAGTTTGGTTGCGCGAGAATTTCTGACCATTCCCACTCTGCTAAAGGTTGAGCAATTAAATCAACGTCAAAAAAAGCGGCAGCAGTTTCACTAAGAGTGTTCACAATAGTTTGAATTAAGGCTTTTTTCGGCTGTTCCCAAGGTAATTTTACTGGCGATTTATTTTCCTGAAAAACTTTAGTAAATAACCGATTATCTCTTGACAAATACATGGAACCATGCTGTAAAATAGCCTGATTTTTAATTAATTGAGCGCTACCGATGAGTTTCTCACCATTAGTAGTGACTAAATCAGCCGCAGTTGCAGTACCAAAACAATTAGGGTTGTGAATATAGCCGCGTTGATTATTACCGTAGTTTAGTTCAACACCGAGAGCAGACCAACCTTTGATTAAAAATTCACAGAGTTGTTGATAAATTCGCGATCGCCCCCCAGAAATACCAGAAGTTACCACCATATAAGTTAAATCATCTTGGTGCAGTACAGCCCGTCCACCAGTGGGACGACGTACCAAATCTACTGGCTTACCATCCCAAGTTAAATTTTGCCAGAAATCGGGAAAATTACGCTGATGATAGCCTAAAGAAATCGCTACTGGCGACCAAGTATAAAACCGTAAACAAGGCGGCTGCTTACCCAAATAATGTTGTTGTAGCAACCAGCGATCGATCGCCATTTGAGTTTTTCCCGAAGCTGCGATTAAAGGAATCAAACGCCATTTCATTAGTGATTAAAGAATGGGGAGTGGGAATTGGGAGAGTTGGGTAATTGCCAGATAGACTAATTACCAATCGGCGATCGCCATCTTAACTAACCTGCACCAAACTCTTCCTGGAAAGCCTCATCATTATTATCAGCGATATCTGCCACCAAAGTAATCGCCCGCGAAATTTCCCCAGGAGAAAGTTCTGCTACCGTACGCTGTGCTAAGACTACCACTTGATTGTTAAAAATACCGAAACAAGTTTCAAAAGTACCTTCCCAATTCATTTCCAGAAGTCGGCGCATCAACTCAGGTTCATTTTTAGCAGGTAAAGGTAATACCGTTGCCCAAACTGTAAACAAATCTTCATCAGACTCGCCAGTTAACTGCACAAAAACTTCCACACTGCCATAATTAAACTTCCAGAGGATACCATCTTCACTGTGATTAACCATCGCGGTGTCTTCCATATCCAAACTGGAAATCACCGTTTCAATCACCTCTTCATGGGTAGTAGCTTCTTCCACTAACTCATCCACGATCGCTTCTGCGGTTAAATTATTTTCCTCAAGCGGCGTTTCTGGATTTTGATTTTGTGTCGTCATCGCCATCTAATCTCTTTTACTCAAACCACAATATCTACTTTGACACATCCACAGTAATCCTCATTCAAAAAATTTAGCCTGGGATTCCCCACCTGACAAACATGAATTTTCTTGTATCTAGCGAGACGCGATCGCCATCCCCAACCCAAATCAGTTTAGCTTCAGATCGATCTCCTTAATTTAATCAAGATCGATCTGAGAAAAAAGCGCTATTTAACTGCTGAAAATTTAAAAAGAGTAAACTCTGCCCTTTTCATCTACATAAACAGCATTATCATATTTAGCGCTGATATCGGTAGATGAACCTGGAGATCCGCCAGAAGCTAAATCCGAACGCCGAATGCGTACTGCGACAACATTATTACCCACATCACGGTAATCAAAAGCTAACAAAGCACCTTGAGTGTTATAAATATTGACATTAGCAATTCGATCGGCGCTAGTAATTGGCGGAACACTGATCGTGATCGCCCCACCCACAGGAATTACACCTCTAGCAGCGCTAACGTTAGTTGAATCGTACTCTACCGCCACACCTGAATCATTAACTAGCTGTAGCTGCATAAAACGAGTATTATCAATCGTAGCTGTTGGTTGCCAATATCCAGGACGATAATTACCTGTAGGACTAGGTTGAGAATAAACTGTCAGTGGAGTTATTCCCGCGATCGCGGCGATCGCCGTAGTAAAAGCTAAAGTTTTCAGTTTCATGTTATATCGAGTTAGACAAGTGAATCATCCTAATCTGACCTTAATTTAACCTCGAACTGACGAAAAAGCACTTTTAAGCAAGAATAAGTTAGTGAATTCTAACCAAAGACATAAGTGCTTACCCCAGTAGCGCTCACCATGCTCTTCTTAAGTCCGTTCAGACTTAATCAGCTTGTGCTTCAACATCTTTACTTTTTTGATTTATTTTTCACACCCAACCTGATTAGCTACCAGAAACCGAAAAAAAAGCCACCTTGCAAGGCGGCTTCAAAGATCTTAATCAAAGAGTTTTTTCTCTCCAATCTAAATCAGCTTAGACATCGTAGTAGAGAGAGAACTCATAAGGATGAGGACGCAAACGCAAAGGATTGACCTCATTATCTAACTTGTACTCAATCCAGTTTTGAATGAAATCTTCAGTAAAAACACCAGACTCAGTTAAGAAAGCATGATCTTTCTCTAAATGTTCTAAAGCTGCTTCTAAAGAACCAGGAGTAGAAGGAATCTTACTCAGTTCTTCTGGGCTGAGATCATAGATATCTACATCTAAAGGTTCACCAGGATCGATTTCGTTCTTAATCCCATCAATACCAGCACAAAGCATCGCTGCAAATGCTAGATAAGGATTACAAGTAGCATCCGGACAACGGAACTCTAGACGCTTCGCTTTTGGATTAGCACCAGACAAAGGAATCCTGACCGATGCAGAACGATTACCTTGAGAGTAAGCTAAGTTTACAGGTGCTTCAAAGCCAGGAACCAAGCGCTTGTAAGAGTTGGTAGAAGGGTTGGTTAGAGCTAAGAGTGCTGGAGCGTGTTTGAGGATACCACCAATGTAGTTTAATGCCATTTTACTCAGATTGGCATAACCTTCTTCACCCCAGAATAAAGGCTTTCCATCTTGCCAAATCGACTGGTGGGTGTGCATTCCCGAACCATTATCGTTAAACAATGGTTTCGGCATAAAGGTAATAGTTTTACCGTATTTTTTGCCCACATTTTTGATGACGTATTTGTAAGTCATCAAATAGTCAGCCGCTTCTACTAAGGTAGCGAAGCGGAAACCGAGTTCGTTTTGTCCTCCAGTAGCTACTTCGTGGTGGTGTTTTTCGATAGGAACACCGCATTCTGCCATTGTCAGCAGCATTTCCGTACGAATATCTTGGAGAGTGTCGGTGGGAGCAACAGGGAAGTAACCTTCTTTATAACGGGGTTTGTAAGCCAAGTTACCACCGGGTTCCTCAGCACCAGAATTCCAACGTCCTTCGATGCTGTCTACATAGTAGAAACATTTGTTTTCGGTTTGGTCGAAGCGGACATCTTCAAAGACGAAGAATTCTGCTTCCGGACCAAAGTAAGCCGTATCACCCAGCCCAGTAGTAGCTAAATACTCGACTGCTTTTTTGGCAATTGTGCGAGGGTCGCGATCGTAATATTCTCCGGTACGCGGTTCTTTAATTGAGCAAATCATGCTCAAGGTTTTTTCTTTGTAGAAGGGATCGATCCAAGCAGTGGTAGGATCGGGAACCATCGCCATGTCTGATTCATTGATTGCTTTCCAACCACGAATGCTGGAACCGTCGAAAGGCACTCCCTCATCAAAGGAAGCTGCTTCAATTTGGTCGTAGTAGAATGAGCAGTGTTGCCAGATTCCTGGCATATCAATAAACTTGAGGTCGATAATTTTGATATCTTCGTCTTGAATCATTTTCAAGACTTCTTGGGGCGTTTCGGGCATTGTTACTCCTGTACTTTTGTACTTTGGAAGCTTTTGTGAGTCTCGAATCATCGTAGGGAGACACTTGCCGATATTTTGTATTCTGTGTTACAGAATTGTGAATAATAGTTCTCTTTCTTGACTAAATAACTAAAATTTGGCATTTGGGTGGCTGAAATTTAAAGCTTTGTATCAAAAAATGGATTTTTGCGCGTAGGTGCGGAGGGGATGAGATGATGATTGATGTGATTGTCAGAAATCTTCGATTGACGATTTGATGAGATTATTATAAATAAAGCTGTTTGGGCTGATTGAGAAGTCCACTAAAACAAAATCTGTGTTGGGAGAAAATTTTAATGCGGGACGCAGTTACAACTTTAATTAGAAACTACGACGTTGCTGGTCGCTATTTTGACCGTAATGCTCTTGATAGCCTCAAGTCTTATTTTGAGTCTGGGACGGCACGGGTGGCAGTAGCAACGATGATTTCGGCTAATGCTGCTTCGATTGTTCAGCAGTCTGGTTCTAAGCTGTTTGAGGAATTACCGGAATTGATTCGTCCGGGTGGGAATGCTTATACGACTCGTCGCTATTCGGCTTGTCTGCGAGATATGGATTATTATCTGCGCTATGCTAGCTATGCGTTGATTGCTGGCGATCATGATGTTCTTGATGAGCGGGTACTCCAAGGTCTGCGGGAAACTTATAATGCTTTAGGTGTACCTGTGGGTCCAACGGTGATTGGGATTCAGATTATGAAGGATACTGTCAAGGAAATGGCGGCTCAGGCAGGAATTGCGGATACTTCTTGTGTGGATAGTCCCTTTGATTATTTGGCTCGTGAATTTGGTGAAGTTGATGTTTAATTTGAAGCATTGAAATCATAGTTAGAGTTAAAAGTCAAGGAAAAAAACAGCGATCGCACTTTTTGCCTGGTAAGGGTAGAGTGGCGATCGCTGTTTGCTTTCGATTCAAAAAAAATTAGCTAATTTTTGCTTACAAAATATACTCCGAGGCGACAATCATTGAACCAATTCCTTCATCAGTAAAGATTTCCAACAGCAGGGCATGAGGTATGCGACCATCGATAATATGAGCCGCTTTCACACCTTGAGCTAGCGATCGCACGCAGCAATTAACTTTGGGAATCATTCCTCCACCAACTACTCCTTCGGAAATTAAGTTTCTCGCTTGTTGAATATCAACTTTGGCAATTAGGGTCGAAGGGTCGTGATAGTCTTGTAAAATACCTGCGGTATCAGTCAACAAAATCAATTTCTCTGCTTCCAATGCCGCAGCAATTTCCCCAGCTACAGTATCGGCGTTGATATTATGCGCTTGTCCCTTTTCGTCCGCCGCAACGCTGGAAATAACCGGAACGTAGCCACTGGTAACTAAAGATTTGACTAAATCGATATCGACGCTGCTAACTTCGCCCACAAAGCCAATACCTTCTTTCCCTACATGACGAGCTTTGATTAAATTACCATCTTTTCCGCAAAGTCCAACGGCTTTCGCTCCCGCACGATTAATTAAAGCCACCAATTCTTTATTCACCCGACCGACTAAAACCATTTCCACTACATCCATTGTGGCAGCATCGGTAACACGCAAACCATCTTTAAATTGCGGTTCGATGTTCAGTTTTCCTAACCAGCTATTAATTTCCGGACCGCCACCGTGGACGACGACAGGTCGTAAACCAACGCAGAATAAAAAAACGATATCACGAATTACTTTCTCTTTGAGATAAGCTTCTTTCATCGCGGCACCACCGTACTTGACGACGACGATCCGTCCAGCAAACTGCTGAATATACGGCAGTGCTTCACTTAGCACTCGCACGCGAGTGGCTTCGGCTTTTCTGATATATTCGCTTTCAATCACTATAAGTTACTTCCTTGCCCAGTAAGTTATTTCTGTTGCAGTGTAGAGCATAAGTAACTTGGAGAACAGTTCGTCGGTAGCGGTTGAAGATTTTTTCGCTTGAAAGTGTGAGAAGTACAACGTCAGTTTAGCGCTCAGGAAACGAAACGGTAGGAAGGTTACAGATGGGGAAGTTGTTCTGGTTTCAAGACTGTGGGAATTTTGCTGGCGATCGCGTCAGCAATTTCTTCGGGAGTTTGTTCTCTCGTAATCGAGATGTGCAAATCGGCTTGAGCGTAAAGTGAGATCCTTTGTTCTAAGAGAGATTCTAGCTTGGAGGCGAGATCTGCTTGTTGGAGTAAGGGGCGAGTCTTATCTTCTCGCAGACGTTCCAGTAAAATTTCTGTAGGGACATCTAACCAAACGATTAAACCGTGGTGTAGATAACTCCAGTTTTGCCGCCGTAAGATGATTCCACCACCAGTGGCGATCGCGCTTCTTGTATATGCACTTAATTCTTGGAGAATTTTACTTTCTAGGTCGCGAAATTTCTCTTCTCCTTCCTCAGCAAAAATTTCGTTGATTGTTTTACCTGCTACCCTTTCGAGTAAAATATCTGTATCAAAAAATCGGTAGCCTAGTTGTTTGGCTAATACTTGACCCACCGTTGTTTTTCCCGTTCCCATCATCCCGATGAGAAAGACGTTAAGTCCTTGTAATAAATCTCTCATTTTCTTTTGTCGTCAATTTTTCGCTTAAAATACCAATAATTCATTTGCTGTCACTTACCATAGATCGCGCACAAAGTCAAGGAAAGCTCGATCGCAATCGAGTTTTTTGCCACTTCAAGAGAGCTTGACTTTGTTCCCAGACACCTTATGAGTAAAATTGCTCATACACTATAATCAGAGTTTAACCTTTTTTTTAAGGAATATTTAAGAAATTTATGGTTTAACTCTCATAGGAAAATACACCGAATTAGTTATCCTAGGATTAAGATCAGCTTTACAAGAACTTTATATAATAATGTTAAGATAAAGTGAAAAGTTAACCAAGACCTGATATCTGGGTAATTTCCCAGCCGCAAAACCAGGATTATAAGCTGATTTAAGTAAAAACACCGAGAAGTAAGACTTAGAACACAAAATTAAGGTAAGAGAGGATGAAAACCAGAGAAACCATGAACGTGATCCGCGATGTAGTTCGACAAGCGCTCGAAACTGGCTATTTGACGATTGAAGCAGAAGAACAACTACGACAAATGTTAAAGATGAAATATGGTTCAGAAGATTTAGAAGCGTTTATGGACTTACAGCAAGCAGCAATGGCTGGGATAGTCAAACAACAATCACGCGAGTATCTGTTTAGCTGTAAGTAATTAAGACTGGGAGCGATTGGGCTAGTTTCACTCGTTCAATTCATCTTCATCGAAGCCCCAGTCTTCCTCATCGAGCTTTTTTTCCGGTCTGGAATTCTCAGTATTGTCACGTAAAGGTGGACTAATTACCCGATATTTCGCATCGACAATTTCCTCGCCAGAAGTTGACGTTTTTTGTTCTGTGTCTCGATAGCTGTAAGAATAAACCGAACCTGTACGAGAAATATTTTCGGGTTTTCGCTGAACTTCATAAAAGCGAGCATCAGCCTGAGAGGATTTAAACGTAGTGGGATTAGTTGGTTGAGCAGGAGGTTTTTCGAGATCCCAATCATCATCAGCATCATCAATCCAATCGGAATCGTTAGGAGTTTGGGTAGTTGAGGACGGTGGTGGGATAGAATTGGGAGGGCGATCGCGAAAAATCCGTTCCGCCCCACGCGCACCGGAGACAGTAGTTTCTCGCTCTGGAGAACGAGGTTGAGGAGGTTGTTCCCACTCAGTTTCGCGAAAACCATCACTATTACTCGCTCTCGGACGATAATTAAGAATTCGCAAGCAAAAGCTAGTTAAGATTCCCGCGATCGCAAACAGTAACATCCACACCGCTAAAGGTAACGCCACCGTCTGAGTCCCAAAAAAGATTAACGGCAATACAGGCGACCAATTTTGGAGAAGAAAAACGGTAATTCCTCCGAAAATCAATAAAGTTAGCACGAGCCAGATTGCAGACATATAGACTTCTCCTTGTTGGGGACTGGGGACTATAACAGTGAACAGTGAACAGTAAACAGCGATAAGAGATTATGCTAGCAAGGTTTTCCGAAAATGAGGATGTCCTAATTAACTCGTTCTCTGCTACAGCAAGACAAGGAAGACAAGGAAAAATTGTGGGATAAACTGTTCCCTGATAACTGGTAACTGGTAACTGTTTACTGTTCCCTGATAACTGT
>JAWQFW010000095.1:8278-17415 GCA_035968095.1 Oscillatoria sp. PMC 1068.18
TCCCTGGTAACTGGTAACTGTTTACTGTTCCCTGATAACTGTTCCCTGATAACTGTTCCCTGGTAACTGGTAACTGTTTACTGTTCCCTGATAACTGTTCCCTGATAACTGGTAACTGTTTACTGTTCCCTGGTAACTGATAACTGGTAACTGTTAACTGTTGAAGCCTTCCCAACGCTGGAAAGGGATACAGTCGAGATCAAATTGATCCAAAGCTCGCGCCACGACGAAATCTACCAAATCTTCAATCGTCTGGGGATGATGATACCAAGCAGGAATAGCCGGAACAATCTTGACACCCACCTCTGCCAGAGAAGTCAAATTGCGTAAGTGAATCAGACTCAAAGGAGTTTCGCGGGGAACGAGAACTAACTTACCTCCTTCTTTAATTTGAACATCAGCAGCCCGTTCGAGCAAATCGCCACTTAAGCCAGCAGCAATTTTCGCTACCGTACTCATGCTACAAGGGATGACCAGCATCCCCAAAGTACGAAAAGAGCCACTGGCAATATTTGCGCCCACATTTCCCCAACGATGACAATTTAATTTTCCCTTCTTTTCCACTGCTGCTTGCTCGCGCCAAAATTGTTCTTGTTCATCAATATCTAGTGGCATCCGCACGTTTTGTTCAGCTTGCCAAACTAAATAAGCAGCTTTGGAAGCGACTAACTCAATGTGGTAGTCTGCCTCTAAAAGATATTTCAAAGCACGAACGGCGTAAATCAAGCCGCTTGCACCGCTAATACCGAGAATCAGGGGTTTGGACATTTGGGGTTAAAATTGATGATTTGTGGTTTATTTGGCTGTACAGAAGCAACTAGGTAAGGTAGATTCCAAGCAATTTTAATCTTCCCAATCTTCAAAGTTAGCATCGCTACCACCTCGGACAGTTACGAGGTCAATTTGCTGACGATAGTAGTCAACACTTTTCACTTCTACTTCGACGCGATCGCCTAAACGATAAGCGGTACGATTTTTTCTACCCACTAAACAAGCGTGACGAGAACGATATTCATACCAATCGTCTTTCAGCGAACTCACATGAACCAAACCCTCGACTAAATGGTCTTCGATTTCGACAAAGAAACCGTAGGATTGCACCCCTGTAATTAATCCGGAGAAAATCTGACCCGTGCATTCTTTCATCCGTTCGGCTTTTTTGAGTCCTTCCAGGTCTTTTTCGGCATCATGAGCTTCTTTTTCACAGTCATTGAGATGAGGAATAACTGACCACAATTGTTCGGCTAGTTCTTCTTGAACTTCAGTCGGGAGAATATTCCAGTTAATGCGATCGTGACAGGTACTACTGCCCAAGTTTACACCTTCCTTAGTACGACTATGACGGCGATCGCGTCCTTTCTCAAATAAAGCGTGTAAAACTCTTTGGATTAGTAAATCAGCATAACGTTGTCCGGGAGATACACAGCGCGAATAACCACTGTCGTAAGCTAAACCGAAATGAGAACTAGGTTTTTTGCTGTAGATAACTGGTTTGAGAGTTAATTTCAGCAAATGATTGAGAACTTTGCGGACGCTAGATTTAGCAAAATGTTGGGTAAAACGCTGATAATCTTGGCTACAAACCTCTTCTTCCTGTTCTAGCTGAAGATCCAAGTCCAGATTATTCCCCAGCTTAATTAAATCTTCTAACTCTTCTAAATCTGGTTCGGACTGATAGCAGTAGATTCCGGGTAACTCCAGCTTGCTCAAATGATTACCCACAGACCGATTTGCCAAAATGATTACATCTGTAAGCAAAGATTGAACAGGTAAAGAAGTAGAAGTAGCGATCGCGCCCAATCGACCTTCATCTTTGTAAAATGAGGGTAGATTTTCCGCATCAATTTCAAACGAACCTCGTTGCTGTCTTCGAGCTTTAACTACCGGACTTAAATTAAAAAACAGTTCGTTGAGCATGGTGACGACGGAAGAGAGTTCGTCTGCGACATTTTCTTGACGACCGAGTAAAGACTGTGCTTGTTGATAACTAATTTGGCGATCGACACTGATGATACTCGGTTTAATATCAAACTCGATTACCTGACCCGCGCGATCGATAGTTAAAAATACCGACAACGTTAAACGGTCTGTTTCGGGAATTAACGAACAGCAACGGGCGACTCCAGGAGGAAATAAAGGGACTATTTTATCCAAAAGATTAATCGCCGTACCTCGTTTTTTTGCCTCACGATCTAAGTCAGAATTTGGTTTAATGTAGTAAGCCACATCAGCGATGTGAACCCCCAGTTCCCAATCACCACTAGCAGTTTTTTCTAAAGTAAAAGCATTTTCAATCCAGTGCGTCGCATCTGAATCTGACTCTAGATTCGGTTCTAAAGTTAAGGTCAGCAGTTTGCGTAAGTCGAGACGAGTTTTGGCTTCGCTTCTTGACCATTCACCCGACAAAGCTTCTCCTGCTTGAACTACTTTTTCCGGAAAACTTTGCGGTAAATCGTGTTTACAACAAACAATATCTGTATCTGCTGCTTCCTCTGCATCTGTACCCAAAATTCGGGTCACTTTTCCTAGAGGTAAATTTTGAGCTAAAGGATAGCGAAGCACTTCCACGTGAACCAAATGATCTACTGCTTGACGTAATCTTTCTTCTTCTTGTCTCAGAATTAGTTCAAACAACAGTCGGTCATCAAGAGGAACAGCGCGATAACCATCTTCAGATTCTTTAACTCGTGCTAATAAAGAAGGATTTGCTCTTTCTAAAATTAGTTTAACTTCGCCTTCCGGGGAACGACGACGGCTACCTTCTTTAATAATTTTCACCAAAACGCGATCGCCGTTCCAAGCATTACTCAAATGACTTTCTCGGATATAAACATCATCAGCCGTTTCGCTATCTTGAATCGCAAAACAAAATCCTTTACTTGAACAGCGTAGCTTGGCTTCGACGACATCTTCTTCGTAGATACGCCGATACTTCCCCCGTTCTTTGAGAATAACACCGATTTTCTCTAACACATCCAAAGTCAAATGTAACTTGTCAATACTATCTGAATTCTCACAACCGAGTTTCTTCTCCAAAACTTTGCGAGCGACTAATTTTTCATCGCTGAAGTTTGATAGTAACGTAGCGATTGAATACTCCATGTACAAAAAATCCTTATCTTACTAAATCTCAACTGATTTGCTCTTGTCATCAATACCTAAAAGATTTACACCAACAAAAATTTCTCAACGAGAAAATTTGAGCAATGCTACCAACGCTGTAGCTAAATATGTCAAAAGCGCGAATCTTTTTCTTACTTAGGGAGCCAAAATTTCTGCCGTAGTTTGTCAAAAATTGCCCAATTAATTTCTTTATTTGTACCCAGAGCAGAATTTGAGAGTTAGCTGCAATAATTAGCCCTAGAGCCGCAACAATTAGCTTGCTCTGACTATGCTTCTGACTTTCTAAGACTGAAGGTTGACTCTTCAATTTTGGGACTTTTTTCTTCATTCTTCCCTGATGTTCTGTTGCTGTGCTTATCTATAGGTAGTTCTAACCCCATAACAGCTAGCAGTGCAGTGAATAGACCTGAAATTTGTCTTCTACCGCTAGCAGATAGAGCGACAAGAGCTTTGATGTGATCCTTTTGCTGACTCGTTCGCTCTATTGCGAAACCAGTATTTTTCAGGAACACCCGGTTTTTTCTCTCCTCATTGATGCAGTTACCGAGAATTAGTAATTAACTACCGACTATGCAATACCTACTAGCTATTACCCCCCTGATAACAGAGAAAACGATCGCAGGTAAAGTAGATAACTATTACCGGATAACTGTTTTTGTTGGTCTTGGTCGTGCTGAGAGTAGTCTTAACAGTTACGTCTGTTATCTTTTTCCCAACCGTAACACCTTGACTTTGTGCTTGGTTGCTATGAAGAAAAAAGCACAGAGCATTTTTCGGCTTTTTCGACCAAAATCGATTGACTTTTCTCAGACTCTCACGATAATCAATAGATTTGTACATCTACTCACTAATCTACTCAAGAAGATCAAACCGCTTCTTAACCCCAATGCTTCACGGTGGAGACAGTGCTGAAGATCGTGAGGTCTGATATAATCTTAAACTTTATCTGTACTAAACGGAAATCATTTTTGGGAAGCAAACTAATATATTAGTTCTAGGGCAGTGTGAAATCCAGAGGTTAATTACCGCGAGTTAACTGATTTTTGCTCTCGGTGAGATCGATCTCTTGGGGTGATGCTGCTTGTTGCTGTTGATAATCTGTTTTCTTGTCCTAGCTTATGTTTGCACTATTCCAAAAACGTTATCCCAGTGGTAGTTTGATTAGTGAGTTTGTGACTGTGGATCGTGGTCAGTATGTGGTACGGGCGATCGCGGTTGATGATGGGGTAACGTTGGCTACAAGTTTGGCGGCGGCTTTTTCGGTGGAAGAGGCTGAAGATCAAGCCAGAAAAAGACTTTTCGCTTTTCTGGGGATTACTAATGGTCAGGTTGCGGCGATCGCCAATCAGCCAACTACAACTATTAGTGAGTCAAAAACTCCCGTTGCTTCTACTTCTGCTCAAACCCAACCACCAAAAATGGTATCTGAGCAAGTTACTTCGACCGTTACACCAACAGAGAAACCCAATCCTGTTACTTCTACCACTAATTTTCCTGAAGAACCGGAATTGTCTCCCTCGATACCCGTTGCTCAATCTGCCGCAGAAATAGCTGATTTTACTCCTGAACCAGAACCAATCTCCGTAGCCCCCGAACCAGTTTATCCGACGAAAAAATTCACCCAGAAGGCTTCTCAGCTTAGTCCGGAAATGGATCGGGATTTGCTGATGGAAGGAACCAGCGTGGAAATTAAGCGCTTGGGTTGGAACGAAAGTCAAGGACGAGAGTTTCTCAATGAACGTTATGGGAAGCGATCGCGTCACAGTCTTACTGATGAGGAATTAAGTGAGTTTCATCAATATTTACTCCAACAACCTAGTCCTCAATAGCTGAATTTCAGGATGAAGCACAATTCACAAATACACTTCTTTGTCAAGAGCAATTGTTGTCTTCATCCTGTCAGCCCAAGTTAACCAACTGCGGGAGGATTACTCGCCGAAGGACGACGGTCGATTACCGAGTCAATCAAACCATATTCCTTCGCATCTGCCGCAGACATATAAAAGTCGCGTTCGGTATCTTCTTCAATTTTTTCTAGAGGTTGACCTGTATGATTAGCGAGATGGTTATTAAGCTGTTTTTTCAGATACAAAATTTCCTTCGCTTGAATTTCGATGTCTGTCGCTTGTCCTTGAGCGCCTCCCAAAGGCTGGTGAATCATAATCCGTGAGTGAGGAAGGCTCATGCGCTTACCTTTTTCTCCCGCACTCAACAGGAAAGCGCCCATACTGGCGGCTAAACCTAAGCAGATTGTACAAACATCCGGGCGAATTTGATTCATGGTATCAAAGATCCCCAATCCTGCCGATACAGAACCACCAGGAGAGTTGATATAAAGATAAATATCTTTTTCGGGATCTTCGGCTTCCAGGAAGAGTAATTGAGCGACAATTAAATTCGCCAATTCGTCAGTTACACCTTGTCCGAGGAAAACGATTCTTTCTCGCAAGAGTCGAGAATAAATGTCGAAAGCGCGTTCGCCACGACCGGAGGTTTCGATTACGGTAGGAATCATTGAGCAGTCTCAGTATTATCCAGTATTTCTTTGATTGTAGCGATTGTTGTTTGCTTAGTGAGTTTACTGTACCTAGCTCACACAAAAAATATATCCAGATCACCCCTAACTTAGCCGAAAAGATTCATCATAGATACTAAAGGATTACCATTGTTGAGAAGCTGCAACTAAGCGCCAGCTTTTCCACTTCCCTTCCTCTCAATAGTCACCTCTGAAAATCACTGGTAATCTTAAGTAGTTATTAGTTGCTGGATTTGCTATTCACCCTTATTTCTGAGCAAATCTACCTAAAATCCTAATCTATTAACGACTCTCTAGTTTACTCACACTGACAATCAACAACTGAGGACTAACCACTCATGATTTTTAACCCGACAAATTTACTAATCAATACTTTAGTCAAACAACTTACAGAAGGCTATCACCGTACCTATGGTGGTTGGAAGTCTGAATATGCAGAAATTATTTCCTGGGGTACTGGGATGGCTTTGGAAAACATTGCCAATAGCGATGCTCTCTATCACAATGTTGAGCATACAGTTTTCGTGACTCTTGTGGGACAGGAAATTCTCCGAGGTAAACATATCAAAGTTGGTGGGGTAAGCTGCGAAGATTGGTTACATTTCCACCTTTCTTTGTTATGTCACGATATTGGCTATGTGAGAGGTGTTTGTCGCCCCGATCGCCCGCACAAAAATTTGTATGCTACTGGGGTGGACGATTTGATGATTTCTGTACCTCCTGGTTCCACTGATGCGAGTATGGCTCCTTATCATGTCGATCGAGGTAAGTTATTTGCTCAAGAACGTTTTGGTGGTCATAGTTTGATTGATGCGGAAATGCTGAAGGCGAATATTGAATTGACTCGTTTTCCTGTTCCGGCTGATGAGGATCATAAAAATACGGAAAATTATCCGGGTTTGGTGAGAGCGGCAGATTTAATCGGTCAATTGAGCGATCCTCGCTATTTACAAAAGATTCCGGCTTTGTTCTACGAGTTTGAAGAGATTGGTGCTAATAAAAGTTTAGGCTACAAAAGTCCGGGGGAACTTCGTCGGAATTATCCTAGTTTTTACTGGAAGGTTGTTTATCCTTATGTGAAGACGGCTTTGTCTTATTTGGAGTTAACTCAATCAGGTAAGCAAGTTATTGCGAGTCTTTATGCTAATGTTTTTCGTGTTGAACATGAAGAACAAGAAGCTTTGGTTTCTGTGGCATAAAGAATGTTCAAAACATCTAGATGAGAGATTCTTTTTCTCTCGTCTATTGTTTTTATTTGAGGAAACTAGGGACAAATATTCAAGATGAACGATCCTTTCCGTAGTTTTAAATTACAACCTTGGCGATCGCTGATTCTGGTGGCTGGGGTGACAATCTTCATTGCGATGATTGGGGAATTTCTCTTAATCTTTGGCTATTATTATTTACCTGCTTTGCAAAGTTTTCTGAATGTTTTGTTTGCTCCTCCTTTGGGGCTAATTTTACCTTTGGCTGCGGCTGTGGGTGTGGGTGCGCTGGCAGTTTTTTTGTGTGAGCAGTGGCAAAATCAGGTAATTTTGAGTTCAGGTAGTTTGTGGGCTTTGGTGCTGTGTTTGATTGTGGGGCTATTCCTGAAGTCGCTGTTACCTTTTCCTCCTTTGTTGGTTAAAATTTCCTCTGAGACGATGGTTTTTCTGATGTTGGGAGTGTTTTGGAAAGGTCGCCCCTATTGGCGTTAATGGCTTCTTGAAGGGACGATTAAGCTGTTGTCGATGTCTTTTAGTCTCGGACAGCCGCAAAGGGCGATCGCGCTATCTAATTCGTCTCGGTAAATTTCGAGGATATTTTTGGCTCCAGTTTCTCCGGTGACGGCTAATCCCCATAATACCGGACGACCGATGAGGACGGCTCTGGCTCCTAATGCTAGGGCTTTGAGGATGTCTGTACCTCGGCGAAATCCTCCATCTACCAGGATTTCGGCTTTGTCTCCCACGCTGCTGACGACATCGGTTAAAGCGTCGAGAGTGGCGATCGCTCCATCTAGTTGTCTCCCCCCGTGGTTGGAGACGATAATTGCTTTGGCTCCATGTTCGACGGCTTTGAGGGCATCATCTCCCCGTAAGATTCCTTTAACAGCAATTGGTAATTTTGTCAAGCTTTGCAGCCATTCAAGATCCTGCCAAGTTAAACTCGGATCGAGTTGTTGGGCGAAATAAGCGAATAAACCCGATTCTCCTGTAGTTTGGGGGATTTTTAGGTTACTTTCTGTAGCGAGATTAGCTAACTGCATTCCGGGCGGTAAGGTAAACTGATTGTGGCGATCGCGCTCCCGTTTTCCCAACAAAGGTGCATCTACAGTCAGACAAAGTGCGCTATAACCCGCAGCCTCAGCCCGTCTCACCAAATTTTCCGTCAGAGCGCGGTCTTTATGGACATACAATTGAAACCACTGAGGTGTATTTTTGCGGCACTGAGCGACTGCTTCTAAACTTTTGGTAGATAAGGTACTCAGGATCATAATTGTACCCAATTCCGCCGCCGCTTTTGCCGTCGCCAATTCTCCCTCTGGATGAGCCAAGCACTGAAAAGCCATTGGTGCGATTAAAATCGGGATGGCTAATCTTTTTCCCAAGACTGTCGTGCTTAAATCCCGTTGACTGACATCAACCAACACTTTCGGACGGAGTTTCCAGCGATCGAAAACTGCACGGTTATCGCGCAAGGTAACTTCATCCCCAGCACCACTATTATAGTAGTCAAGTGCCATTTTTGTTAAGTTCTGGCACGCCAAGTTTTCGTAATCAAAAATATTAATCGGTTGATTCATCGATTTTAAGTCAGTTTCAGCCTCAATTATCGGTAAATGTAGCAGCAAGTAGCTCTGCTTGTCTTAAATCATTTGTACCATTTTTTTCTCTTTCCCTGGAAAGTAAAGCTTAACAAAAAGTTTGCCTAACAAGTTAGTGAGTGCTTACGTTTTCAGGCTTTATTTAAACTTCAGCTTGAGATTTTTTAGCAATTGTGTCAAGATTTTTAACAAATTTGGGATCGATCGGTAAAAAATGATTAAAAACTGCAATAAAATTATTTAGACAACTGGGATACTTAATTTAACTAGCGCTCTATCTTTTCTCATTCAGGGTTATCTTTACTACTGAACAAAAAAAAATTGGTCGATTCGTTTATTTTCTTTGAGCGACGAGTCAAAACAAACAAAAATTAGAGTTATTCCAAACAGCTTTTTTGAGAACGAGTAATTGGTTAAAATTTCCTGAGTTAATTTCGATTGCCAATTGTTATTTGCTGCGCTAAAACTTGTTTTTTTAGCAATAAATACGGTAAGATAACTTTTGTACTCAGTATTTTTAACTATCAAAACCTCAACTAAAATTAGACCAAAAATAGTAAATTATCATTTCAGCATAACTTTTGCTCCCAAAAATCAATCGATTTTTCTTAAAATTCAGATTGAAATTATAAATTATTTTTTCAAGTCTAGTAATGGCTCATTTATTTAACC
>JAWQFW010000096.1:0-17201 GCA_035968095.1 Oscillatoria sp. PMC 1068.18
CTATAGCTAATTTTGTTTTACTTATGCAATTTAATCGTTGTTATAACCTTCTTCGGTCAATTTTGTGGAGAGTTAGATTAAGATAAAAACTATGCTGATACGGAATTATCTTTTTTATCTTTAGTTTAGTCTAAATTTACTTCAATTTCAGTTAATATTTCTGGCATTATTGTCCCAGTTAAATCAGCATGATCTAAGTTCGCGTCGGTTAAATTTGCGCCGCGTAAGTCAGCATAACTTAGATTTGCCCCGGATAAATTTACGCCGATTAAAATAGTATTTCTTAAGTCACTATTGCTTAAATTGGCGCGAGTTAAATCAGCCGAAAATAATTGAGCATTTTGGAGATTTGCCCCCATTAATTTAGCTTTTTTTAAGCTAGCGTGAATAAGATTAGCATAACTTAAATCAGCGATTACTAATTTTGCTCGCTCTAAATTAGCATAACTTAAATTGACATTTTTTAGGATTGCACCAATTAAATTCGCTTCGCATAAATTGGCTGCGGTGAGGTTAGCATTATTCAAATCGGCGTTTTGAAAATTTCTGCCTCCAGCCGCGTATCTTTTGAGTAATTCGCTTGCGTCGGTAAGGCTAATTTCTCTGCGGGGAGGACGGCGAAAAATGAAGGTAAATGTATCGCCACTGTCAATGACTTGTTGCATTTCTTGATAAAAAGGATAGCTTTCAATTCCACTTAAGTTTACCCAACCTCGCGCCCTAGTTAAAGCAATAAATAATTGATTCCGTAAATGTAAATTATTCTCCTCTTTAGCAAGATTATCTAAGCCGATAATATAAACCATATCAGCTTCGTTTCCTTTAGCGCGATGGATGCGGGAAACGGTGACACAACCTTCACACCAAAATTGATTGGGATTGCGTTTTTTGCGGTCAGTTTGAATCAAATTACAATCAGAATTTCCGGGAATAAATATATCTATTTCGTGATTTAATAAAAATTTAGCCACGTAAGTTTCTAGTTGCGTCGCCTCGAAAAAATTACCTAAAATAATAACTAAAATTTCTCGACTAGGGCGCAACCCGTCGTATCTAAGATTAGAGATTATTTTGTCGGCTAAAGCACTTAATTCTTGTTGACGAGTAGAGTAAGTTTTGAATTCAATCAAATTATTTTCCCACAGTTGGGGCATCGGGTTGGGGGAGTTTTCAGAAGGACGTTCGATAGTAATTTTTTGGTTAGTTAAAAAACGCCCTGTGACTTGATAGCCAATGGCTTGCCAGTCTTCGCGGCGAGTAATTCCGGTTAACATTCCCCCCGAACGTAGTAACCCCATACTAATTGCATGGGCGGCGGTTAAAATAGGTTGAGGAGTTCGATAGCAACGAGACAGAATTTCGCTTTTGTTGATGCCACTGGGATATTTTCCCGTAACTAAATGTCCTAAGTTTTCGCCGAATAATTCGCTGGCGCTGGGAATGCTAAAACTGGCTAAACTTTGCACTTCGTCGTATGCCCAAATCAGCCGTTTTTGTTCGGGTTGGGTAAGGTTGGCTGGGCGTAAGGCTTGATAGGCTAACCAATAAAAAGGTTGTTTGTTTTCGTATTTCCAATTATCGACAATTAAATCTTGTCCTTCGTCGATGAGAATGGCATCGTAAATTTGGGGAATTGTGGTTTGTTTGAGGAGGCGAAAACAAATTTCGGCTAAGGCTTCGTTTGGTTGTTTGCTTTCGGTATCTTGTACGGTTAAACGAGGTACTTTTGTGGCTTGACAAAGAAGGCTATATAACCCTGGTTGATTTTTTGCGCCCCAAGCATGAAGTATCTGTAATTGTTGATTATTAGAATCGTATTTTATTTGGTTGTTACTGAAGCGACGTAACCATTTATCTAGTTGTTCTAAAATTGGGTGATAAAGACTGCGGGAAAAGAAGACGAGGGCGATTTTCCATTGGGGATGTTTGAGATGAATATGGGCAGCTTTTTGACAGAGGAGGACGGTTTTTCCGGAACCTGCGATGCCGCGAATTCTTTGAGGTCCTGGTGGGATTTGTTTGGCAATTCTTTCTTGTTCCCAGTCAAGTTGGGAGATGTGTTGGCGAAGTTTTTGGAGGGTTTTGCCGCGACTTTTGTTATTAGCTAAAACGCGGTGGGTGGGTTGAGAATATAGTTTGGTTCCGCCTAGAATTGCTAATAGTAATTGCCATTGTTGGGGAGAGAGTGGGTTTCCTGGGCTAACTGGGGTGATTTGTTGAATTTGTTGGAGGAGAAAACCGCTACTGGAGGCGGATAAACGGAGATGGTTGCGAAAGATTATTGGGGGAGAGGTGGGTAGTTTGTGAAAGTTTTTTTCTTGCCACTGTTTTGTGGTAATTTTGGGTAGGGCGATCGCCACTCTACCTGTGACTTGTCGCTGTAGGCTGGGTTCAATCTCTGTGTAACCGAGGAGGGCGAATAACTGGTTTTCTGCTTGCTGGTAAGGGTTTCCGCTTGCGGTGTAGAAGTTGCGGTATTGCCACTGATGTCCGATAATGGCAACAATTTGGTCGATGGTGAGGGATTTTACTTCGATAATAATTAATCCTAGCTGGCGATCGCCAATTAAGATATCTGGTTCTTTGCGAAATTTCCCGACGCGATCGAAAATAGGATAACGCCAATAACCAAGACATTCTCTGTCTGCAAAGGCGGTTTGGATGGCTTCCCAAACCATTTTTTCTCCTGCTTCTCCACTGTTAGCTAAAGGTTCGGTAGTGATAAATTTACTATTTATCATTAATTATTACCTTTTATTTTTTCCTCTTCCCAAACGCTTTTTCACCAACCAAAAAATTATAATTATTACGACAATAATTACCACAGCTAAGGAAAAATAACCAATGTATTCTTCCACTAAATAGTAATTTTCTCCCAGAATATATCCGGAAATTGTTAGCAGGAAAACCCACAAGGCTGAACCAACAGAAGTATAAAGTAAAAACGAAACCATATTCATCTTGTTAATTCCCGCCGGGAGGGAAATAACGGTGCGAATTCCGGGAACCATCCGCCCATAGAATACTGCTTTGATTCCGTATTTCCGAAACCAGTTATCGGCTTTTTCGATATCTTCTCCCGAAATAGCAAACCACTTACCGTATTTGTCAGCTAAACGAGAAATACGTCTTTTACTATAAATTTTTCCAGCATAATACCAAGGTAAAGCGCCAAGAACGCTACCTGCAACTCCAGCTAAAATTACTGGAATAAAATTCATTTCACCTCTAGAAACTACGAATCCTGCGAGAGGCATAATCAACTCAGAAGGAATCGGGGGAAAGAGGTTTTCTGCTAACATTAAGAAAGCGATTCCTCCATACCCCAACGTAGTAATAATATTAGTTATCCATTCAACCATTAGGATTAAAATTTAAGAAATTATACTGCCAAGCCAGTTTTTCAGAAAATCAATGAGCGTTTGTACGGCTTCTACACCTAAAATTAAGATTAATGTTGTGAGAATTCCTCCTAGCAAACAGACAAATAAACCGCCGAGGCTAATCACACCATCATCTTCTAATAAACCAAAACCAGTCACAAAAATACCCATCGCAGGTAAGGTATTTGTTCCTGGAATGGGAATCATCATCGAAATTGACATTAAAGCGATCGCACTCCCAATAATAACTCTACCGGGAAAGCTAGCACAAATATAACTGATTCGGGGACGCGACACTGCTTCGATGCGCCGTAACCAAGGGATTCCAGCCTTGACAACACCTTGCGCTTGTGATAGCTTCATAGAACGATTCATCATTCCGCTAGGTAGCCAAGGACGCTGACGACCAACAATCAGTTGAATTGCTAAAAGAAACATTAAAATTCCAAAGGGAATTGAGTAACCTGGAGCAGGAATTGGTAAAGCGGAAGGTAAAGCCAAAATTACGAATAAAAAGCCAAAAAGACGCTCTCCGGCTAAAGAGAAAATTTCGCCTAATTTGACTTTATCTGGTCGTTCTTCTTTGAAAAAATATCGTTCTAGTTCCTGAGAAAGTTTTTTCGCCATTCTGGTTGAAATTAGTTAAAAAATGATTGCGAAACTGCTAAATATAGCACCCTTTTTTTGCAGAGGAATTGGAGGATATGGGGGAATTGGAAGACTTGGAAGACTTGGAAGACTTGGAGGAATTGGAGGAATTGGAGGACTTGGAGGACTTGGAGGACTTGGAGGACTTGGAGGACTTGGGGGTGTTGGGAGTGTGGTCAGTGTTAGGAATAAACAGCGATTTTCACAACCAACATTTACTCTTCAAACTCGTCAAAGTCCCCCGTTTCTCCCGTTTCTCCCGTTTCTTCCATTTCTTCCATTTCTTCCTAGTCCCCAGTCCCCAGTCCCCAGTCCCCTTTATTCAGTACCCATTGTCCAAGAATTAATATATTCTTCTTGTTCAGCAGTCAAAGAATCGATTTTAATACCCATTGCGTGTAACTTCAACCGAGCAATTTCTTTGTCTACGTCTTCGGGAATAGAATGAATCGCAGCTTCGAGTTTACCTTTATTTTTAACTAAATATTCACAAGCCATTGCTTGGTTAGCAAAACTCATGTCCATTACTGCGCTAGGATGTCCTTCCGCAGCCGCCAAATTAATTAAACGTCCTTCGCCTAAAACAATAACTGATTTGCCAGTTTCTAAGCGGTATTCTTGAGTAAAGTTGCGTACTTGACGAATTTCTTTGGTTTGTGCTTTGAGGGCTTTGAGGTCAATTTCGATATCAAAGTGACCGGAATTTGCGACCATTGCACCGTCTTTCATGACAGCGAAATGTTCTTCACGAATAACGTGTTTGTTACCTGTGACGGTGACGAATAAGTCGCCTAAAGGTGCAGCTTCGCTCATCGGCATGACGCGGAAACCGTCCATGACTGCTTCAATGGCTTTGGTGGGGTCAATTTCAGTGACAACTATGTTTGCACCTAAGCCTCGTCCTCGCATGGCTACACCTTTACCACACCAACCGTAACCAGCGACGACTACGGTTTTTCCGGCGAGGAGAACGTTGGTGGCGCGAATAATTCCATCTAGGGTAGACTGACCAGTACCGTAGCGGTTGTCGAAGAAGTGTTTGGTGTCGGCATCGTTGACATTCATCGCGGGGAAGGTGAGAACTCCGTCGTTGAGCATTGCACGGAGACGAATGATTCCGGTGGTGGTTTCTTCGGTGGTACCGATGATGTCGTTGATTTGATTTTGACGTTCTTTGATTAAGGTTGCGGTAACGTCGCCACCATCGTCGATAATGATGTTGGGTTTGTGGTCAAGGGCGATTTGCACGTGACGGTGGTAAGTGGCGTTGTCTTCTCCTTTCCAAGCGAAGACGGGGATGCCGTAGTCAGCAACGAGACTTGCAGCTACGTCGTCTTGGGTGGAAAGTGGGTTGCTGGCGATTAATAAAGCGTCAGCACCGCCATTTTTGAGGGCGATCGCTAAATGAGCGGTTTCTGTGGTAACGTGACAGCAAGCAATTAAACGAATTCCTGCTAGGGGCTTTTCTTTGCCGAAGCGTTCTTGAATTAAGCGCAGAACAGGCATTTCTCGTCCTGCCCATTCGATGCGCTGTTTTCCTTGGCTAGCCAGGGAAAGGTCTTTGACTTCGTGTTTAGGTGTTGTCGCTGTTGCAGTCATGTATTTTACAGATTGAGTTATTTTTTAGGTCATCTTTCCTAGGGTAATCGATCTTTCTCCCTGGAGTCAGTAACTCTACCCCCGGTGCTTTTTTTCGGTTCTTGATTCTTGAGAAAATGGCGATCGCGTTTCTTGACTCGGAATGAGGAAACAAAGCGTCGAGAGCAAAGTAGACTCAGCGAAATCGCTTTTTTTGGGAAACAACAGCAAAATATCTCTCTGGAGAAAGAGTTTTCTGCTCAGGAGTTGACTGTTACAATCTTTGCTCAAGTTAATTGTGAGAATATTCGCGCTGAGAGCAATTTCGGACTTGAAAAAGGCGATCGCGCCTCATGACATTCTGCTGAAGTAAGATTTATACATCCACTAAATATCCTTCCAGCGCAAGATTTAGCAACGTCACAAATTTTCAAGTATATATACTCAGTAAGTGAGTAATCGATCCCCAGAACAAACCAAGATGTTAAAATTTCGCACTCTAGCTTTTGGCATTATCACTAATTCAGTTTTCATAACCGGAGCCGTAATCTCTCCAGTAAAAGCTCAATTACCCGTAGTCTCAGACATAAATCTGCCTACTCCTGAGTTATCTTCCGAGAAAGTGAATATCCAACCAGAAGCAGAGTGCATTTGGCTCGACGGCAAATGTTTGTTTAGAATTGCGACTCAAGAGTCAGATTTACCGGGACGAGTTAGTGATATTCAGAAGCGTTTGGATGAAGTTGCTCGCGATTATCTGCGCAATAACTCTGAAAATTTAGAAATTACTACTCGTCAAAAATCAGACGAACAAATTCCTGATGTTTATTTGCAAGTTGGTGAAAGCGAAGCAATTCGTTTACTGAGTGTGACAAATCTTGATGCAAATTTGTCCGGAGTTAGTATCGAAATCAGAGCCGATCAAATTGTCGAAGAGTTACGACAAGGATTAGCTCAAGCGAAAACGGAACGACAACCAAGGTATTTGATTCGTCAGAGTGCGATCGCGGCGGGTACTGGAATCGGTATGCTGTTGGTAACTTTGGCGGTAACTCGTTGGGAAAGAAAATCAAAACAGTCGAAAGATAAGCTTGAATCAACCAATAATGCTACCGCCGAAACAAATGAATCAGTCTCGACTCAATTAAATCTGCAACAGCAGTTTAATCTCAAAGAAGTTCAGCATCGCTTGTTGCAGTTAACTGAAGGAAGTGTTTTGGCTGGGGGAAGTCTCTACATTTTAGGATTGTTTCCTTATACCAGAGTAGTACAAACTTTGATTATGACTGCTTTACAGGTTCCGATGCGCTTGGGTGTAGTTGGGTTAGGAACTTATGTAGTAGTTCGGCTTTGTTTCGCTTTGATTGACAAGTTTACCTCGGCTTTGGCTGAGAATAATTTGTTAACCCCAGAAGCAGATCGTCGCGTCGAGTTGCGGATTTCCACGATTTCTGGAGTGACGAAAAGTGTGGTTGTGGTAACAGGCGTAGCTGTGGGTTCTTTGGTCGCTCTCGCCGCGATCGGAGTCGATATTGCGCCTTTATTAGCTGGTGCAGGGCTGGTTGGTGTAGCAGTGTCTTTTGCTTCCCAAAGTTTGATTAAGGATGCTCTCAATGGCTTTTTAATTATCCTCGAAGATCAATATGCGGTTGGTGATGTGATTGCAGTAGGTGATTATGGTGGTTTGGTGGAACATCTCAATCTCCGGATTACTCAGTTGCGCGATGGGGAAGGAAGATTAATTACAATTCCCAATAGTGAGGTGAAAATTGTTGCTAATCATTCTAATGGTTGGTCGCGTGCAGATTTGAATATTCCCGTTCCTTATCGAGCGGATATCGATCGCTGTATCGACATTGTTCGCTCTACTGCGGAGAAAATGGCTCAGGAAGAGGATTGGAGTCAGCAAATTCTGGAAACTCCCAAAATCTTAGGTGTGGATAATTTTGCCGAGCGCGGGGCGATCGTTCGCGTTTGGATTATGACTGTACCTCTGAAACAGTGGGATGTGTCGCGTGAATTCCGTCGTCGCATCAAAGTTGCTTTTGACGAAGCTGAGATTCCTCTTTCTCTCCCCCAGACAGAAATTTGGTTCCACGATTCGTTAAGTAAAAATTTGTCTCCAAACCAAGATAGTAATGGTAGAAACAATACAATTGTACTAAAATAGATAGGAAGAATAGCGATCGCCGAACTTACCCATGATTAAGCATTACGTTCTCAGCATTAATCCCCATCCCGAATACGAGTGGGATCGCCACAACTTGCGCGATCCCCTAAGCGGACAACGCCCAGATTTAGCAGCTTTGGTTGCTGCTGAAATCGAAAAAATCCCCGGCTCTTATTTAGTCTCAGTCAACCTCGAAGTTACCGTTTTGGAACAAGCACCAGTTTCTAAGTCAGAATTGGCAAAGCCAGAGTTGAGTTTACCTGGACAAACATCTGAAGCAAAACTTAAACAAGTCGAAAAACTAGCTGTCTAATTCAGTCGGGGCAACCCCCCGTGGTTGCCCTAGGGATAATCTTGATCTAACCTTAGTAAAGCGTGTAGCAAAACATTCGCTCCTTGAGTACATTGCTCAATAGAAGTGTACTCTGTTTCTGCGTGGCTAACTCCTGCCTCGCTAGGGACAAAAATCATCCCCATATCAGTGAAAGTAGCAATTTCTTGAGCATCGTGACTGGCGCGACTGGGTAGGTGCAAATAAGTTAAGTTTAAGTCTTGACAAATTTCGGTAATTATGTTTTGAATTTCCGTTTTTGCTAAAGCTGGTTCGTTACGGAGACGAGGATAAATTTGAATTTCAGTTTGGGTGTTAGTGGCGATCGCCATAATCTTCTCCTCTAACTGTAAAATTAATTCATCCAGACGTTGATTCGACAAATCGCGAATATCCAACTCCATCTCCACCAAACCAGGAACCGTATTCGCTGCATTCGGGGAAACCTGCATCCTTCCCACCGTCGCGACTTGCTCTCCGGGAGTATTTCCTAACTCATTCACCGCTAAAACCACCTGAGACGCTGCGACTAAAGCATCTTGACGCATATTCATCGGAGTCGTCCCTGCGTGTCTCGGACTTCCCTTAACGATAATTATATATCTTCGTTGACCGACAATTCCTTGAACCACACCAATTTGCTTCCCTGCTGACTCCAGCACCGGACCTTGCTCAACGTGCAACTCCACAAAAGCCGCAATTTCGGTGGAAGTCAAGCGCGCTTGCTCGATCTTATCCCAATTACCGCCAACTTTGGCTAAACAACTCTGAATATCTGTACCATCAGGGCGAACATAGTAAGCTGGATCGTCAATTAAGCTACCCGACATTGCCTTACTGCCAATCATACTACCTTCTTCGTCAGTAAAGACAATTACCTCAAAAAGATGATTCAGTTGAATTTGTCGCTCCTGGAAAACTCGTGCAACTTCCAGTGCAGCTAAAACTCCATAAGCACCATCATAGCGTCCCGCATTAGGAACCGTATCAAGGTGAGAACCTGTGGCTAAACTAGGCATTTCCGGGAATTTACCCGGATACCTCCCAATAATATTACCCGCCGCGTCTATTCTCACGCTCATTCCAGCTTCTTTCATCCAGCGTTGAATCAAATTCCGAGCTTCGAGATCTTCTAAGCTATAAGCAATACGCTGCACTCCACCTTGAGGAGTTTGACCAATTGCTGCCAAAGTTGCGATACTTTGTTGCAGGCGCTCTTGATTAACTGAAAATGTGGAAATTAAGCTAGTTACCATCAAATATCTCTTCGGTTTTGATAATCTTGCAATCTTGTTTGAGTTGAGAACAGTTATTCGTTGCTCAGATTTTAATTAACTTTAAGGGAAGTTTTGCCTTAGAAGCGGTCACATTCGTCACTAAAAATACTCACTTTTCAGGATTTAGCGAGCAAGATGTTTGGGCTGTACCAGCGCTACTTCTTACATAAGGCTTTTTCTCCAAGATGTGTAAGTTTAATTTTACCTTTTCTTTTTGGAAAAACTGTATACTGTATACAAAAAAATCTGAAATTTGGAGTACACTAATTATTGATCTTTGGCAAAAGTATTCTGAGACAGAATTGAAGATGACCACAACTGATGTGACTTCCAAACGAGTTTTTATCTGCGGTTCAGCGCTAAAAGGTCAACCAGACCACGGAAATCTGCAAGCGGCTAAATTTCTCAAAACTGCGAAAACTCGCCCTCTGTATCGCCTCCACGCTGCGGCAGAGGGGTGGCATCCGGCGATATACCAGGTTGAGTCGGGAGGAATTAGCATTCCCGGTGAAGTGTACGAACTCACGTCGGAACAATATGAGTATTTGGTTTCTACGGAACCACCGAATATGTATCCGGGTGATGTGGTATTGGAAGATGGGGAGGTGTTGACGGCGATGCTTTATCCTCGTGAGTTGGTGGAGAAGTACGATTGGTTGGATATTTCTGATTATGGCGGTTGGGCTGCTTATAAGGCGGGGGTTGGGAATTAGGGATTAGAGGTGTTGGAGGTGTTGGAGGTGTTGGGGGAATTGGAGGTGTTGGAGGTGTTGGAGGTGTTGGAAGAATTGGAAATTACCAACACAAATCAAATCCAACAATTTACTCTCCCTTGTCTCCCATTTCCCCCATTTCCTCCTTGTCTTACCAATCACCAATCCCCAATCACCGATCGCCAATCACCAATCCCTAATCCCCAATCGCCAATCACCAATCCCCGATCGCCAATCCCCGATCGCCAATCCCTAATCCCCAGGATAATGATTTTGGTGCCAATGGTGAGCAATATCGATCCGACGACAGATCCAAACGTGCGATCGCTGCTGCACATAATCGAGAAATCGAGCTAGGGAAGCGGTGCGTCCAGGTCTACCTACTAAACGACAGTGTAACCCCACGCTCATCATTTTGGGAGTGGTTTCTCCTTCGGCGTACAAAACATCGAAAGCATCGCGAAGATAGGTAAAAAACTGCTCCCCAGAGTTAAATCCTTGATTGGTAGCGAAACGCATATCGTTGTTGTCGAGTGTGTAGGGAATTACTAAGTGAGGGCGAGATTTTTCGTAAACCCAGTAAGGTAAGTCATCTGCGTAGCTGTCGGAGTCGTAAAGAAAGCCTCCAGCTTCGACGACTAAACGACGAGTATTGGGGCTGTTGCGTCCAGTGTACCAGCCGAGGGGACGATCGCCTGTGACTTGGGTGTGAATGGCGATCGCCTTTTCGAGATGTTCGCGCTCAATTTCCTCTGGTAAATATTGATAATCAATCCAACGGTAGCCATGAGAAGCGATTTCCCAGTCGGCTTCAATCATGGCGGCTACGGCTTCTGGGTTGCGTTCTAAAGCCATTGCCACTCCATAGACGGTGACGGGGATATTCCGCTCGGTAAAGAGGCGATGTAGCCGCCAGATGCCCGCCCGACTACCGTATTCGTACATCGATTCGATGTTCATGTGTCGCGTCCCAGGTAACGGTTTTGCGCCGATAATTTCTGAGAGAAAGGCTTCGGAAGCCATGTCTCCGTGTAAGACACAGTTTTCGCCACCTTCTTCGTAGTTAATCACAAATTGGAGGGCAAGGCGAGCGTTACCGGGAAATTGGGGATTGAGGGGATTTCTTCCGTAACCAATTAAATCCCGGGGATAAGCAGCAGACATAACGATCAATTTAACCAGTTAATTAAGGAAATGTATTCAAGCGCGAGATTTAACTCATCTGTGAGCTTGTCGGCATTTTATCAGCCGAAAACGACTAACAAAGTATTGTTAGGAACAATTTTCTGGTTGAATATTTTCCATTTCCTGAATAACTCGTGCTTTAGCCGCTAATAAATGGTCTTGAATCGCTTGTACTGCTGTTTCTGGCGATCGCTGAATTACTGTCTCATAAATGCGCTGATGTTCAGCACGAATTTCTAGCACATCGGGATTACTTTGGACAGTTTGAATTCTAATCAGCATCATTTTATCAAAAACTCGATCCAACAATGACCTCAGCCATAAATTTCCCGAACTTTCAGCCAAGAGACGATGAAAGCGATAGTCGAGATCTAAAAGCTGAAAATTAGTTAGTTGAGAAGGTTTACTTTGGCTAAATTTTTCGGCTTGGATTACCATACGCTTCAGTGCTTTAAGTTGCGTGTCGGTGGCTTTTTGACAAGCTTGGGTGACTGCAAGTTGCTCTAAGGCTAGACGACAATCATACAACTGGGCGGCATCTTCAGGGGAAAATTGAGCTACTCTCAAGATATTATCATTATCGAGAGTAACTAATTCTTCATTTTGTAGTTGCCGAATTGCTTCGCGGATTGGGGTGCGACTAACTTGGAGTTTTTTGGCAAGATGGGTTTCTACTAACCGTTGTCCGGAAGTTAGTTCGCCTGATAAAATTGCTGTGCGTAGTGCTTGGTAGGTTTGCTCCTGTAAAGATTGATTTCGCTGGAGCGATCGCGGAGACAGGGGCAAAATTATACTCCTTACCCTTTATTTTGGGGAATTTTTAGCTCTTCAATTTTAACTTTTTGAGCAGCTTACTCGATCAATGTCCACAATTTTTGCAGTGTGTTGGAGTTAGTTGGGCTATTTTGCTCGAATTCAAGCGCCCAACACCGCTCTAAATATTCTACCTGTTGGTCGCGGTAAATTAGTTCTTTGGTCAAAGCCACAATTAGCGATCGCCAAACTAAATCTAATCCTAAAGCGAATTTGGTTTTTTTGAGTTGAGGATTCTCTACTGAATTAGGTAGTAATTCTAGTTGCTTATAAGTTTGCCATTGCAACTGGTTGGTGACGCTATTAATTAAAGATTTCTTCATGGGTGACTTACCTCTGATAAATGTAGTGGTTTGAGGTGCGTTCCTTGGGACTATTTTCCTACTTCCGTCTCTTTCTCTGCGCGAAGTCAACTGCCGCTTTTTACAAAAAGAGATGAACGATCAAACTTGTGTCTGTATTTAATTATACACTTTCTGAAAAAGTTTGACAAATCATCCCAATTTGCTTTAACTGTACTACATAATCTTGTGTAAAGACGTTGCATGCAACGTCTCTACCAGGTAATGATTTGTAGCAAAAATTTGTGTATTTCAGAGCATTGAAGGGCAAATCGCCAGAAATAAACTCAAATACCCGCTTTATTCGCCATTTGCTGAGACATTTGCTTAGTTTTCTCTACTAATTGAGCGAAATCAACTGTAGTTAATTGACCGCGATCGACTACTTTTTTACCATTAATAAAGCTATAATCGACTCGCTCCACTTGACAAAATGCCAATGCTGCGATATTGTCATAAACTCCGACAAACTGAGGAATTTCGGTGTTAATCGCAATAAAATCGGCGGACATTCCTGGTGCAAGATAGCCAATATCGTCTCTTCCCAAGACTTTCGCACCCCCCAGAGTTGCTAATTCTAAAACGTCGCGGGCTGTCATTGCACTAGCGTCGCAGCTACCCACACGAGCTAAAAACATTGCCATTTTTGCTTCGTAAAGCAAGTTTGTGGCATCATTGGAAGCAGCACCATCGGCTCCCAAACCCACTGGTACTTTATGGTCGAGCATTTTGCGAATTGGAGCAATTCCACTTGCAAGACGCATATTACTACAGGGACAATGTGCAACTCCAGTACCAGTTTTGCCGAATTTGGCGATCGCGCGATCGCTCAGTTTAACACAATGTGCGTGCCACACATCCTCACCCAGCCAACCCACCGACTCCGCGTAATCCCCAGGAATTAAACCAAATTTTTCTAAACTATACTTGACATCTGCATCATTTTCTGCTAAATGAGTATGTAACCTTACTCCTGGATAATTACGAGCCATTGCTGCTGATTCTCGCATCAAATCTTGAGAAACCGAAAATGGCGAACAAGGAGCTAAAGTAATTCGTAACATTGAATGACGAGAATTATCATGATATTGCTCAATAATTCGCTGCGAATCTTGTAAAATTTCCTCTTCTTTTTCTACCAAAGAATCAGGAGGTAGTCCACCTAAACTCTCACCCACACTCATACTACCTCGACTCGCATGAAACCTAATTCCTATTTCTTGAGCAGCGCGAATTTCGTCATCCAAGGTACAATTATTCGGATAAAGGTAGAGATGATCGCTAGCAGTAGTACAGCCAGAAAGAATTAATTCTGCTACTGCCATTTTCGTGCTAAAATATACTCCTTCGGCAGTAAGATTTGACCAAATTGGATATAAAGTTTTTAGCCAGTTAAACAAGTCACAATTTTGTGCAGCCGGAACAGTTCGTGTTAAAGTTTGAAAGAAGTGATGATGGGTATTTACGAAACCGGGAAGCACAACATATTTTCCTTCCAAGTCTAACATTTCCTCGGCTGTTTGAGGAAGTTCCGCAGTTGTCCCCACTTGTTCAATTACGTTGTCGCGAATGAATAAAGCACCGTCACGAATTTCTCGTCGCGCTGCATCCATTGTCACTAATGTATGAATATTTTTGACTAGCAAAGTTGTCATTTCAGTTATCAGTTATCAGTTATCATTGCTTTCAAACGAAACAAAGCGATCGTAAATATTTCATTTAGAGCTTGCTGTTTTTCTGCGGCTAAACTATTTTCTAAACGACGCTCAAAGTCAGCTAAAATTGTCGCTTTAGTGTGATTTTTTACCGCTACGATAAAAGGAAAACCAAACTTTTCTTTGTATGCTTGGTTGAGCAACTGAAAGCGCTCATATTCAGCAGCATCAAGTCGATCCAAACCAACTCCAGCTTGCTCATTTACTGAAGCAGGAGCCATTTTTGCTTTACTACCAAGATCCGGATGCGCTCGAATTAATTCTAGCTGTTTCTCAGGGCTAAATTCTTGAACTATTTTTACCATTTTTTGATGCAATTGAGTAACATCAGTAAACGGTTTTTCTTCCCAAACTTGTTGCGCGATCGCGGGATGATCCTCAAATACTTCTCCTAACGCAGCCACGAATTCTTCTTGACTCATCTGATTAAGTTCATTTAAGGAATATTTACTCATAAAAATGCTCCCTCAGTCTCCCTACTATTTAGACAAACTACCGTTTTTAGTTTGTTCAACCTCACCATATTTTTTCAGAAGCGCTGCTATTTTCCGTCGGATAAGAATTCCTGGTTTATCAGTCATCATCTGTTGCTCTTGACTAACATCAAGGGGTACATCATAATCAGTTGATTCTAAAATACGTTTATCCTCTAAAGTCACCGCGCGATCGAAAGCAATAACTTCGCTACTTTTAATATCAGCTTCTGTATCATTACGCAAGCAAAATTGTACCATTTGCGAAGCGGAATCATTAATCGGTGTCATTGTATTAACGATGATATGGACTTTCCCATTTGGGTAAGCTATGCGTAGTTTAACAGTAAATGGCATAAACCAAGTTCCGTCAATCGTCCGAACAGTTTTTGTTTCTTCTAAGTGTAAGTTTTGCTGTTGTTGTTGAGGATTTTCGACACCGAGAACGCTATGATAATGTAGTTCCCATTCGGTTTCTTGGAATTCCATAACATCGGGAATGGGATGTTCTTCACTACCAAAAGTTGTAGTATGAACAAATGTCGGATGAGCCATGTCTAATTCGTTTTCCATGACTCGCAAACCTGCACAATTCCAGCGTTCGTAAAATTCGGGAATTAAGCGATATTCAGGATTGCTAGCTTCGGGAATTTCCGGAATATCTATTAAGGGTTCATCTAAACATACCCAAACATAACCATATTTTGCGACACAATGATAAGCTTGAACTTTATAACTAGGAGAAATTGAATTATGCTTGTTTTGAGGAACGTAGACACAAGTTCCTGATGAATTGAATGTCCAACCGTGATAGGGACAACAAATATTTCCCTCAACAACTTTCCCTAAAGAAAGTTTCGCGGTACGATGACAACAGCGATCGCGCACAGCCCCAGGTTTACTTTCTGCATCTAACCAAATTACCAAGGGTTCACCTAGCAATTCAAATGCTTGCGGTTGTTCGGATAATTCACTTAGAGGAATAACTGGATACCAGAATCGTTGAAATATAGGCTGTTTTGTGACTAACATAATTAGGGATTGGTGATTGGGGATTGGGGATTGGGAAGACAAGGGAAACAAACTGGATTTTTTAACTTTTGTTGTGTACTTAGTCTCGAAACTTTCAAAGGATAATGAAGAAGGGGTTTGCTCGAAAAGAACTCAACAATTACTATGAATTAATTGAAAATATATCTTCATTTTTTTCTAACCAAAGGCATTAAGTGAATCATATAATCTTTTTTGCCAATTGGTACACCAGCCATACGCAGAATATCGTAAGCAGTGACAAGATGAAAGTAAAAGTTGGGAATTAAAAATTCGTTGACATAGACGCTACCCGTAAACTCAAGGTAAAGTCCTTCATCTAAGTCAAGACGGATTTCCTCAGCTAGCTTTTCATCTTCAACTTTAATGTTTGAAAGAAGCTTTTTTGTGTTTGCTATGTGTTCGTATCCCTGCGCGAAAGATACAACTTCTGGGTCTAGGTTATGCAAAGATTTTCCCTCGCACCACAAAGAAAAGTTGTGTGGTTGATTGCAGGTGAAAGCAATCTGAGTACCCAAGGGAAACATATCAGGTGCAATGCGCTTTTGCAAAAAAGATTCATCATCAGAGAAATGAGTCTGTCCTGTCTTTAAAAGATGCTCAAGAGTTTCTAAGCGGCTTTGGAATAATGTCTGAATTGAATCTATCTTTTGGCTTGGCATTTTATATTTCCTCAAGACTTAACTTATCCATTGAAAGTTATCTATAGATTGGGAGGAGTTTTGAGCTTAACTTGATTATTTTACGAAAACTTTGATTTGTCTATTTTATTTCAACTCATGCCATAGCTTCAATTTTTTGACATTTTGTTCTTAAATTTCAAGCAAAAGAACGGATTTTGTCTTGTACTTAGCAAACTGGTAACTGATAATTGATAATTAGCTACCTCGATAGGTGCTGTAAGACCAAGGTGAAACCAGCAAGGGAACGTGGTAGTGAACATCTGGGTTGTCGATGCCAAATCGGATCGGAATGCGGTCTAAAAAGGGCAAGACTGCCTCTGTTTCGTGAAATTGATCAAAATAGTCGCCCACGGCAAAAACTAACTCGTATACGCCGTTTTTGAATTCGTCATCGGTTAACAAAGGAACATCAGTGCGTCCGTCGCGATTAGTTTTGGTCGTTTTCAGTAAAGTTCTTTCGTGGGAGTCAGTTGCAACAACCCATAACTCAATTTCGATTCCTGCGGCTGGACAACCGTGGGCTGTATCCAAGACATGAGTAGTGAGTTTACCTGTCATCATCAAATCTCCTTGGGTCTGAAACCCCGTCCTTTAAGGACGGCTTTATATATTCCTGGTAAAATAGGGAAATATCGAAAAGCGAAAACCAAGTATTCGATATTAGCACCTTGAAAACTAGGGTTAGGGGGTTCTAACCAGGAACGCTTGGTTAGGTAAAAACTCTAAGCAACAAGTACAAGTCTTTTGACACCGTACCGCAGGGCTTGCGGAATCGGGACTCTGTAATGGGTTGAAAGTCTGTGGACATGACGTAAGACGGGGACATAACTAGCTTTTAGTA
>JAWQFW010000097.1:0-16943 GCA_035968095.1 Oscillatoria sp. PMC 1068.18
AAGTTTAGCTAAAGCTTAAATCAAAAAGTGCCTCCTTTTTAGGGGGCGCTTTTTTTGTGGATATTGTTTCGAGATGGTATTCAAAAAACTAAATCATTTGTGAAATGTATAAAGACGTAGCAATGCTACGTCTCTACAAACAATTGGATAATTGAGATAATTGAGTTTATGATTCTCGTCCAGATGCCCAAGTATCACGCCATTTCACAGTACCTTCGGTAGCGAGTACCCAACGACGACAAACTAAATTTTCTCGTAAAGGTGATGTTTCTTCACGCAAAAGAACGTATTTGTAAGTAATTAGTTTGCCTACACTTTCATCAAAGGGAATTTCGTTAAACCAGGTGTTTTGATTAATGTATTCGAGTCGGTGTGCTTTGGCTATATCCCAATTACCTAATTCGGGACAGTCGCCGATAACCACAACAATTTCGCCTGGTTGAGTTTGTACCCCGTTTAGTTGGGCGCGGACAATAATTTGTCCTTTAACTCGTTCACCTACGTGACTGAAAACGATGACTTGTTTGGTGTCTAATTCAAGGTTGTAAAGGTGGCTATCTTTAACTTCGTATTTGTTGCGAGATAAAACATCAGTATGTTCGCCATCGGGTAATTCGGTTTCTACTGATTCTAAGGTAACGGGTTCGCCTTTATTCATGGCGACAAATAAGACGGAATCTCGATAACGACGGACGTAACAATAAACGTCGGGAGTAATATATTTTTGCCATTGACTACCTAGAGAAACTGCGGGGTTCAGTCTTCTTAATCCGGAAAGTAAGCGTAAGTCACGGTAAATTTGGGTTTCGGTATCCCAACTATCCATCATAGGACGGTTGTAGGGATCGTTGTTACCGTAAGGATTACCATCGCTGTTGGTGTCGTTGTGTAAATATTGTTCTGTACCGTAATAAATACAGGGAATACCACGGGAAGTCATGACTAAGATAATTGCCAAACGTAAGATATCGGGGTCGGGATTTAACGTTTGGAAGCGATACATATCGTGATTATCGATAAAGGTAATTAATTCGGTGGCGCTGTTATAACGATAATCAAGATTAAAAATGTCTTGGATGAGATGAAATCCTCCTTCGGCATTTATTCCTAATCCTTGACGAATTGCCATAGCTAAACCAAAGTCGAGGATGGTCATGCCGGAATTATTGGCAAATTCAACAGAAAGGCTGCTTTCGGGATGACTGTTAATCCATTCACCAAAGATGAAAATATCTGGTTTGTGGCTTTGAATGTCGGCGTTGAATTCTTGCCAAAACCAAATTGGCATATGCTTGACGGTATCGACTCGCAAAGCGTCAATTCCTCTGTCTATCCATTGTTTAATTGCTGCTTTGATGTAGGTACGATATTCGACGTTGTTTTCGTTAAAAGTGGCTAATCCTGATAGTTCGCAGTTTTTTACTTGCCATTCGTCTTCCCAGTTGGTGACTTCGCCGTAGTGATGATACCACCATTTTCCTTCGTCTTCGTTGAAGTCGGCAATTTTTACGCCGTCGTCGTAGAGGATACCTTTGTTTCCACTTATATCTGGGTTACTGTGGTTGCAAACAATATCTAAAATTAGTTTCATGTTGCGCTGGTGTAGTTCAGCGATTAATTTGTCGAAAACTGTGTCTTTGGTTGCTTGGGTTTTGTTGAGTGAGGGGTCATCGTTTTTATTAATAAAGCGTGGATTGAGCCGTTTGAAATCTTTTGTCCAGTAGCCATGAATGGCGGCGCTTTCGATAAATAAAGATTCGATTTGCTCGAATAAAGGTGTTAGCCAAATGGCGGTTACTCCTAAGTTTTTGAGGTAGTCGAGTTTGTCGATTACTCCTTGTAAGTCGCCGCCCCAGTATTTGCCCCATTCTTGTTTTTCGGGGTCGTATAGTTCGGGGTTGGGTCCGGTGCTGTTTTCGGGGTCGCCGTCACAAAAGCGATCGACGACGAGAAAGTAGATTGTTTCTTGACGAAATTCGATGTCTCTGGTATAGAGAAATTCTAGGTCGATGTCGATTTCTGTGGTAGTTTCGCTGACAAGAGTTTCGACTTCAGCTTCAGATTTGGCTTTGCTAGCTTCGTACTGAGATGAGGAAGCTTGGGGAGAAGGGTTATTAACCATAAAAGTTCCTAAAAAGGCGATCGCTGCTTATTTTCTCATGTCACTCCGGTAGGTTGATCTGCACGAAGAAAGGTTTTTGCGAGATTGTTCACTAAGCTGGGATAAATCCAGGATTTGATGATATAGTAGTAAATTGTGTCGAATTAAAGCAAGATTATGCCGAAACTAAAAACCAAACGCTCGGCGGCAAAGCGTTTTCGCGTCACTGGTACTGGGAAAATTATGCGCCGCAAGGCTTACAAAAACCACTTGTTACAACATAAGTCGAGTCAACGCAAACGTCGTTTGTCGAATATGGCAACGGTTAATGAGCGCGATGAAGGCAATGTCCGTTTGATGATGCCTTATATGTAAAAGTCTTTATTACCAGACTTTAGTTAAATTGTCAAGAAGAGTCAACCTTATTAGAACCAATAAACTAGGATTATGACCAGAGTAAAACGCGGTAATGTGGCTCGGAAACGCCGCAAGAAAATTCTCAAATTAGCAAAAGGTTATCGAGGCTCGCACTCGAAGCTGTTTCGCACCGCTAACCAACAGGTGATGAAAGCGTTGCGGAGTGCTTATCGCGATCGCCGTCGTCGCAAGCGCGATTTTCGTCGTTTGTGGATTACGCGGATTAATGCGGCTGCACGTCAAAATGGGATGAGCTATTCGCAACTAATTGGTAAATTGAAAAAGGCTGAGATTCAGCTTAATCGTAAGATGTTAGCACATTTAGCAGTGTTAGATCCGGCGGCTTTTAGTAAAGTTGTTGAAGTAGCTAGTCAAGCTGAGTAAGCGAAGCGGTTGAATTTTAATGATTTTACACTTCAGCCCGCTTCTGCGGGCTAATTTTGTTGAGTGGGGAATAATTGACGATCGTGCAGCAGAAAATTATCGGCTTCGGTGTAACAAGATCCATTTATGGTGCTGGGCTTTGCTTAATCGCGGCTCTTAGTTTACCTTACCTCACCGCTTCCCCCACAATTGCGGCAGAATTAGCTGAAATCGAACGCCGTGGTACACTAATTGTGGGGGTGAAAGATAATTTGCGTCCCTTGGCTTTTACCGATGCTACAGGTAATTTAGAAGGATTAGAAATCGACATTGCGAAACGTTTAGCTGCCGAGATTCTTGGTAGTCCGGATGCGATAAAATTACAACCAGTAACGAATCAAGAGCGATTGAATGCCGTGATTGAAGGAAAAGTTGATTTGGCGATCGCCAGAGTTACTTTTACTGAATCACGCGATCGCCTCGTGGATTTCAGCCGTTATTATTATCTTGATGGTACTGGTTTAGTCACCAAAGATCCGGCGATTCAAACTTTGAGTGACTTACAAAACCGCAAAATAGCTGTGATTCGTGCTTCTTCGACGATCGCCACGATCAAGTATAGTTTACCCAAAGCTCAATTAATCGGAGTTGACTCTTACCAAGAAGCATGGCAACTTTTAGAAACGGGAGCAGCTAACGCTTTTGCGGCTGACAACAGCGTCTTGACAGGTTGGGTGCAAGGATCTCCCCAGTATCACCTCCTTCCCGAACGTCTTTCCGGCGAACCCTTAGCAATTGTCATGCCCACAGGCTTACAATATGCTAGTTTACGGCGCAAAGTCAATGAGGCGATCGCCAATTGGCAAGAATCTGGTTGGTTACAAGAAAGGATTAGCTATTGGGGCTTACCATAGAATAAACTTGAGCAAATAACGATTGAATTAAATAAAATTAAATTATGAACGAACTTCTTCCTTTAATTTATCTATCAGTTTTACTAGCTATCCTTGCCGGATCTGCTATCTTTATTTTTCGCCAAGTTTTCAAAACTCGCAAAACTGAAACTAACTTATCTAAGCTACAAAAAAAACTCAAACAAGAACAAGGTACATCTCTCGAATACTATCAACTTGGCAGTATTTATCTAGATAAAAAACTCTTTGTTCAAGCAGCAAAACTCTTCCAAAAAGCTTTAAAAGCTGGGAAAAAAGAAGATCCCGAAAATCTCGCTCTTATTCATAACGCCCTCGGTTACTCTTATTTTGCGCAAGAACAGTATGACATGGCAATTCGCGAATACAAAGAAGCTGTGAAATATAAAGCTGATTATATTACTGCCTTAAATAATCTGGCTAATGTTTACGAACGCAAAAAATTAACGGCTCAAGCTTTGGAAATTTATGAGCAAACACTCACTCACGAGCCGAACAACTCTGTAGCGAAAAGACGCGCTGAATCGTTACGCAAACGCCTTGTCACCTCAAATTAAACCCTTTTATTGAGCTACAAAACTCCAGAAGAGTTTTGTAGTTAGATAATAATTTGTTAAGTAACTTAACAAATTGTGTTAAATATTGAAACGAAAATTGTAAATCGCTCTCAAAACTGGGGAATCATATAAAAAGAAAGCCGAACCCAAATCGGTAGCCAATTAGACATTATGTCAATCCCCCAGAAATTAATAATAACTGAAATAGCTCCAGCAGTTGTGCCGATGCAAAAATTACAACTGAATGATTCGTATTTTCAACGAATATTTGCTGGTATACCAGGGGTGGTTTATCAGTTTTTGCGCCGCAAAGATGGGACTGTTGCTTTTACTTTTATTAGTTCTAGTTGTCAAGAATTATTTGAATTAGAAGCAGAAATAATTCAAGTAAATGCTGATATTTTAATTAGTTTGATTCATCCTGAAGAGCGAGAAAACTTTGGTGCATCTGTCTTAAATTCGGCAGAGAGTTTAACTGTTTGGGAATGGGAAGGAAGATTTGTTCTTCCTTCGGGAAAAATTATTTGGATTCAAACAGCTTCGCGTCCAGAAAAACAACCAAACGGAGATATTTTCTGGGATGGTTTGTTAATGAAGATGAGTAAAAAAAAGCACCTTGAAGCTGAAGTGAAAACATCTCAACCATTTTTGCAAAGTGTAATTAATGGAATTAGTGACCCTATTTTTGTCAAAAATGAAAAACATCGTTTCGTCTTTTTGAATGAAGCTTTTTGTGAATTGATAGGGATAGTTAAAGAAGAATTAGTTGGCAAAACTAACCCGGAAATTTTTGCCTTGGGGGAGGCAGATTTTTTAGGTGAAAAAGACGAAGAGGTGCTGAAGAGTGGAATTGAAAATATTCAGGAAGAAAATTTTACCGATCGCGCCGGAAATCTCCACTCGCTCTCAATCAAAAAATCGCGTTTTCTTGATGAAGGGGGTAAGAAATTTTTAGTAGGAACAATTCGAGAGCTTAATGCTGGGGGAAAGCCCAGCATCGGAAACGGATCTCGCGTCTCCACAGACACGGTTTTGGACAACGATTCTAGCCGTCAGACATTGAAAATGTTGGAAAGTATTGCTGATGCTTTCATGAGTATTAATCAAGATTGGGAAATAACTTATCTCAATTCTCAAGCAGCAAAAGTATTACAAAGTACCAGCGCCGAACTTTTGGGTCAAAATTTGTGGATAGCTTTTCCCGAAGCCGTAGGATCGAAATTTTATCGGGAATATCACCGCGCAGTAAAAAATCAAGTTTCAGTAACTTTTGAAGAGTATTATCAACCTTTGAATGCTTGGGTAGAAGTAAGAGCTTATCCAGTAGCAGAAGGACTCTCAATTTTCTTTCAGGATATCACTGAACGCAAACGTACCGAAGAAGAACGCGATCGCTTTTTTTCCCTTTCTCTGGATTTATTGGGAATTGCTGGAGTAGATGGCTACTTCAAGCGCGTCAATCCCGCAGTAACAACAATTCTCGGCTACACGGCTGAAGAATTTCTCGCTCATCCTTTTCTTTATTTTGTGCATCCCGACGATCGCAGCATCACTTTAGCCGAGGTAAGTAAGTTATCCCAAGGTATTCCCACACTTTACTTTGAAAATCGCTATCGTACCAAAGACGGTAACTACAAATGGTTGGCTTGGAAAGCAGCCTCAGAAACAAATACCGGGCTGATTTATGCCGCAGCGAGGGATATCACCACTCAGAAACAAACCCAAGCCAAGCTCAAAAAACTCAACGAAGAGTTAGAATCGAGAGTACAAGAGCGTACCATTGAATTAAGTCAAGTAGTTTCCCAACTGCAACAAGAAATTAGCGATCGCACGGCTGTGGAAAAAGCTTTGCGTGAAAGTGAAGAACGTTTTCGTGCTACTTTTGAACAAGCCGCCGTGGGTATTGCTCATGCAGACACTTCCGGGAAGTTTTTCTGGGTAAATGAAAAATTCTGCGAAATTGCTGGTTACACTCCCGCAGAATTATCCGAACTAAATTTTCAACAAATTACTCATCCAGACGATCTCGAAACAGATATCAAAAATGTGCGCCGACTGTTAAAAGGTGAAATCGCCACATTTACTCATGAAAAACGCTATCTCCGCAAAGATGAGACAATTGTGTGGGTAAATCTTACTGTTTCAATGGTGCGGGAAGATCGAGGTAAACCAAAATATTTTGTCGGTGTTATCGAAGATATTAGCGATCGCAAACTTGCCGAAATTGCCTTACAGCGATCGCAAGCCCAACTGCATCGCAAAGCTGAACAACTCGAACAAACCCTCCACGAACTTCGTTCCTACCAAACCCAACTTGTCCAAAGCGAAAAAATGTCCAGCCTCGGACAATTGGTTGCCGGAGTTGCTCACGAACTGAACAACCCAGTCAGCTTTATTTATGGTAACTTAACTCACGTCCAAGAGTATGCCCAAGATTTAGCCGAATTACTAAAACTATATCAAACCTACTATCCTCGTCCCGAACCAGAAATTGAAAACGCGATCGCCGATAAAGATTTAGAATTTATCTTAGAAGACTTACCCAAACTCCTCAATTCCATGAAAGTTGGGGCGAATCGAATTCGCGAAATAGTTCTTAGTTTGCGTACCTTTTCCCGTCTCGACGAAGCCCAATTCAAAGCAGTCGATCTTCATTCCGGTATCGACACCAGTTTAATGATTTTGCAAAGTCGTTTAGCAGAAAAATTTCCTGATACCTCAATTGAAATTATTAAAAATTACGGTAAATTGCCTTTAGTTGAATGCTACCCCGGACAACTAAATCAAGTCTTTATGAACGTCCTCAGCAATGCAATTGATGCTTTGCAAGAGCAATCTTTACTCAACACCGAAAAAACCGATCTTTCCGACAATAAATTACAACTACAAATTCATACTTCTTTAGTTGACAACTCTCATGTCCAAATTCGGATTCTTGACAACGGAGTTGGGATTTCTCCAGAAGTCCAACAACACATTTTTGACCCCTTCTTCACCACAAAACCCGTCGGTAAAGGTACGGGGCTAGGTTTAGCTATCTCTCATCAAATTGTTGTCGGAACCCACAAAGGACAAATATTCTGTCTTTCTACTCCCGGAAAAGGAACAGAATTTATTCTCAAAATTCCCCTCCAGCCTGCCCTAAAAGCTAATGATTAAAAATCTTTTTTTCTGAAGATAAACTATCCAAAAAATAGCTACAAAATTAAGCGTCATCTTCTGTTTTTGACACCTATTTTATTTCTTTTTATCTAAATCATCGAAAATTTCGTCATCTTTACTAAATTTTATTGATTAACAACATTACCGTCTAATTCTCGCTGCAACTTTTGTAAATAATTTTGCCATTTATTCGCTAGCGAAACATCAGTAAAAGGAATCTTAATCCTCTGCTTTTCTTCAGCCAAAACAAACTCTAAATATGGCTTACCTTTTCTTGGCTTGTCCTCGGAAGTAACTAATTTGTCAGCCACTAATAAATTAATTGCTTCCACCTCATCCAGAGAAAAACTTTCTGTTTCCACAGGTTCCCCCCGCGTCGGTTTTCCCCAAGTTATCATCTTACCTTTTTGACCTAAAACCGCATAAATATCATACTTCGCTTGGTCAAAATTTTCTGCCCAGTTTTTGTAAGCTTCGATTTTTTGGTATTCATTCCAACCAGCCCAAGCTAACCAGAAAAAAGCCACTAATAGAGGCAACCACAATAATCCTCTTTCCATATCTTGATCTTTTTACTTTAGTAATAATATGTAATCGAAATTTGTTTATTTACTCATTTTCAGTCACAAAATTATCAAAGTTGTTCTTGATAAATACTTTCTAATAAATTTTCTAACTTTTCATCAGGACAACAATTAATTAACATCTCAAAAGCATCCCATAACTTAGCGGCACTTTCCCCCAAAGTAGGACTCATTCCCCAAACATCTTGTACCCAATCTTGAGGACGTTCCTCGTCAAAAATTAAACGTTCTAATAATTGTTTTGCTTCTTGTTTATTCAGAGACATAAATTTAATTAATGAGGATTTTTGCGATTTTCAGAAATACTGCTGGTTAAATTTTGACACTAAACCACTAATTTGCTTGACAAATTATTTCTTCTATTTATTTTACTCTAGTTTACCAAAAAAAGCTAATTCTTGAAATTAACTTTCTTGTTTCTCCCTTGACTTTACAGGCAAAATCACCACATTACTAAACAATTATTTCTCCTTAAAAACAGCTTATTTTGAAGTAGCTATTAAGTTATACTAATTTGCTTTAACTGCACTACATAATCTTGTGTAGAGACGTTACATGCAACGTCTCTACAGGTCTACGTCTGTAGCATTGGTTTAGGTAAATGGTATTAGTTTTAGCTAGAAAATATTTTAATTAAGCCGCTTAAAATTTCTCCTTGTTTTATTGATTGTGCGGGCAAAATACCCGCATTAACACATCATTATTCCTAATGAAAGTTTTCTAGTTTTTGTCAAATAAAAAGCTTATTTCCAGCCAGAACGATCCATTAATTGCACCGCTTCAGAATTCTTTTCGCCGTAGCCAGCAACATTTAATTCTGACTCTTTAAATTCTCCAAAACTAGCAACAGTTTCATTAGGTTCCAAATTGCTAATCACCGGAAATTCATTATTTTGATTCGCAAAAATTTCTTGAGCTTCAGGAGTAGTTAAATATTCGATAAACTTGACCGCATTTTCTTGATTTGGGGCATTAGCTAGAACTGCTGCGCCACTAATATTAACATGAGTTCCGCCTTCGTTTTGATTCGGGAAAAATACGCCAATATTTTTGACTATTTCTTGGCTTTGAGAATCGTCAGCTTGCTTAAGTCGAGCGATATAATAGTGATTAACGATCGCCACATCGCATTCCCCAGAGGCTACGGCTTTGATTTGGTCGGTGTCGTTCCCTTCGGGTTCACGGGCAAAATTTTCGACTAAACCTTTTGCCCACTTTTCAGTTGCTTCCGCGCCTTTTTCTGCTATTTTCGCAGCAACTAAAGATTGATTATAAATATTGCTCGAACTTCTCACACAAACTCGGTCTTTCCATTCAGGTTCGGCTAGGGCTTCGTAGGTGCTTAATTCATCGGGATTAACTTTATCTTGGTTATAAATAATGATTCTAGCTCTTTTAGTTAAACCAAACCAATAACCTTCTGGGCTACGAACATTTGCGGGAATTGCTGAAGTAATTGTTTCTGATTCTATTGGTTGTAAAATTCCTGCTTGTTGCGCCCGCCAAAGATTACCAACATCAACGGTAATTAACACATCTGCGGGACTATTTTCGCCTTCGTTTTTAATTCTTTCAATTAATTCTTCCGCGTCTCCTTCAATTAAATTTACTTCGATTCCGGTGGCTTCGGTAAAGTTATCATACAATTGTTGATCGCTGTCGTAATGTCTCGATGAGTACAAATTTACTTCGCCAACCTTCGTGGTGGTGTTTGCGGTGTCGTTGGTGTTAGCTTCGGGGTTGTCGTTGTTGCATCCGGCGATCGCGGCGATCGCCAACCCAGTTAAAATTCCTGCTAATCTACTTCTAGTATCGATCATCTGGTATTTATCAATTAGTTGCCATCAGCTATTTTACAACTACTGAAAGTTATTCTCAATAATCCAGAGACATTTTTCAGCAAATTTTTCTCAGGGAGCAGATTCTTGGTTGAAGAGAGAGCATATTGGTTAGCCTGGTCGCAAGTACCGAAAGTAGGATCTATTCTCTTGCAACGCTTGTACCAGCATTTCGGAAGCCTACAAGCCGCTTGGCTAGCTTCCGAGTCCGAATTACGCGCCGTTGAGGGCTTCGGCGCAAAAACCCTCAGCATCATCCTCACCAAACGCCACACCCTCAACCCAGAACAACTCCTCACCCAACACCTCGTCAAAAACCCGCACTTTTGGACACCAGCAGACCCAGATTATCCTTATTTATTGCGAGAGATTCCTACTCCACCCGCCTTATTATACTACCGAGGACAACCCAACCACCAAGAAAACCAAGGCATTACCCCAATGGTGGGTATCGTCGGCACCCGCTACCCCACCGAACACGGACGCAGATGGACGCGCAAAATTAGCAACACCTTAGCCAAACACGGCTTTACCATCGTTTCCGGGATGGCTGCGGGTATCGACACCGAAGCCCACCAAGGCTGTTTAGAAGCCGGAGGACGAACCATCGCGGTATTAGGAACTGGCGTAGATATTATTTATCCTGCGAGTAACCGAAACCTCTACAACCAAATCCAAAATCAAGGTTTAATTCTCAGTGAATATGTCGCCGGAACTAAACCGAATGCCAAGAATTTTCCGCCCCGAAATCGCATTATCGCCGGATTATGTCGGGCAGTTTTAGTAATGGAAGCCCCCCAAAGATCCGGCGCTTTAATTACTGCCAGATATGCCAATGAATTTGGTCGAGATATTTATGTTTTACCCAACTCTCCCGACCGTGAAGAATATCGCGGTTGTTTAAAACTCTTAAATCGCGGCGCTTTCGGGATTGAAGGCGAAGCCGAATTACTGGAAATGTTAGGAACAATTCCTCAATTAGATGTGGTTGTCGAACCACAGCAACCAATTCCCGAATTAGAACTGAATTTAGCAAAAGTTTTGTCAACAATTGCCACGGAAGCGATGCCTTTTGATTTAATTGTCCAAGCAGTAGAGATGGATTCGAGTACAGTTTCGGCGGCTTTATTAGAGTTGGAATTAATGGGCTTAATTAGTCAGTTACCGGGGATGAGATATCGCCGCAATTGAGAGTATGCGTTAGCTTTTCATCCAACTCTTCAAACCTTCGTCAAATTAGAACAAGCCCAACCGACCGTAGTATATCCTGGAATGCGGGAGATGGCGATCGCCATCCAAATCGAGTTAGGTTTACTCTTCGTACTCCTGTTGTTTATCCTGCTACGAGTCAAAAACAAGTAAAATCAAGCCAAACCAGGAATTCGCGCTGTACAATTATTCAATTATCTCTCAATGACTATTTTCTAACACCAGTGACTCAAAAACGAGGTAAAATACCAGATGAAACTCCGAGAAATCTCCAAGAGCAACTGCTCCTAGAAGATGCTAAAACTGGTAATGGTAAAGTAATTATATTTGGTATCGATAATCCCCTAGCAGATGCTCCTCGACTGGTAGCTAATTACGGTGGCGCTGCTGAAGATTGGGATAAAATGACAAGTATTCAAACAGCGATCGTTGAAGGAGCTTCTGTGCAAGTGCATTGGTTTCGTAATAGTAAAACGTTGGAAGACGTTGAATTTAAATTTAAAAGACAGTACCCACGAAAAGCACCAAGTAATCAGTGAGGTAAATTAAGCATGAAAGTTCGTTGTTTAGCTAATAAAAGTAAATTTCTTCCTGAAAATTATCTTGACCCAGTTCGTGGTTATACAAAAGAACTTGAGTTTAATTTGACACTAGATCGAGAATACATTGTTTATGCAATAAAATCAGCACGCGGGCAAACATGGTATTATCTTTGTGACGATCGCTATACTTACTACCCAATTCCTAATCCAGCACCCTTATTTGAAATCGTTGATAACCGACTTTCCCAGTATTGGCGCTTAAAATTAGCAGAAAACGGTTTACTAGAAATTGCCTTTGCTGAGTGGTTGACTGATAATTATTTTTATGATAAATTAACCGACCAGGAAGAAAAAGAAGTCTTAATTTTTGAGCGAGTCAAAGAATTAATCGATGCCGAAGCAGCTTCAATTACTCCTCAGCCAGCAGTAGAACAAGTATTAGCGAAAGTTTAAGTTAGCTAGCGCGTCATTAAACTAGAGACGAAAATCTCAAACCTCCATAACGTGACTTTCGCCATTAGTCAACTAGATGAGTTATCGTGGAAGTCACAAAGTGCGCTTGGTGGAGCCAATGGTGGCGATGAGAAAATTTTTATTGTTGTGTTTGTTTGTTGTGGGGCTAGGGTTTGCCTTATTTAACTTTAAAGGCTTGGCAAACCAAGGCGAGTTTGATTCGATTGTACTTGATTTCCGGGAAGATATTCCGGCGGCGGAAATTCAGTCAGATTTAGCGGATATTGCGCAAAAATATAATCTCACACCGCGTCTGAATAGTGAATTCTCCGTTGCAGATAATGTTTATGTAGTTGAAGGTAAAAAAAGACTACTCAAGGCTTTAAAACAATCTAGCTTAAAGCAAGATACCGAATATATCGAACCCAACTACATTTATCGGGTTTTTGATGTCCCTAATGACCCAGATTACGCGAAACAGTGGAATTTGCGGAGTATCAATGTTGAGACTGCTTGGGATGAAACCAAAGGTAGCGGTGTGGTTGTCGCAGTTATTGACACTGGAGTTACTCAAGTACCCGACTTAAAAAAGACTAAATTAGTCAAAGGCTACGATTTTGTTAATGATAAAATTGAGGCTACGGATGACCAAGGACACGGTACGCACGTAGCTGGAACGATCGCCCAATCAACAAATAATGCTTATGGTGTTGCTGGTATCGCCTACGAAGCCAGTATTATGCCTTTGAAAGTATTATCGGCTACTGGCGGCGGTCAAGTAGCGGATATCGCCGAAGCAATTAAATTTGCTGCCGATAATGGCGCAAATGTGATTAATATGAGCTTAGGCGGTGGCGGTGCAGCGCAGATTATGGAAGAAGCAATTAACTATGCTTACGATAAAAATGTCGTTGTTGTCGCAGCCGCAGGAAATGCTAACCAAAACGCTTCTGCTTACCCAGCCCGTTATCCGCGCGTAATTAGCGTTGCCGCGATCGATGCGTCCGGTGACAAAGCGCCTTATTCTAATTTTGGGGCTGGTGTAGATATTTCTGCTCCTGGTGGGAGCGAAACTGGTAAGATTCTGCAAGAAACGATCGATCCGAGTAACGGACAATCTGTGTTTGCAGGTTTTCAAGGTACAAGTATGGCTGCACCTCACGTTGCTGGTGTAGCGGCTTTAGTGAAAGCGACAGGAATTGAAGAACCTGCCGAAGTTTTGCAAATTCTCAAACAATCAGTGCGTAAAATTGAGGAAGACCCCTTAAATCATTTTGGTGCTGGTCATTTGGATGCTGGAGCCGCAGTAAAATTAGCTTTGAAGGGACAAGTTACGTTTCGCGACTTCTTCCGTTGGCTACGCGATAATGGCTATCTCAACCCCCGTTTCTGGATTGATGGTGGTACGATCGCCTTAGTCCCGAAAGTGATTATGGTTCTCGGTTCCTATTTACTCGCTTGGTTTTTACGCAACTATTTCCCCTTCAATTGGAGTTGGTCGCTGACTACTGGTTTAATTACAGGTAGTTCGGGGTTATTCTTCCTGAAAGGATTTTATATCTTTGACTTACCTCAGTGGCCCTTCCGGGTGATGGGTAGTTCTCTCCCAGAATTAGGGAATGCGGTCCAAGGTACAGTATCGTTAAACCCATTTTTTGCCAGCGCTTTGCTTCCTTTTATCCTCGTGGTACTTTTGTTAGGACATTCCTCCTGGAAGTGGTTTGCGATCGGTACAGCTTTGGGTGTAGCTTCTTGTTTGGGAGTAAGTGCCTTTGTCTCCCCCGCAGTTTGGGGTTTGGGTAGTGCCTTTTTTGCCCAGAGTTTCTTAATTGTCAATGCTTTATTATGTTTTGGTTTAGCATATTGGGCAAGCCAAGGAGAGAATAAATTAGCATGAGTATTACCGTCAAAGGAACCGTGGAACGCAAAGAAATGGGTACAGGCGTTTGGGCTTTAGTTACCGATGAAGGTGAAACCTATGAACTGAAGGATGCGCCTTCAGATTTGCAAAAGTGCGGGCTAAAAGTCAAGGTTGAAGGTGAGGTGCGAGATGATGTGATGACTTTCGCGATGATTGGACCTGTGTTAGAAGTGAATTCGTTTGAGAAGATGTGAGTTTAATTTCTTAACCTTGAGTCTTTTTACAGTAGAGACGTAGCAATTTCTCTCAACAAGAGAGATTTAGCCATGCTACGTCTCTTGAAGTAATTTGGCGATCGCCATTGCTGGAAACTTTCGCTGGTTGAGATTAATCTAGTTATACAAGAGAAGTTTTGCTCGTCGCGTAAAATTGAGCTATAGAGAACTTAATGCCCCAGGAATTTCAGCTTTCTGTCACTCCCCTTGGAAATGATGAATATCTGGTGCGGACTGAGAAAGTCGCACCAGGAGTACCTCCTGCTGAGGAGAAGGTTAGTTGGTCTACTGAAGAATGGTTTGCACAAGCGAAACATTTGATGAATGACCCTTTGTTGCGTTTATTGCAAGGTAATAGTTGGTTTGAAGATGATTTTGTGTTTACGGAGACGGAGGAGTCGGAGACGACAAATCAAGCTTCGGTGAATTTGGTTAGTTTTGGGAAACAACTTTATCAGGCGTTATTTGCTGGTAATTTACAACAGAGTTGGGCGATCGCGCAAGGCATTGCTCACAATCAACGTTCTTACATCCGTTTACGTTTAGGATTTAAGGATACAGCGACAACTCGCTTACCGTGGGAGGTTCTCCACGCGGAAGATCGTCCTTTAGCTAGTGTTACTGATATTGCTTTTTCTCGTTATCAACCGAATATTTGTTTACTTAATCCCGCAGTGCTGGCAAAATTAGAGCCAGAACAACCTTTAAAAATTTTAATGGCGATCGCGGCTCCCAGTGACCAAGAAAGTTTAGAATTAAAACGGGAAGCTCGCGAGTTACAAGCAGAATTACACCGCACCCCCCCGAAAAATTTACCACCGATAGAGTTAACAATTCTCGAACAACCTGGACGAGAGCAACTTACTCAAGCTCTCGAACAAGGATCATATCAGGTTTTTCACTACGCTGGTCACTCGAATTTGGGAGAATCTGGTGGTGATATTTATTTAGTTAGTCGTCAAACTGGGTTAACTGAAAGAATTTACGGTGACGATTTAGCTGGATTGTTAGTTAATAATCACGTTAAATTCGCTGTTTTTAACTCTTGTCGCGGCGCTTTTGCTGAAACTGGAACATCGGCTACAGAAAGTAATTTAGCACAAGCTTTAGTCAAACGAGGTATTCCGGCTGTTTTAGCAATGGCGGAACGTATTCCTGATACCGTAGCTTTAACTTTAACTAAATTACTTTATCGCAATCTTAATCAAGGATATCCGATTGATAAAAGTGTTAGTCGTGCGAGACAAGGATTAATTTCTGCTTATGGTTCTAACCAATTATATTGGGCTTTACCTGTACTTTATTTACATCCGGAATTTGATGGTAGTTTGCTGAATTTGGAACCGCCGACTGATGATGATTTTCCTGAACTTACTGATGATGAATTCTTGCTTCCGGATAATTTAACTGATGAAGAAGAAGCTTTATTTTTGGCTTCGGAACGCCTAAGTTCTGCTTCTTTTCTTGATGATGATCCCGGTGCGAATAAGTTACTTCGTTTACGAAATAATTTGACCGCAGAAGATGATTTAGATAATCAGCCAGAGGAAGATGAATTTTTAGGTGAATTTCCTAGTAGCGGTGAAGATGATGAAGAAGCTTCGGCTGTGGTTCAAGCTATTTTTGGCGATCTCACCGGAAATCTGGCTAATGATGCTCCTAATTCTGAACCGCAAAAAGTAATTGAACCAGAAAATATTGAGCCAGAAAAGGAAATTGTTTCTCAACCAGAAACGACTGCGATTGAACCCGAAATAACGACAACTGAAACAACAAAATCAGCAGCAAAATCAACAAAAACTCGCAAGTATTCAGGGTTGATTGCTAAGTTATTAGGGGTAACAGGTTTATTGGCGATCGCTGTTTGTGGTTTGTGGTTCTTTTTGCACCGCGAACCAACACCGGAAGAGTTATTATCAAATCCGCTTATTGCTCCCATCCCAAATCAGCCTGATGCAGTCGATCTTCCCTCAAATATTAATTTAGCAACAGCCGATACTGCTACGGTTTCAGGAATAGCAATCGAACAATTTTCTCAAGGTAATATCGCTGAAGGAGAACTAGCAGTTATTGCTTTATTAGAACGCAATGCTCTCCCTCAAGCACAAGCTGCTTTAGCTGCGGTTTCTCCCGCACAAATTAATGACCCAGAAATTAGTTTTTTACGGGGAAGATTAGCTTGGCAATTTGTGAAAATCGGCAATGAAAATTATAGTATTAGTGATGCACGACGTTACTGGGAAATAGCGTTTCAACAAGGAGCTAATTCGATAACTTATTTGAATGCTTTAGGTTTTGCTTATTATGCTGAAGGTCAATATAATGAGGCTTTACAAACTTGGTATGATGCTCTTGATTTGATGGAAGCACAACCAGAAACAGCAGCTAATTTGACACCACAAGAAAGATTAAATCCTTATGCTGGACTAGCTTTAGGACTTTGGAAATTAGCTGAAAACCAATCAGGAAATCAACAGGAAGTTCTGGATGATAAAGCGATTAAATTACGTCAAAAAGTTATGACCGAAGCACCTGAACAGTTTCGTCCCGAAGCCCTTGCGTCTAATTGGATGTGGTTAGAAACGGCGATCGCGGATTGGCAAAATCTTTTGCAAGCTTCTAGTCAGTAGTGGGGACTGGGGATTGGGG